>DAPKRQ010000153.1:0-38873 GCA_031800475.1 Myxococcales bacterium LLY-WYZ-16_1
CGAGCCAGTCGCCCGGCGCCCACGCCCGGACCCTCGAAAGCTCGTTTCCCTTCGAAGGAAATCGGGCGCCGGATGGGGTCGCACCCCCGAAACACTTTGTGCGCACACCCGGTCCTTAGCGCCCAATGACCGGGGTTCCGCGCTGGTCCGAGATTTGCGAAAACGTTGGGGCGGTGGCCAGCCAACGGGGATTCACGCTGATGGAGGCCGTGGTGGCGGTGGGCGTCTTCGCAGTGGCCGTGACGGCCGTATCCTACTTGACCCGGGTGTCGACTCGAACCGCAAGCACATCCAACGCCATGACCCAAGCCGCCTACTTGCTGGAGCATCGGGTCGACGAACTGAGCCTGTTGGGCGCGGACTTTCTGCGCAGCAGCGGATGCATGGGCGCACCGACCTCCTGCGCCGCCGGGCCGAACGCACTGGCAGCGGACGGCCCCTGCACCCAATACACCGAGGTTCCACTCGACCTCACGACAGCAGCACCCCAGGGGCCAGATTGGACCTTTCGGGTCGACACGACCCTTTCCAACCACGGGAGCGCACACAACCCGAACGCGGTGATCGCGGACGTCCAGGTCTGCTGGCGCGAGGTCGGCACCATTCGGCAAATCGGCACCCAGTTGGTGGTTCGAGAGCGATGAATTCGTCGACCGAGCGCGCCTTCACCTTGGTCGAGCTCATGGTGGCCGTGGCCGTCGGCAGCCTCGTGACCGTTGCCGTGTTCGCCTTCGCGAGCCAGCAGGTTCGCTCCCGTTCAGTCACCGAACTGCGCCTCGAAACCGAGCAGAACGCACGGGTTGCCATGGATGCGATCCGGGCCGATCTGCAGCAGAGTGGTCTCGGGCTCGGATATCTGCCCGACGGACGGTTCGCCGGGCTGGTCCTAGGCAGCTTCGGTCCGTTCCGTTCGAACGATCACGACCACGGTGCCGGCATCTTCAGCGACGATCTTCGAATCCGCGGTGCCGAAGGCCCGGTTCGTACAATCGTGGAGGACCTGAACCCGAGCGACGGTCGGGTCGAGGTGTGCAGCAGCGACGGTGCGTTCGAGCCCGGCCGGCTGGCTCTGTTGATGGACCAACACTATTTCCGCGCCCGCGCCGTGCACGTGGATGCGGTGACTGCCCAGCCCTGCTCGGGCGGGGTCTGTGTCGGGACCGGCAACGACTGCGAGATCGTTCAATTCACGGACCGCAGCATCGTCTACAGCACGGACCCTTCGGCCCTGACCGCCTCGTTCGCCGGCGGAAGCTTCTTCTTCGGCTTCTTCGACGTGATCTACTTTCTAGACCACTCGGGTCCCGACCCCGAGCTCTACCGAAGCGAATGGCCTTGTGGCGCGAGCCCACCGACTGCTCGATCGAATTGCGTCACGCCGCAAAACCTACTCGCGGAAGGCATCGAATCACTTCAGTACAGGCTCCGAGAGCTGACCGCTCCCGGTACGTTTTCGGACATGACGGCAGACGCTGGGTATCTGGCGGCAGGCGGCGTCACTTCGGACAACCGCCTGCAGGTCGAGGTGGAGTTGATCGCCCGATCCCGGGTTGAAAAGGAGCAGTTCAGCCCAAACCAAGTGTGTTCGCAGCTTCGTCCGGCATCTTGTTTTCCCGCAGGTGCCATGCGTGACCGCTTCGGCCGCCGTGTCTTTCACACGGCGGTGGAGCTGAAAAACTCCGGGATCATGAAGTTTCGAGCGAGGTGATGGAAATGGTCCGACGAGCGAGCCGCCCCGAGCGAAGGGGCATGGTGTTGTTCACCGTGTTGATCACGGTGGTGGTCCTGCTGTGGGGCGGCATGTTGTTGGCGTCCCGTGCGAGCACCGACCTCGAGATCGCTGCCGCCGGCCGGCGCGGGGCCGTCTCGTTCACCGCAGCACAGAGCAGCGTCGCGCAGATCTTGAGCGACGGGCGGATCACGCTGCCGGCCTCGACGCCGGCTCCTTCCCCAGACCCGGGTTTCTCCCCGGACCCCGGCAGCGCGAGCCTGGAAAAGGAATATTCCGTGAGCCCCCTGGACCCGAACACCAAGATCTCGGCCCACATTCGCTACCTGCGAGAAGGCCCCGCGGGTGAAAGCTCCGCCGTATTGGCGCGTTCGCTGGTGTACGAGGTGCACGTGGCCGCCCGGTACGAAGGCGGCGGCGCCCAAAAGCCGAGGTCGGTCGAGTTCTACCGATTGGCCCCCAAACCTCCGGGCTACGTGTCGCCGGTCCGGCACTACCACTGAGGATCGCTCATGCGTCGACTCGTTCTCACAATGATGTTGTCGGTAGTTATGGGGGGCACCGCCCGGGCCCTCGGGCCGCAACCACCTGATCAGGTAGACGTCTTCTACAAGCCGCCGGCGGCCCCCAACGTCGTCCTGCTCCTGGACCTATCCAAGTCCATGGGCAAACGGTCTGGAGCCGCATACTGCCCTTGGTTTCAGAACGATTCCACTGTGACGAGCGCACTGAACGGGGGTAGCCCCATTTCCAACGACCGGATGCGACGGCGCGAATTCCAGATGAAGGCGTCATTGGTCGGGTGCCAGTCACCGAACGATGGCATCGTGGATCGTTGGCACGGCGAAGTGAACTTCGAGGCGCGGTACTTCAACGGAAGCACCGGAATTTTGGCCCCGTTCGGCACATCCAAATCCAGTCTGGAAAGCGCCATCGTCGGGAGTTCTCGGAGCAACGGCACCCGAATGGCGCGGGGCCTGGCGGCGGCCCTCGTCGACCTGCAAAACGAATTCGACCCGGCCGAACAGTGTAAGCCCAACGCGGTGGTGCTCATGTCCGACGGGCGCCCGACCGGAGGGCCGCCCAGTCTGTTCGAGTACGGCGCCACCGACGGTGCATCCTGCTCCGCCATGTCCGCATACAGCACCAACAAGGTCTGGTGTGGTGCGGCCTACATGGGCGGGACCATGCCGAGTCCGTCCCATGGATGTTCCCCCTTTCTCTCTTCTCCGACCCAAACGGTGATGTGCACCCTAGGCGCCACCGAAGAGGTGCTGGCTCCCGTCCACGCCATCGCGTTCGACACCAACGGCAGCGCCGTGAACCGAATGCAGCGCACGGCCCACCTGGGTGGCGGGCGCTTCTTCTTCGCCGATAGCGTGCTGGCCCTGGACGAAGCCTTCGAGCAGACGATCCGCGCCACCTTCAGCGTCGACCAAGAGTCGTTTCAAACGGGCACCGTGGAGCTGGAGGGTCCGTACGTCTACAACTCGACCTTTCCCACCATGTTCAAACCCGGCGGCACTCGCGGCGATCTGTGGTTCGGAAACCTGAAGAAGTACTGCATCCTGCCACCGCAGAATCCGGACGGATCCTTTCAGTCCGGGTCGGACTGCATGTTCGTGCGCGACAGCGGAAACCCCGACCTGCTGGTCGCCAATCCTCACCCGGAGGACCAATGGACGGGCAACACCGACGCCGAAGCCGACAAGGGGGGCGCGGGAGAGCTGTTGACGAGCCGGGTCGGCTCGGATCTCTCCTATCCCCGGAACCTGGCGGTCTGGAAGAGTTCGGCCTCCAAGCTGGTGGATCTTTCCAAAAGCGACCTGGGTGCCGACGACCTGTGGATTCATGGCCGGGAGCGGCACTTCGCGATCAACCGGCTGCACGGATACACCCATGACGCATTCTCGTCCGGCTCGCCGAAGGCGGGGGCCTCGTGGGCGCTGCCCGAGACCATGAACGGGCAACCTGCACTCCTGCGATTCGATTCGGGCCCCAGCTATCTGCTCTACGCAGCGAACGACGGGATGCTCCACGTGTTCGACGCCACGAACGGGGAAGAAGTTTCGGCGTTGCTGCCCAAGCACGTGTTGTCGCCCGCATGGTCCCCGGTGACCAATTTCAGCGTTCGTGATCTCTTCGATGGCTTGAACACGGACCGCCGCCATGTATTTCTTTTGGATGGATCTCCCCGACTCTTTCACGTCGACGACGACGGAGACGGAAGCATCGACTCCAGTGAGACGGCGAAGGTGGTGTTCGGGCTCGGCCGGGCGGGTGCCGGCTACTACATGTTCGACGCGACCAAGCTCGCGTCGGGAACCTTCGATGTCAGCGCCGACGAGCCCGAGATCTTCGCTTTGGTTCGCACGCCGGGATCTCCATTCGAAGACCTGGCCGACACCTGGGCGGCCCCGTGGCTCGGCCTGATGAAGCTGGGTGGAGTCGTTCGCAACGTGGCCATCTTTGGGAGCGGCCACGAACGGGAGTACGACCACCCCACCGCGCCCGCCGCCGCCGCCGTGCCGGGGCAGTGGGTGGTGGACCCTCCCGTCGGCTCGCCACCCCACGCCGTCTCTTGCCCGAGCCTCATCGGAACCAGCAGCGTGGCAACGCCAGGCTCCATGGACTGCGTGCAAAACAGCCCGGCCTACGGTCCCTTGGACACGAGCCCCATGCGCATTCGGGCCGGGCCGATCCGAGTGCCCGACGGCGTCGCGTACCGGGTGCGGTTTTCCGACGTGAACATGGACCCCAACGACTACTTGCGGCTGCTGGATTCCAAAGGAGAGCTGGTCCAGACCATGACCGCCACCGTCGGAAGTCTGACTTCCGACTGGATCTATGCCCCCAGTATCTCCGTCGAGTTCGAGACCGACGGAAACCCGACCAGCCATACCGGCTTCGTCATGGCCACCTTTGAATATCGCACGGTGGTCCAAGAGCCTCCGCGACGGCGCAGTCCGTCACTCTTCGTGGTCGACCTAGATCGCTGGAATGGAAGCTCGCCGGTCGCCTGGAGCGACCCAACCCCCTCGGGCCTGACGGCAGCGGTTCGACTGCGGTTCACGGCCGACTGCGGGTCCCACGGGGCGAACTGCTTCGACAAGAACGACTTTTCCGACCTGAGGTACATGAGATGCCCGATCTCGGCGGAGCCCTCGGTGCTGACCGTGCAGAATCGAGTGGAACGCATCTACTTTGGAGACGAGTGCGGCCAGCTGTGGCGAGTGAAAGAAGCCGCCACCGGTTGGGAGATCGCACGGATTTTCAACGCCAACGGCGACTTCCTCGGAACGAGTTGGCCCGACTCTGGCAGCCATCCCGACGTGCGGGAGATTCGAAAGATCATGACGCCGTTGGATCTGGTCCGATCTCGCTGCACCGGGAAGCCCGCCATCGGAATCTATTTCGGCACCGGAAACCTGCAGCGTCCCACCGCGGACGACGACCCCCTGGGCCGGCGGGACGTGCTCGGCGTGATCTGGGACGACGACAGCTTGTCGAGCTCCACCGACCTGACGGACTTGGTCGACGTGACCACCACCGACTCGGTGGACCCCAGCGGCTTCACCAGCGAAAAGGGCTGGTACATTCGGCTCGGGTCGGACGAGCGGGTGCTCCGGCGCGGCTTGGTGTTCGGGCAGACCGCCTACTTCAAGACCTACGAGCCAGCGACCGCTTCCGGCGCCTGCTCCAACGCCATCGGCACGAACGCCTTGTACGCCATGGACAGTTGCACCGCCGAGGCCATCGAGGACCCCGACAGCAACGGCTACGCAACATACTCCGAGCGACGGGCAGAGTCGTACGCGGGCCAGATCGGGAGCGCCCCGAACCTGGTCATCACCCGGGATACGGCGGTGGTCCTGTCCGAGCGCGGCTCCGTGGTTCGGGAGCCCCTGGATCCGAACCGGGGGCAGCTGCCTTTCCGCAGGGCGCGCATGCTCCACTGGCGCTCTGTGCCTTGATCGGTCACGCTGCGGCCGTGGCGACCCGCCGAGCCAGGCTCCGCGGTTTCACCCTGCTCGAGATGATGACCGTGATCGGCATCATCGCGGTGCTGTCCGCCTTGGCGGGCTATTCGCTGCTGCAGGCGCAGCCCCGGGCGGTTGTGAACGAGGCCGCAAAGCGGTTCGTGGCCGATGCCTTGAAGGCCCGCAGCTTCGCGGTGAACGGCAGCTTGGGGGGGTGGAGCGGGCCCGGCCCGGCCCCCGCGGTGTCGGCCGTCGCCTTGGTGCTGGATCCGACGAACGACGAATACCTGATTCAGGCCCGTCGCCCCGACGGAAGCGACATCGCCCCGCCCATCCAGACCGTAGACCTTGCTACGGCCTACGGCAGCGTCCAGGTCAATCTGAGCACCACGGCGGTGCCGCCCACCGTGGTGTTCGGCTCCAACGGCGCCGCTTCCCGGGCCGCCACCGTGACCTTCTCCGAAGCGAGCCTGACCACGGTGATCCAGGTCGAGATCACGCGAGCCGGCCTGGTTCGCCTGCTCGACTGACCCCCCGAGCGCCAGCCCGACGCTCCCACGTCCCCCCCGAGCCCTGAAGAGGTCGCTGCGAGTACCCTCCGAGCTTCGAGCGCAGATTCGGATCGAAGCTCGCCCCGCTCTGCCGGCGAACGCGGTCGCCGCCGAGTTCGACCGGGAAGTCCGATTCGTCCGGGCAGCGTCGCCCGGACCAGACAGACTTACGAAAGAGGACGGCGGACGCCATCCGAACGACCTCGCCCGGGTTGCCAGGGCGAGGACCTACCGCCAGCCAGGACAATGCGGCCGGATCCGGCTCCCCAGCACGGTCCAAGGCGCACGACGTGTTCCGAACGGCCGGGCCTGGACCCCTGATGTCTGACGGACCGATGCCGGAGGGCTCGCCCCTTCAACCGGTGTTCACGGCCTCGCTGGCTCAGTCGGAGCCGTGGTGGTGGTGATCCCCGTCCGCGGACCCGTCGTCCCCGTGGTGGTGCTCGTGCTCGTTCGCGTGGCCGTCCGCCCCGTGGTGGTGCTCGTGCTCGTTCGCGTGGCCGTCCGCCCCGTGGTCCTGGCCCCGCCCATCCGCACCGGGCTTGTCCCGGGAAGGGCCTGCGGGCTGCGAGGCCTTCGCCGTCTTCTGGGTCGGAGTGTCGGTTCCGGTGGCCGCCTGCTCAGCGGTCGGTTGGTCCAGCGGACAGGCAGCGACCAGCGGGGCCCCCGCGAGGAGGGCGAGGGCGAGATTCCACTTCATGGAGGCCGACTTAGGCAGGGTTCACGCCCAGGTCAACGCCCCGCGGCTCCGCGTTGGAGCCGCAGACACCTGGACCGCGTCAGCGGCTCCGAAGGCCCGGACGCCGGGCAGCCCGCCAAAAAAGCTGAACCTGCCTTCGGTCCCGGGGCCGAAGCCGCGCCCCACCGGCGCGGGACGGAGGGCTCAAGACTCCCCGCCGACCGCCGGTTCCGGCGGTGGCGGAGCGGGTGCGGGCGCGGGCTCGGGCTCGGGCGCCGGAAAAATCGGCCCCTCTTCGATCGGGTACTCGTCGAACTCGATCTCGGCCCGGTCCACTTCGATATCCAGGTAGCCGTAGTTCGGCAGACCGGTACCGGCCGGGATGAGCCGGCCCATGATCACGTTCTCCTTCAGACCCCGCAGGTGGTCGATCTTCCCGCTGATCGCTGCCTCGGTGAGGACCTTCGTGGTCTCTTGGAACGACGAAGCGGAGATGAACGACTCGGTGGACAACGACGCCTTGGTGATGCCGAGCAGCATGGGCTCGCCCGTGGCCGGCCGGCCGTTCATCCCCATGACCCGCTCGTTCTCCTCCTCGAAGACATGCTTTTCGACCTGCTCATCCACCAAGAACATGGTGTCGCCCACGTCCTTGACCCGGATCCGGCGCAGCATCTGCCGCACGATCACTTCGATGTGCTTGTCGTTCAGCTTCACGCCCTGAAGTCGGTAGACCTCTTGGATCTCGTCGACCAGATATCCGGACAAGGCCTTCTCACCCAACACCTTCAAGATGTCATGGGGGTTGGCGGCACCATCCATCAAGGGCTCGCCAGCGTTGACCCGGTCGCCATCGTGCACCGAGATGTGCTTGGACTTCGGGATCAGGTACTCGTGTACCTCACCCACGTCGGGCTTTACCAGGATCTTTCGCTTGCCCTTCGTGTCCTTGCCGAAAGCCACCATACCGTCGACCTCGGCAACCACCGCATGATCCTTGGGCTTGCGGGCCTCGAACAGCTCGGCCACCCGAGGCAGGCCGCCGGTGATGTCTTTGGTCTTGGTGGTCTCCCGGGGAACCTTCGCGATCACGTCGCCCGGACCGATCTCGTCGCCATCGTTGACTGTGATGTTCGACCGGACCGGCAGCGCGTATTGGATCGGCTGGGTGCCGCCCTTGTGCATGACCTGGTTTCCCTCCCGGTCCACGATCTGAATCCGCGGTCGGGCGTCCGGATCTCGAGACTCGATCACGACCTTGCGAGACAGACCGGTCATCTCGTCCAGCTCCTCGGTGATCGTCACGCCCTCGATCAGGTCTCCGTACTTCACGAAGCCGCCGGTCTCGGACAGCAGCGGCGTGTTGAATGGTTCCCACTCGGCGATCTTCGCGCCCTTTTCGACAGCCTCTCCGTTCTTGAAGCGCACCAGCGCGCCGTACGGGATCTGGTACTGCTCCTTGACCAGGCCGGTTTCGTCGCAGACCTGAATCTCGCCGTTGCGGTTCATGGCGGCGATGGTGCCGTCCTGCCGCTGCACGGTGCTCAGGTTCACGTACTTGATGAAGCCGCCGAAACGGGACTCCAGGTCCGACTTGGCGCCTCGGGCCAAGGCGGCTCCACCCACGTGAAAGGTCCGCATGGTGAGCTGGGTTCCGGGCTCGCCGATGGACTGGGCCGCGATGACGCCGATGGCCTCGCCCAGGTTGACCTTGCGGCCTCGGGACAGATCCCGCCCATAGCACTCGACGCAGATCCCTCGCTTGGTCTCACAGGTGAGTGGGGAGCGGATCCGGACCCTTTGGATTCCGGCATCCTCGATGGCGCGCACCTTCTGCTCGTCCACCTCTTCCCCGGCTGCGCACAGCACTTCGTTGGTGTGGGGGTGGATCACGTCGTCCAGAGCGACCCGACCGAGGATTCGGTCGCCGATCTGCTCGATGACCTCGCCGGACTCGATCAGCGGGGTCGCCTCGATGCCGTCGAGGGTCCCACAGTCGAACTCCGTGATCACGGCGTCCTGAGCCACGTCGACCAGCCGGCGCGTCAGGTACCCCGAGTTCGCCGTCTTCAAGGCCGTATCCGCGAGTCCCTTTCGGGCACCGTGGGTCGAGATGAAGTACTGCAGCACCGTGAGGCCCTCGCGGAAGTTCGCCACGATGGGAGTCTCGATGATCTCGCCCGACGGCTTCGCCATCAGGCCCCGCATGCCCGCCAGCTGGCGGATCTGCTGGGCGGAACCGCGCGCGCCCGAGTCCGCCATGAGGAAGATCGGGTTGAACGTCGGCATCTTCCGGGTCTGGCTTTCATCGTCGGGGCTGCGCACTTCCTCCGTCGAAATGCCCTCCATCAGAGCCTTCGATACGGTCTCACCGACGCGAGCCCAAATGTCGATGACCTTGTTGTAACGCTCGCCATCGGTGATGAGACCTTCGACGTATTGCTCTTCGATCTCGGCTACTTCTTCCTGCGCCTTGCCGACGATGTCCTGCTTTTCGGGCGGGATCCGCATGTCGTCGATCGAGATCGAAACGCCGGCAGCGGTCGCTTGCGTGTACCCAATGGTCCGCAGCCGGTCGGCCAGGAGCACCGTGTCCTTTTGGCCGCATGCTCGGTAGCAAGCGTCGATGAGACCCCCGAGCGCCTTCTTGGTCATGACTGCATTGACCAGGTTGAAGTCGACGGACTTTGGAATCGCCTCCATCAGGAGAATCCTACCCACCGTGGTCTCTTGCAGGTCCCGCGTGAACTCCCCTTCTACCGGACGGTCAGTAACCCGCACCTTGATCCGCGCTTGAAGGTCCACCGCGTCGTGGTCGTACGCGACGCGCACTTCTTCGGGGGCGGCGAACACCTTGCCCTCGCCTCGAGCGAAGGCCCGCTCGCGAGTCATGTAGTAGCATCCGAGCACGATATCCTGAGTCGGAACGATGATCGGCTTGCCGTTGGCCGGGCTGAGGATGTTGTTGGTCGACATCATCAGCACCCGGGCCTCCATCTGGGCCTCGATGGACAGCGGCACGTGCACGGCCATCTGGTCTCCGTCGAAGTCTGCGTTGAACGCCGTGCACACCAGCGGGTGGAGCTGTATCGCCTTGCCTTCCACTAGGACTGGCTCGAAGGCCTGAATGCCCAATCGGTGAAGCGTCGGAGCCCGATTGAGAAGGATCGGGTGCTCCTTGATGATGTCTTCCAGGATGTCCCAGACCTCGGGCTTTTCCTTTTCCACCATCTTCTTCGCCGACTTGATGGTCGTGACGTAGCCCTTCTCCTCGAGCTTGTTGTAGATGAACGGTTTGAAGAGCTCGAGCGCCATGATCTTGGGCAGGCCACATTGGTGGAGTTTCAGCTCCGGGCCCACCACGATCACGGACCGGCCGCTGTAGTCGACCCGCTTTCCGAGCAAGTTTTGCCGAAACCGCCCCTGCTTGCCCTTGAGCATGTCGCTCAAAGATTTGAGCGGCCGCTTGTTCGGACCGGTAATCACCTTGCCGCGGCGTCCGTTATCGAACAGAGCGTCCACTGCTTCCTGCAGCATTCGCTTCTCGTTCCGAATGATGATCTCCGGCGCGTTCAGCTCCTGCAGTCGCTTCAGCCGGTTGTTCCGGTTGATGACTCGGCGATAGAGGTCGTTCAGGTCCGAGGTCGCGAAGCGTCCACCGTCGAGCGGAACCAAGGGACGCAGGTCCGGAGGGATCACGGGGATCACCTCGAGCATCATCCACTCGGGCTTGTTGTCGCTCTCTCGAAACGAATCGACCACCTTCAGGCGCTTGGCGATCTTCTTTCGCTTCGCCTCGGAGGTGGTGGCCTTCATCTCGGCCCGCAGCTCCTCCGCGAGAACGTGAATATCCAGGTGTCCGCCCTTTTCGGGCCCCTTCAATAGCTCGCGGATCGCCTCCGCCCCCATACCGGCGACCAGGTAATCGTCGCCGTGCTCGTCGAGGATCTGTTCGTACCGTTCCTCCGAAAGAATTTCGCACCGCTGGTACTCGTTCTGGTCCTTCGGATCGATGACGATGTAAGCCTCGCAGTAGAGGACTTTCTCGAGATCCTTGAGGGTTACGTCCAGCAGGTTTCCGATCCGCGACGGCAGAGACTTCAGGAACCAGATGTGCGCCACCGGCGTCGCCAGGTTGATGTGCCCGAGCCGCTCGCGCCGGACCTTCGACTGAATGACCTCGACGCCGCACTTTTCACAGACGACCCCCCGGTGCTTCATGCGCTTGTACTTTCCGCACAGGCACTCGTAGTCCTTGATGGGTCCGAAGATCTTGGCACAGAACAGACCGTCTCGTTCCGGCTTGAACGTCCGGTAGTTGATGGTCTCCGGCTTTTTGACTTCTCCGTGCGACCACTCGCGGATCTTTTCAGGCGAAGCGATCGAGACCCGGATCGACGAAAACGAAGTCGGATCCTTCGGCTTTTCGAAAAAGTTGAAGATGTCCTTCACGGCGCAGTGTCCTCTCTAGCCCCGACGGCGAGTCATTCCTCGCCGACGGCCTCCTGCGTGTCGTCCCGGGCAGCGCCCCCCGCCACGAGCCCTCGATAGCGGACCGTGTCCCGGCGAGCCTCCACGTCGCGGACTGCCTCTTCGTCGAGCAGTTCCACGTCGAGCCCCAGGGACTGGAGCTCCTTCATCAGCACGTTGAACGACTCGGGCAGTCCGGCCTCGAGCACGTTCTCGCCCTTGACGATGGCCTCGTACATCCGAGTCCGTCCGAGCACGTCGTCGGACTTCACGGTCAGGAACTCTTGGAGCGAGTAGGCGGCGCCGTAGGCTTCCATGGCCCACACCTCCATCTCACCCAAACGCTGACCGCCGAACTGAGCCTTACCACCCAAGGGTTGCTGGGTGACGAGCGAGTACGGTCCGATGGAACGTGCGTGGATCTTGTCATCCACCAGGTGATGGAGCTTCAGCACGTACATCACGCCCACCGTCACATCCTGGTCGAAGGCTTCTCCCGTCCTGCCGTCGAACAGAATGCTCTGCACCCCCCGGTCGGTCGTCTCCAGGAGCGAACGAATGTCCGACTCTTGCGCTCCATCGAACACCGGCGTCGCGGTATGCACGCCGTGCTTCAGCTTTCGCGCCAACCGGTAGAGCTCTTCGGGTTCCAGGTCCTCGAAAATCTTCTGATGCTTTTCGTCGTGGAAGGTGGCTTTTAGGAGCTTTCGGATCTCTTCGGCTCCGTCTTGTTGTCGCTCCGCCCACCGCTCGTACAGATCACCCAGGCGCTGCCCGATGCCGAGCGCGGCCCAACCCAGGTGGGTCTCCAGGATCTGGCCCACGTTCATGCGGGACGGCACCCCGAGAGGGTTCAGGACGACGTCGACGGGATTTCCGAAGGCGTCGTACGGCATGTCCTCTTCGGGAAGCACACGGCTGATGACACCTTTGTTGCCGTGGCGGCCTGCCATCTTGTCCCCGGGCTGGAGCTTTCGCTTGATGGCGACGTAGATCTTCACCATCTTGATGACGCCCGGCGGAAGCTCATCGCCCTTCTTGAGGCGGGCGATCTTTTCCTGAAAGACCATGGTCACGAGCTCGGTCTGATCCCGGACCGACTCGGCCACCTTTTTGACCCGTTGCTCGGCGGTCTCGTCGCCAACCTTGATCTCGGGCCAGTACTTCTCCGGCACCTCGGACAGGATCTCTTCGGAAAGGTCTTGTCCCTTGCCGATCAACTCCTTGCCCTTGTCGTCCACCAGCTTGGCCGTGGTGGCCTTTCCAACCAGGAGCTTCAGCATCTTGCGACGGCCCGAGTCCCGAATGATCCGGATCTCGTCGTTCTGGTCTTTGAGGAGGCGAGCCTCTTGCTCGTCCTCGATCTGCTGGGCCCGCTCGTCTTTGTCGACGCCCTTGCGGGAGAAGACCTTGGCGTTGATGACCGTACCGACGACACCGGTCGGCACCCGCAGCGAGGTGTCCCGCACGTCCCCCGCCTTTTCGCCAAAGATGGCCCGAAGGAGCTTCTCTTCGGGCGAAAGCTGCGTCTCGCCCTTTGGCGTAATCTTGCCGACGAGAATATCGCCGGCCCGCACTTCGGCACCGATCCGAATGATTCCAGATTCGTCCAGGTCGGCGAGAGCTTCCTCGCCGACGTTCGGAATGTCGCGCGTGATCTCTTCGCGGCCAAGCTTGGTGTCCCGGGCGATACACTCGAACTCTTCGATGTGCACCGAGGTGAAGACGTCTTCCTTCACCACGCGCTCGGAGATCAGGATCGAATCCTCGAAGTTGTATCCATGCCAGGGCATGAACGCCACAACGCAGTTTCGCCCCAAGGCGAGCTCACCCATCTCGGTGGACGGCCCGTCGGCGATCACGTCACCGCGCTGCACCCGGTCGCCCACCCGAACGATGGGCTTTTGGTTGATGCAGGTGCTCTGGTTCGAGCGCTGGTATTTGAGCAGGCTGTAGATGTCGACCTCGGCGGCCACGTCCGTGGACTCCTCCGAGGTATCCACCCGGACCACGATGCGGGTGGCATCGACCTGCTCGACCCAGCCGTCGCGCTTTGCCACCACCGTGACTCCCGAGTCTCGGGCCACGATGGCTTCCATGCCGGTGCCGACCAAGGGCGCCTCGGTCCGCACCAGGGGCACGGCTTGCCGCTGCATGTTGGAGCCCATCAAGGCCCGGTTGGCGTCGTCGTTTTCGAGGAACGGAATCAGGGCCGCCGCAACCGAAACCAGCTGGTTCGGAGAGACGTCCATCAACGTCACCTCGTCCGGCTTGACCAAGACGAAGTCGCCACCGCGCCGAACCGAAACGAGCTCGTTGGCGAACTTGTGGTCGTCGTCCAGCTCCGCATTCGCCTGGGCGATGATGTGGTTCTCTTCCTGCAAAGCCGAGTGGAACTTGGGCTGCAGGTCGACCACGCCTTCCTTCACCTCGCGATACGGGGTCTCCACGAAACCGTACGGGTTGACGCGAGCATAGGTCGACAGGGAAGAGATGAGCCCGATGTTCGGACCCTCGGGAGTCTCGATCGGGCAGATTCGACCATAGTGGGTCGGGTGCACGTCGCGCACTTCGAATCCGGCCCGCTCCCGCGTGAGTCCGCCCGGCCCCAGAGCCGAAAGCCGCCGCTTGTGGGTGACCTCGGACAGAGGGTTCGTCTGGTCCATGAACTGCGACAGCTGGGAGCTTCCGAAAAACTCCTTCACCACCGCGCTCACCGGCTTGGCGTTGATCAGGTCGTGGGGCATCAAGGTCTCGGTCTCTTGGACCGTCATTCGCTCCTTGATCGCCCGCTCCATTCGAACGAGACCGATGCGGTACTGGTTCTCCAGCAGCTCGCCCACCGCCCGGACGCGCCGGTTGCCGAGGTGGTCGATGTCGTCGATGGTGCCTTTGCCGTTCTTCAGGTCGATCAGGTAGCGGACCACCTCGAGGATGTCCTTCTTGGTGAGGACACCGCTCTCGAGCGGCTCGTCGATTCCGAATCGGAAGTTCAACTTGAGTCGTCCAACCCGAGACAGGTCGTAGCGCTCCGGGTTGAAAAACAGGTTGTTGAACAGATTTCGGGCCGTCTCTTCGGTCGGAGGCTCACCGGGCCGCAAGCGCCGGTAGATCTCCATGATCGCCTCGTCGGGCGAATCCTGCACGCTCTCGCCGAAGGTTCGCCGGCGCTCCGCCAGCTCCACGTTGATCGTGTTGCGCAGGTACGGGCCAACGTTCAGGTTGTCGATGAAGAGAATCTTGAACGATTCGACACCCGACTCCCGCAGGGTCTGCAGCAGTTCGACCGTCACGTCGTCGTTGCACTCGGCGATCACCTCGCCGGTGCTCTCGTCGATCACGTCCTCGCCGATCACCGATCCGAGGAGTTCGTCCGCTTCGACCGGAATCCGCTGAATCCCGAGGCGATCGATCTTCCGAATGATCGCCTGCGTGAATTTGCGGTTCTTCCGAACGATCACGTCCCCCGTATTCGGGTCCTTCAGCTCTCGGGCTGCACGCTGTCCGAGCAGAAGGTCCAGGTTGACGCCCTTGGAGAACGCGTCGGAAGGCTCCAGGAAGACCTCTTCCTTTTGGAAGTAATAGTCGAGCAGATCCTGGGTGCTGTAGCCGAGGGCCCGCAGCAAGGTCGTAGCCGGCAGCTTGCGGCGCCGGTCGATCCGGACGTACAGGATATCCTTCGGGTCGAACTCGAAGTCGATCCAGCTGCCGCGGTACGGAATGATCCGGGCCGAGTACAGGTACTTGCCGGAGCTGTGGGTCTTGCCCCGGTCGTGGTCGAAGAACGCTCCCGGCGACCGATGAAGCTGGGAGACGATCACCCGCTCGGTCCCGTTGATGATGAACGTACCGTTCTCCGTCATCAGCGGGATCTCGCCGAAGTAGACCTCTTGCTCCTTGATCGCCTTGATGACCTGGGTGCCGGTGGCCTCGTCTTTGTCCCACGCGACCAGCCGGATCATCACCTTGATCGGTGCCGCGTAGGTCATGCCGCGCTGATGGCACTCGTCGACGTCGTACTTCGGCTTTTCCAGGTGGTAGGAGACGAACTCGAGGGCCGCCGTCCCCTGGAAGTCCTTGATCGGGAAGACCGACTTGAAGACGCCCTGAAGACCCACGTCCTCCCGCTTGTCGGGATCCACGTGAGCTTGCAGAAACTTCTCGTAGCTCTGCTTTTGGATCTCGATCAGGTTCGGGATTTGCGGCGGTTCGGTGAGGCTTGCGAAGTTCTTTCGGATTCGGAAGTTGGTTTGGACGACCGAAGGCATCGGCTCTGCTTACTCCCCGGGTGGCGCTTCCCCACCCGACCGTTCGTGTCCACGGCCGAATCGCCCCCCGACACCGTTCGTCGACCTCCGACGCGGCTTGACAGGTGGCGCAATGACCGGGAATGGTGCCTGTCCTCGTTCCGGACAGCCGTCAAGTCAAGCCCATTCTCCCCTCGAGAGGTTTTTCAGGGCTTTCCGGTAGCGTTTGGCCCCGGATTTGCAGGCTGAACATCGGTCCAGCTGCCGCAGCAAACGCCCAGATCCCCGGTTCCGTCCGACCGATCCGGCCCACAGACCAGAGCGCGCCGAACGGTACCGGGCATCGATGGCCGGGTCTCACTTGATCTCGATCTCGGCGCCGACCTTCTCGAGCTGCTCTTTGATCTTCTCGGCTTCGTCCTTCTCGATCCCTTCCTTGAGGGGCTTCGGAGCGTTGTCGACCAGTTCCTTGGCCTCCTTCAGACCGAGGCCCGTGATGCTGCGGACCTCTTTGATGACCTTGATCTTCTCGCCGCCGGCACTCTTCAAGACCACGTCGAACTCGGTCTGCTCCTCGGCGGCTTCGCCGCCTTCGGCGCCGGGCATGGCTCCCGGCATCATCATCATGCCGCCGCCAGCCGCAGCCTTCACGTCCCACTTTTCTTCGAGCTGCTTCACCAGATCGGCAGCCTCCACCACGGTGAGCGCCGACAGGTCTTCGATGAGCTTCTCCAGATCCGCCATTTTGAAATCTCCTTTTATGTTCGTTCGAAACGATATCGAGCCGCTAAGCGGCGTTTTCTTCTTTCTCCGACTTCGCCTTGATCACACCGATCAGGTTCGAGGCCGGAGCGTTGATCTGAGCGAGCAGCCGCGATGCGGGTGCGTTGAACACGCCGAGCAGCTGAGCCCGCGCTTCGTCCAGCGTGGGCAGGTTGGCCATCGTCTCGAGGACGTCGCCCTTCAGGATGTCCTGCTCGATGTAGGCCCCCCGGACCTCGAACTTCTCGAAGTCCTTGGCCAGTGCCTTGGCGGCCTTGCCGAGGGCGCCCAGCTCGTCGTCGTACTTGAGGGCCACCGCGGTGGGCCCCACGAACAGGTCCGAAAGCTCCTCCAACGGAGTCCCGGACAAAGCCCGCTTCATCAGGGTGTTCTTGACCACCTTGTACTCGGCACCGACCTCCCGGAACTTGGTCCGGATGACGTTCACCGAAGCCACGTCGAGCCCGACGTAGCTCGCAATCAAGCCACCCTTCGCGCGCTGCAGTCTGTCGGCGAGAACGGAGACCATCTCCTCTTTCGCCTGACGCGTCATGGGCATGTCTGCCTTCACCTCCTCTTCCGTGGTGTGCTGTCCGATAGGACGAGCACCCCCGCGGCGTCGCGCCAGCGAAAGTCCCGGCCCCATCTCGGCGGGATATTGAGGCGCCCACGGACGCCACCCGCTGTCTCGGACAGGTTTCCGGCCCGACGACCCACCCAAGCGGGCAGCCGGGGTTCGGGTTCAAAGATCGGGCGGCCCTCAGGCCGCGTTCGAGGGCTCCACGGCGATGCCGGGACCCATGGTCGTGCTGATCGTGACCGACTGCATGTACACGCCCTTGGCCGATGCGGGCTTCGCCCTGTTCAGCGCATCGATCACCGTCACCAGGTTCTGCTTCAGCTGGGCGGGCTCGAACGAAGACTTGCCGATGGGTGCATGCACCACCCCGGCTTTTTCGGTCCGGTACTCGATCTTGCCCCCCTTGGAGTCCGACACGGCCTGGGCCACGTTGGGCGTGACCGTACCGGTCTTGGGGTTCGGCATCAGCCCGCGGGGCCCGAGCACCCGACCCAGACGCCCCACCAACGCCATCATGTCCGGGGACGCGACGACCACGTCGAAGTCGAGAAAGCCCCCCTGGACCCGTTCGACCAAGTCTTCCGCCCCGACCACGTCGGCACCCGCATCCTTGGCCGCCTGCTGCTTTTCACCCCGGCAGAACACCGCGACCCGCTTGGTCTTGCCGGTCCCCGCCGGAAGCACCACCGCGCCCCGGATCATCTGGTCCGCGTGCCGGGGATCGACCCCGAGCTTCACCGCCACTTCGACGGTCTCGTCGAAATTGGCCACCTTGGTCTGGCCCACCAGCTCGCATGCCTCGTCCACCGTGTAACGGCGGGATGCGTCCACCAGTTTGGCCTTCTCTCGGTACTTCTTGCCTCGCTTCTTCATCTTTTTCTCCGTGGTGCGAACGGCGCGGGCGCGCCTCCCACCGGATTTTGGCTCGGTTCGTTCAGTCGCGGATGACGTCGATCCCCATGGACCGCGCCGTACCCGCCACCGACTCGGCGGCCTGGTCCTCGTCGTTGGTGTTGAGGTCCGCCAGCTTCATGCGGGCGATCTCCAAACACTGTTCGTAGGTGATCTTGCCAACCTTGAGCTTGCCCGGCTCCTTCGAGCCCGACGCGGGCTTTTTGCCCAAGGGCAGCCCCGCTGCCTTCTTGATCAGGACCGACGCCGGCGGCGACTTGGTCACGAAGGTGAAGCTTCGGTCCGCGTAGACCGTGATCACCACCGGGATGATCAAGTTGTCCTTGGCCTGATCTTGGGTCCGCGCGTTGAACTGCTTGCAGAACTCCATGATGTTGACGCCGTGCTGACCCAGTGAGGGGCCCACGGGCGGCGCCGGGTTGGCCTTGCCGGCCGGAACCTGGAGCTTGATGTAAGCGGTGATCTTCTTGGCCATGGCGGGGGTCCTCTGAAAACGAGCGCCGGTTGCTACCTGAAACCGCTCGGCGGATCCAGTCCTTTTCGTTGCGAAGAGACCGAGGCCCCGGAAGGCGTTGCAGCGCCCCACCCACGCTGCGATCCGGACGGCATGTCTCGGGTTTTCGAGGACTCCCAAAAACTTTCGGTGAACGGTCTTTCGGGGGCCGTGAGGACCGGGCCCGAATCGACCCGCCGGAGCGCTCCACACGGCGGGGGCGGGCCCGACTACTTGATGTTCTTTTCGACCTGCTCGTAGTCGAGCTCCACCGAGGTGGGCCGCCCGAAGATGGAGACCAGCACTTTGAGCTTTTGCCGGTCATCCCGGACCTCTTCGATGGTGGCGTCGAAGCTGGCAAACGGCCCGTCGATGACGCGCACCTTTTCACCCTCCAAGAAGGTGATCCGGGTCTTGGTCGACTGGGCCCCCTCGGTGACCTGCTGGGTCAGGCGCTGGACCTCTCGCTCTTTGAGGGGAGTGGGATTCTTGGAATCACCGATGAAACCGGTCACCTTCGGGGTGTTTTTCACCAGGTGCCACATGTGGTCGTTCAGCTCCATCTGGACGAACATGTAGCCCGGAAAGAATTTCTTGTTGGACCGGCGCCGGGTCCCCCCGAACATCTCGATCACTTCCTCGGACGGCACCAGGATCTCGCCCAAGTACTCCTCGAGGCCTTCCAGCTTCGCCCGTTCGAGCAAGCTTTTCTGGGCCTTCTGCTCGAAGCCAGAGTACGTCTGCACCACGTACCACTTGAGCTTTTTGTTCACCGGCGCCGCTTCGGCCGCGGTGCCTTCGGTGCCGGGTGCTTCGCCGGCGCCCGCCGCACCGTCTGGGGTGGCTGGCTCTTCGCCGGCCGCCGCGTCGCTGTTCGGTGCGTCTTGTTCAGTTCCCACGAGCTCTCCCATTCTCACGTCGCGGCGCCGGAGGGTCTGCCGGCCGGCCGCCGCCTCACGCGTAGATCAAACTGGTCAGCTGAGCCCACAAGAAGTCGAAGACCCCGAGCAGCATCGAGACCACCAACGTGGTCACGATCACCACCACCGTGGACCGCTGGATTTCCTTTCGGTCCGGCCAGGTGACCTGGCGCAGCTCGGTCACCACTTCGCTGCTGAACTCTCGGGGCCGGCGCATGGCCAAAGCCACCACGAAGGCCACCGCCGCCACGCCCAGTCCGATGGCGGTGGTGACGGTGAAGCGTTCGCCCAAGATCGGGGGATCCGGAATGTCCGCCAGGAAGGCGATGCCTCCCAAGAGCTGGGCCAAGGTGGTCCAGACCAGGACGGCCCCCACCAAAAAAGCAAAGATCACGTAGCGTTGGGTGCCTTGCACGGCGAAATACCTCCGGCTTCGGTACCACCCAGGGCAGGAGGGACTCGAACCCCCAACCTGCGGTTTTGGAAACCGCTGCTCTGCCGATTGAGCTACTGCCCTCCAGAGCCCGAAGCCAGACTCGCGCCACTACATGAAAGCCATCCATCTGCCAAGCGGATGGCTGTCGCCGCCGCCGGAGATGTCGATCCCTTGGTCGGGTTTTTGTGGAATCGACGGGCCGGCTCGAACCACATTCCGCCGCCATGCCGGAAGGTCCGGAGATCCGGCGCCAAGCCGATCGCCTGCACCGGATTCTGGCGGGCAAGCCTGCGGTCCACGTGTTCTTCGGAGTCTCCCGTCTGGCCCCCTTGGCCGACGGGCTCCGGGGCCGCACGGTCGAGCGGGTTTGGGCCCGGGGCAAGGCGCTGCTCACCGGCTTCGACGACGCCCGGGTGGTCTACAGCCACAACCAGCTGTACGGGCGATGGCGGATCTGCCGGGCGGACCGGCCGCCGCCGCCGACCCGCCGCCAGCTCCGGTTCGAGGTTCGGACGGACACCCACCGCGCCCTGCTCTACAGCGCCTCGACCCTGGAGGTCATGTCCGAGGGAGAGCTCGACCACCATCCCTTCTTGTCCCGGTTGGGCCCCGACCCGCTGGATCGCGAGACCACGGAGCACCAGCTCCGCCGGTGGATCCGCGAATCCCGGTTTGCCCGGCGCCGGCTCGGGGGCTTGCTTTTGGAGCAGGGTTTCGTGGCCGGGATCGGCAACTACCTGCGAAGCGAGATCCTGTTCGGGGCGCGGCTTCATCCCGACTGGAGCCCGGGGGACCTTTCGGCCGCGGAAAGCCGGCGCCTGGCCCGGGTGGTCCTGGAGGTGACCCGCCGGTCCTACGAAACCGGGGGCATCACCCGCCCGGCCCGGGAGGCCGCCCGCCTGAAGGCCCAGGGCCTTCCGCGCCGCCGCTACCGGCACCAGGTCTTCGGGCTGGCCGGACACCCTTGCCCGCGGTGCGCCACTCCGATCCAAAAGGCCGAGGTGGCCGGCCGGCGGGCCTATCTGTGCCTGGCCTGCCAACCGCCGCCGTGAGCCCGAAGGGGCACGGTGTCGGCCCCCCGCCCCGAGGAGCCCGGGGGCACGGGTGTCGGACCCCCGCCCCGAGGATCTCGGGGGCACGGTGTCGGCCCCCCGCCCCGAGGAGCCCGGGGGCATCGTGTCGGACCCCAGCCTTGAGGAGCTCGGGGGCCTGGTGTTGACTGCCGGCCCATGAGCCCCCCTCCAGACGGCCGGCTGGGCGTCGTGGTGATCGGTCGAAACGAAGGGGCCCACCTGGAGCGGGTGCTGCGCTCGGCCGTCGAGGCCCCCGAGGCGTCGGCGGTGGTCTACGCGGACAGCGACTCCACCGACGGCAGCGTCGAGCGGGTCCGAAGCCGCTTTCCCGAGGTTCAGGTGGTGCAGCTGTCCCGAGACGATCCCCTCTCCCCCGCCCTGGGCCGAAACGCCGGGTTCGACGCCCTGGTCGAGCGGCTGCCCGGACTGGAGCTGGTCATGTTCCTGGACGGAGACTGCGAGTTGGCCCCCGGATGGCTCGGGGCCGGTCGCGACTATCTGGACACCCACCCCGAACACGGGATCGTGGTCGGCCGCCTGCGCGAACGGGAGCCCCACAAAAACCGGTATCACCGGCTCGCCGACATGGAATGGAACCGGCCGGCCGGCGAGATCACCGAATCGGGGGGCATCATGATGGTCCGGGCCCGCACCTGGCGGGACGCCGGCGGCCAAAACCCGTACATGCCCGCCGGCGAGGAAAAGGAGTTCTATCTGCGGGCCCTTCGCGCCGGGTGGCGGGCCCGCCGCCTGGACGCGGACATGGCGCTGCACGACATCGACATGGGCCGCTTCGCCGAGTGGTGGACCCGGAGCGAGCGCCTCGGCCACAGCTGGGTTCAGGGCCTGTGGATCCACCGCGACCGAGAAAACCTCCGGCAGGTGGCCTCGATCGGGCTGTACGGCGCCCTGCTTCCGGGCTTCGCGGTGGGCGCGGCCCTTCCGACCCTGGGGATCAGCCTGACGAGCCTGTGGGCCTACCGGCGGCTGCATCGCCGCATCGAGGCCGACCGCTTGTGCCGGGGGGACCCGCCCGAAGACGCGAAGCTGTACGCCACCGCCGTGGTCGTGGGCAAGGTCGCCGGCGCGGTGGGCGTGGCCCGCTTTTTCCTCCGCACCCTCCCGCAAGGTCGGGGCGGCCGCTCGATTCGCCGCAACTCGAGTTGACACCGAACACGGGATCCGTGGGGCTCGGCGATCCCGATGCGGCGGCGGCAGAGAAACCGCGAAGGACGTCGATTCAATCGGCCGCGGCCGCCAGCCGGGCGACAGCCGCGGGGCGTCTCGGCGACCAGGGGCACGTGGGCTGAACGGCTCAGCCCGGGTCGAGCTGCGGGCGGAGGTGGTGGCGGAGCCCGGTGCGCAGGCAGCGAAAGACGTGGCGGCGTCGATCCCCGTCGAGGCTCGCGTCTTCGAGGCGGCCCTTCAGCCACGACGGGTCCGCGGTTTCGATCCGGGCCACCGACAAAAAGAGCAGGTCCTCGGTGTGGATCACCTCGAGCTCTGGGCCGTCCACGTCCCCGTCCAGGTAGCGGTCGAGCCATTCCTTGGCTGCGTCGACGGCGGATCCGCTCACGTCCCGGTCCTCCAGGCCGAGTCGATACGGCCTTTGTCGAGCATGACTCGGGCCCGCTCGAACATGAGCCCGACCGCCTCGGCATCGATACCGAGCTCCGCCGCCGCATCCTCGAGCCGGGGACGGGCTTCGAGCAAGCTCTGCAGGGCCGAACGTTCCCGCTCGTCTAGTTCGAAATCTCGCTCGAATAGAAAGTGATGAAAACCCTGCGCCCCGTGCGAGCGGGGCAAGCACACCCCGTGGTCGATGGCCAACGCCCGCCCCTCGGCGAACAGGACGTTTCCGTGGTGCCGATCCAAGGAGCCCAGGACGTGGTCGAGGATCGCGATCTCGCGGTAGTCCGGGTCCTCCGAGTCGGCCAGGAGCGGCTCGAGTCGGTCGCTGAAGATCCCCGCCTCGGAATTTCGGACCAGGGCGATCAGCGCTCCCGGCCGCCCCCCCAAGTCTCGGTACACCGCCGGGGGCACCGACCCCAGGTGCCCCATCGCTTTGCTGACCTCGTAGGCGAACGCCTCCCGGCGTGCATGGTGATCCGGATCGACGTTGGCTCGCATCAGGTCCGGATACTCGGCGGCGGACGGCTTCCACATCGCCACCGCGCCGTTCGACAGCTTGACGATGGCCTTGCCGTTCACGCCCTCCTCCAGCGGAACCACGCTCTCGATGTGGGGCGCGCCGACGCCCAAGAGCTTCTCCATGCGCTGAGCGGAAGCTTTTTTGACATTCAGATCGTTCGAAAGGAACCTCCGAACCAGGTGTTGCATCGGCTCGGCCGGCCGCTTTCCCGCGTCGGCCACGCCCTCCGTTTCCACCTCGAACAAACGCCCCGGTCGACCCGGCTTCAGGCGCACCTTTTCAGGCACGTAGAAGGTGTCCGTGGCCTCATCATGGGCCACCAGCTTTGGCGGCCGCTCTGAGAACTGAATCTTGTAGCGCTGGTCCGCCGCGTAGGTGAGCGGAAACTCGAAGCGCACTGCCGTGGCCGGGGGGTTTCGGGTTCGGTCTTCTCCGGTTTTCACCAACATGCCCGCGTCTGGCAAAAAGGCGATGCGCTTTTGCTTGTTCAGGTGTCGGGCCGTGGCCTCGTCGATCTCGAGCTGAACGGTCACGGTCTGTTCGAAGCCTCGGACCTTTACGGGGTAGGTGCCGGGCTCGATCGGCACGGCTCCCGCCAACGGTTCGGGCGACGACAGGGATGCTTCGACGCCCGGAAGGGCTTTGTGGGGTGCGTCCGGATCGATGCCGGCCTCTTCGAGCGCCCCACGAAGCCGAGCTTCAAAGGCGGGCCGATCTTCGCCCGCGTCGAGGCTCTCGCGAATGGCCGAAAACAGGACCCGAGCCCGGAGCGAGCGAAAAGACTCACCCGGATAGCGGACCGGGTCGGGCTCGGCGCCCCAGCTCACCCCCGGGATCAGGCCTTCTGCCCCTGGGATCGGATCAGACTCCAGGGTCTCGGGGTGCTCCCGTGCTTTGGAACGAATCCACTCGAGCAACCGATCTCGCCCGAGCTCGGACGAAACCAGCACCATGACATCGTCGGGGCGGCAGGTGGCGCCAGGCCCGGTGAGCTCGACCACGTCGACGCCAGGAAACTCGGCGGGCTTCGCGAGCACCCGAGAAGCGAGCCACTGGGTCCACCGAATGGCGGCGTCGGGTTTGGTGTTGATGAAAACCCGGTCGTGCCGAGCCTCGGGATCGAGCGTTTTTCGGTGAAGGCGGATGCGGCCCCACCGGAGCTTCGCTTCCTTCATGGGCTCGAGTTCCCCGGCGGCGGCCGACTTCAAGGCCTTGGCGAGCTCCGGTCGGGTGGCGCCGACGGCGGCGTGCCCGGCTTCGACCGTGGGCGGCAGCCGAGACAGCAGATCGTGCACGTCTCGAAAGAAGCGACCCGGATCCAGGCCGGACTCGGCCGGCGCTTCGAGCCCGCTCAGGCGGTAGATCATGGTGTGGCACGGCTGAAGGTCCAGCTCGTGGCGGTGGGTCCACACGTCGTCGACCAAAACGGAAAAGCTCTCGGCCGCCCCCACCGCCCCGGGTGCGGAAGGAATTTCGCCGGTCGAGGGCCCCCCCAAGGCTTTTTGGTGCCCTTTTTCCAGGCGGACCGAACGCAGGTCTTGGTTCCCGAGCGCCTGTTCCGGTCCGTCGAGCGTTCGGGCTCGCACGGCTGAAGTGCCCAGCCGGCCCCCGCGCCGCAGGGGCGCGTCGCTCCAATCGGTCGCCTGCCCGGCCGGGCTTTGGGGAAGCCACCGGGTCTCGCTCACCGGTCGACCCCCTCTTCGGGCGCATCGACCGGTCCGCCGACGGACCCGACCTCGATGCCCGCCCCCGCCCCGGGTCCATCGGCGAAGCGTTCGGGCACCGCCATCAGGTAGGGGCTTCGGTACACGAACGGCAGCTCGTCCAAAAAGTCCTGGCCGTGGTGCGGAAACAGGCGCCCCCGGTCGGACCGACCGACGATGCCCTGCCGGCTCCACAGGGCGATCAGCGCCGGCACGTCGGTCCGCACCTGCCCGGCGTCGGCATCCAGCCAGACCCGCCCTCGGACCCGCCGGTCTCCCGAGGGATCGGTGCCGATCAAGCGCAACGCCGATCCCACCCAGCCCGAGGTCCCTGCGGCCACGCCCTCAAGCTAGCCCCGTCGGGCGGTCAGGTCGACCCGAGACCCCAGACCCCTGCACGCCGGGGACAGACCGCTCCAAGGGCCCCGGAACTCGCCCCGAAGCCCGCCGGCCGGAGGCGACACGCCACCGGGACGACGAACCCACCGGGACGACGAACCCACCGGGACGCTCGGGCCCGGGCACCGCGCCCGAACGTGCCTCGCAGGCGGGACGCCCGACCGGAGCCCACGGAAGCCGGGCCGTGCCGGTTCGGGATGCTGCACGGGCGGGGACGGAGGGTCTCGGAGTGCAAGGCCTGCCTGCCGCTGGACCCTTCGTCGCGCAGAGGCTGCACGAGCCGGAGCCCAAGGACCGCCCGCCAGCCCATCTCGGCCCGGGTGCCCGTTGGCCCGGCTGTTGCTGAGTCCCCAGAGCGAAGGAGGACGAAATGTTCCACAAAATCGGCAATCAGGTCGACGCAACGAACTTTTTCAACCGCATGCAGGCCAACAGCTCTCGGGGGTTGCAAGGCCGGGAAGCCACCCTTCGGCGCGAAGGGGACCAGATGGTGTTCGGTACCGGCAGCGGCAACGACCAGGTCCGGATCGAAAAGAAGGAACGGGAGGGCATATTCGCCCTGTTCGGTCGAGACGAGTACGAGGTGACCGTCAATGGCGAGACCTGGACTGTGAACGAAGAGCAGCTTCGCAACGCCCGGTTCGAGCTGGGAGCCGGCAACGACGCGATCTACGTGGACGACAGCGTCGACGTACCGCTTCAGGTGGACGGCGGCTTCGGCCATGACCGGATCTTCAACCAGGCCGACAACGTGCGCATCGAAGGCGGTTTCGGGCACGACGCCATCCACAGCCGGGGCAACCGGGTGAGCATCCACGGCGGGGCCGGCCACGACCGAATCTTCAGCCAGGGCCACGGCGGCTCGGTCCACGGCGGATTCGGCTGGGACCAGATCGGCGTGCTCGGTAACTTCAACCGGGTCAGCGGTGGGCCGGGCTTCGACCGAGTGAGCACCCACGGCTTCGGCAACCAGCGCCTCGATTTCGACTTCATGGGACCGGGACCCCTGTGGGGCACGACCCCCCCGATGTTCTTCTGACGATGACCCGGCGGGGCGGTGGTTCGTTGGCTCCGAGCCACCGCCCTGCCGACCTTCTTCCGTGCCGGGCCGCGCCCCGGGACCCTCAGCGATAGATGAACTTCAGGACCTCTTCGGAGATCATGAATTCGTCGCCGTCCGAGATCCGTTCCTTTTGGATCTTCACACCGTCTTTCCACACGCCGTTGGCGCTACCCAGGTCTTCGATGTAGTGCTCGCCGTTTTCGCGGGAGACCCCGCTGTGTTGGCGGGAGACCTTGGACGACGGGATCACCAGGTCGCAGGTGCGGCTTCGACCGATGATGAAGGTGTCCTTGTCGACCTTGTGCATGTCCCCGGCACTGTTGACCACGTAGAGGACTTTGCGGGGCTTTTCTGGGGCGGGCGCCTTGGCCGCCTGACCGGTGGCGGGTTTCGGCGCGGGCTTGGGCTGCGGGGGGACGCCGTTTTCGGCCGCCCCCTGCCCCGGCGTCACCTTGGGCTCGGGCACCGGCACTTCCTTGGCCATGGGGGTCAGAAAGTTGAAGCGGCGGGCGTACTCGTAGACTGCTTGGTTGACCACCGCATGGCGGTCGGTGCCACAGTCCTCGGCGATCCGGGTGAGGCAGTCCCAGAGGTGGTCCGCGATGTCCAACTCCCGCCTGGTGCGTCGAGCCATGCGTAGGGGGAGCGTTAGCTCAAAAAGACCTGCTGTCAATGTGACGGCTGGGCTGTTGTGGGTGATGGCGACGGGCTGCTTGCCGCCCGATCTCAGAGACCAGCACGCCTCCGCCGTCGAGGCTTTCGAGCTGGCCACCGACGTGGACCCCGAGGCACCGTTCGTCGACCCGCGCCAGGCCCTGGGGCCCCCGGACGGGCGCACGGTGGCGATCGGCGTGGATACATTCATAACTCTTCGATTTTTCAGGGCGATCCCAGACGGGCCAGGGGCGGACTTGCGGGTGTACGAACTGGGCGAAGACGGCGCCCGGGCCGAGGTGGCGGTCTCGCTCGACGGCGTCACCTTCACGGCGCTTCGGCCCCACGCCACCGGGCTCGTCACCGAGTACGACCTGAGCGCCGCGGGCTTCGACCGGGTGGGCTACGTCCGCATTCGCGGACTGGACCGGGCTGGAGACGAACCGGGATACGACCTGGACGCGCTGGAGGCCGTGCATTGAGCCCCCCCGCTTCGACGGCGTTCTCGGAGCGCACCCATTTCGCGCAGGCGGGTGGCACACCGCCGGTGGCCCCCACCGACGGGGCGGTCTACGTCCACTTTCCGTACTGCGCGTCCAAGTGCCCGTACTGCGACTTCAACAGCCACGTCTTGGACCACGACGACGACGCCTTCGCCGACGCCGTCTGCGCCGAGCTCGGTGCCCGGGCGCCCGCCTTCGACACCGCGCTGAACGGCCAACCGGTCCGGTCGATCTTCTTTGGGGGCGGCACCCCGAGCCGCTGGGCCCCCCACGCGGTGGCTCGGGTGATCCAGGCCCTCCGGGCCCGCTGGGGCGGCGGCGAGGACCTGGAGATCACCCTGGAAGCCAATCCGGGCAGCGTGGACGCGGCCCGATTCGACGCCTTTCGGGCTGCCGGAGTGAACCGCTTTTCCATCGGCTGCCAGAGCTTCGACGACCGGGAGCTCGCGTGGCTCGAGCGGCGGCACGATGCAGCGACCGGGAGGGAAGCGGTCCGCCGAGCAGTCGCCACCGGGGCCCGGGTGTCCTTGGACTTGATGTACGCCCTCCCCGGCCAGCGGCCGGACGACGTGCGGCGCTCGTTGGACGTGGCCCTGGAGTTGGGGACCGAGCACGTGTCGGCCTACGCCCTGACCGTGGAGCCCGATACGGTACTTCTGCGAAGGGCCCAGCAAGGCCGCTTTCACCCGGTGCCCGACGACGAAGTGGCCCAGCACTACGAAGCGGTCACGACCCACCTGGAAGAAGCGGGGCTGCTTCGATACGAGGTTTCGAACTACGCCCGACCCGGGGCCGAGTGCCGGCACAATCTGATCTATTGGCTGGGCGGAAGCTACCTGGGTCTCGGACCGGGGGCCCATTCGTTCGTGACCGGACCGGCGGGGGGGCTTCGGCGGGAGGCGATCAAGGCGCCGGCGGCCTACCTTCACCATGCGGCCCGCGGCGAGTTTCCCGCCCGCTTCGAGGAGGCCCGGGATGGGGCGGGATGCCGCATCGATCGGCTGGTGGTGGCTTTTCGGACCCGCTGGGGCCTGCCCGAAACGGAGCTTCGCGATCTGACGGCTGCCGTCGATCGTTTGGAACGAGACCAACTCGTCCAGCGGCTCCACGGCCGGGTGCGGCCGACCGCCCGAGGCTATCGCTTCGCCGACCGGGTGGCGCTCGCGTTGATGGAGGCCGCCGACGGCCCGGGCATCTCGGGGTGACGGGCCCGGGTCGAACTCCGCGCACCTCGAGCCCTTGGACCGGACGCCGGAACGCCGGGATGCCTCGGCCTCAGCCTCCCTGCATGGCGCGGGGCGGGACCGATGACCAGCGAACCTCGAGGCCGAGCAGACCGGTGATCTCCAGGTTCGGAAAGGGCGTTTCAGTGGCCGGGTCGGTGACGATGCTCAGGTGATAGGTCAAAGCCTGGGCCCGGAACCGGGTGAAGAGCCGCCACAGCGGCGACGGGGCGTAGGAGAGCTCCGCGGTGCCGCCGATCGACGTCTGGACGTCGGAAAACAGGGTGGGGTCGTCCTCGCCCGCGGCATCGCTGCCGTCGAAGGCAAAGGGGCCGTCGAGGGTCGTTCGAAACGAAGCGGAGATCGAGCCGGTCCAGTCGACGAAGGTTGCCGACAGGCCCGACACCAAGCTGATCGCCGGAATGAACCGGCCCAGCACCTGGTTCAGCTGACCGTCGAGCCGTGCCAGCAATGACCCCTGCCATGAAAAAGATCCGCTGGGCGCGCGGCCCAAGGTCAGTCGAGCCGACGCAAAGGGCAGGGCCTGCAGCTCGTCGCGTTCGGCCCGGTTTTGCACGCCGGCCACGTCCTCATCCGGCGTTTGTTGAAAGACCACCTGCGCGCCCGCCAGCAGCTCGCTGTTCAGGTTGCGACTCAGCTGGTGGGCCCAGCCCGAGCTGACGGTGATCACCTGGCTGGAGCTTTCCGCCAGCTCGTTCCCGCCCGAGACCCAAAAAGAGCGAAACTGGGTGTCGAAAAGAAATTGATTGCGCCGGTCCCACCGAAATCCGTAGCGCCCGCCCAAACGAAATCGAGTCACCTGGGAGAACTGAAAGCCCTCGGGCTGGTCCCCACCCTCGACGATGCCCGGGTCGCGGTATCGAATGCTGGCGTCGAAGGAGGCCGAATTGCGCTCGTCGAACCCGACCGCCAGGCCCGTGGTACCGCCCACGATGAAATCCAGCAAAAAGGGGTCATCGGGCACCACGCCGCCACCGAGCAGTTCGTCGTCCGGATCGGGACCGGTGCCCGGGTCCGCGGGCTGTAGCAGCTGCGCGATCGGGATCTCGCCACCGCTCACCAACAGCGACGAGGTCCACGTGGTTCGGGACGAGATGTCGAGGGCGTAGTTGGCCAATCCCCGCTGCCAAAATCCGGGGCGGTCCAACAAGATCCCTTCCTCGACCCAGCGATAGAACGCTCGGGCGGAATAGGTCAGTGTGAAGCGCTGGGTCTTTCCGGTCACGTCCAGCGACACGGACGGGACGACCTCTCCCTCGTAGGCCAGGCCGTTGCCGTTCGGCCGGTCCGCGTTGACGGGCAGCGCCCGGGCGAACTGTCCCGTTCGATGGGTCGTCGTCACGCCCGCGTCGACCCGGACGTTTGCCTGGGCCACCGCGGCACCGATGACCGCCGCCCACAGGATCATTCGACCACGACCGCGTCGCCGTCCCGCAGCTTGAACGCCAGGCTCTGCGGGTCGCCGCCCGTCAGATCGTCGTAGCGAAAGCGCACCCGCATGCGCTCGGGCTGCTCCCGCACCACGTAGATGGCGTTGCGCTTGGCGAATTCGGTCAGGCCCCCGGCGCGGGCCAGAACGCTGAGCACCGTGTCCCGGCCCGAAATTTCCACGGCGCCGGGCTCGGCCACCTCACCGAGCACGTACACCGTCACCTCTCGGGTCTTGCCGATGTTCACCGCGACCTCGGGGTCCACCACCACCCCCTGAAGGCCGTCGACCAGCCGGGCCTCCACCTCTTCGGGCAGGAGCCCTTCGACCTGGATCGGGCCCACCACCGGCTGCAGGTAGGTCCCGTCGACCCGGACCTCGAACTCGCCGGACAGCTGTTCTTGGCCCTGGACGACCACCGAGATCGTATCCCCGGCCCGAACCCGGGGGGTCGAATCGGCCTGGGGCAACTCCGTCACCCAGGTGTAGGAGTGGGAGGTTCCGCAAGCCAGGGTCCCGAAAGCCAAGACCCCGGCCGAGATCACACCGCGCACACGCGCCCTTTGCCATGAACCGGCGCCCAGATCCACGGCCCCGGCTTGACCGGGGCCCGCCGGGTTGGCGCATGGTGGGACGTTGTCAAAGGCCAAGGCACAATTCGAAGACCTGACGGAGCGGCATCGCGAGATCCTGACCGCGATCCTCGAGGACTTCATCGCCACCGCCGAGCCGGTCGGGTCCCGCTCCCTGACCCGGCGACGGGCGGTGTCGGTCTCCCCCGCCACGGTCCGCAACGCCATGGCCGACCTGGAGGAGATGGGCCTTCTTTCCGCCCCCCACGCATCGGCGGGACGGGTGCCAACGGTGGCCGCCTTTCGGATCTACGTGGAGCGACTGGCCCAGCGGGGCAGGATTTCGAGCAAGGACCGGGAACTGGTCCAGGCCCTTTCCCAGCAGGAAAACCGGGACCTGAAGACCCTGCTGGCCGAGGCCGGCCGGGTGCTGTCATCGGTCAGCCGGCACGCATCGCTGGTGCTGATGCCCGCGGTGGACGAGGTCGTGTTCGACTCGATCGAGTTCATGCCCCTTCGCGAAAACGCGGTGCTGACGGTCTTCGTGGCCAAAAGCGGCCTGATTCAGCACCGGGTGGTGGACGTGGATTTTCCGGTGAGTCGGGACGAACTGGCTCGGATGTCGAACTATCTGAAGTCTCTGCTCGGCGGAAAGGTCCTGGCAGAGGTGCGGCAGCAAATTCTGCGCAGCATGGCCGACGAGCGAAGCATGGCCGACGCCATGATGCGCCAGGCCCTGGACTTGGGTCAGCGGGTGCTCGGACCCCGTCCCCCGGTGGAAGACGTGCTGGTCGAAGGCGAACGCACCTTCTTGGACCAGCCGGAGTTCGCGGACATCGCCAAGATGCGGCGCCTGTTGCGGGCGTTCGAAGAGAAGACCTTGCTCCTTCGTCTGCTCGACGCCGCCGCCACCCGTTCGATCGGCTCTGGGGCCGCGTCGCGGGACGAAACCATGGTGATCCTGGGAAGCGACGCGTCGGTTCGGGACCTGCAGGAATTGGCCGCGGTGACCGCCACTTACGCCACCGAAGACGGATCTGCAGGCCGGCTGGCGATCTTGGGACCCACCCGCATGGATTATTCCCGGGTCATTCCCCTGGTCGAGATGACCGCCCAGGCCCTTTCGGACAGCCTGGGCCACTCGGGCAACGGCGAATCCACCGGGTCCTGAGCCACCGGGGTGGGGGCGCAGCCCCCCATCATCGGTTGAACGGACGTGGGACCCATGACAGCCTAGCCGGGTGACGGAACACGACCGGAATGAGCCGGAGCCCTCCGAAGTCACGGCCGAGGGCTCCCCCGAACCGCAGGCCGAAGCGGCCGAGGCCGGGTCGGATCCCCAAGGCGAAGAGCTTCAGGCGGCGAAGTCCGCCCTCGAAGAAGAATTCGATGCCCTGAAGCGGGAGCGCGACGAGCTCAAGGACCGGTGGATGCGCTCCGCTGCAGACTTCGAAAACTACAAAAGACGCGCCGCCAAGGAGCGGGAAGAGGTCCAAAAATACGCCAACGAAAAGCTCCTGCGTGACTTGCTTCCGGTGATCGACGACCTGGATCGGGCGGTGCAGGTGGTGTCCGAGCAGGCCGGGTCGGAGCAGGTCCGGGAAGGCGTGGAGATGGTGCGAAAGAAGTTCCTCGCCCAGCTGGAAAAGCACGGCGTCGTGTCCTTCGAAAGCACCGGTGCCACCTTCGACCCGAACGTTCACGAAGCCGTGCAGCAGGCCCATTCGCCGGACGTGCCGGCCGGCCAGGTGCTTTCGGAGCTGCAGCGTGGCTTCACCATCCAAGGCAGGCTCTTGCGGCCCGCCATGGTGATCGTATCGCTCGGCCCGTCGGAAGGTTGAGTTCGAGGAGCTCCGACGGATCATGGGCAAGATCATCGGCATCGACCTGGGCACGACGAACTCGTGCGTGGCGGTGATGGACGGCGGGGACGCCATCGTCATCCCAAACTCGGAGGGCAGTCGGACGACGCCTTCCATGGTGGCCTTCACCGAGAGCGAGCGCCTCGTGGGGCAGATCGCCAAGCGCCAGGCGGTGACGAACTCGGACAAGACCATCTTTTCGGTCAAGCGGTTCATCGGAAGGCCGTTCGATTCGGACGAAGTGCAGGCGGACATCTCCAAGGCCAGCTACTCGGTAGTGAAGGCCGAAAACGGCGAAGCTTGGATCGAAGTCGACGGAAAATCCCATTCGCCCCAAGAGATTTCCGCCATGGTTTTGACGCGCATGAAGGAGACGGCGGAGGACTACCTGGGCGAAGAGGTCTCTGAAGCGGTGATCACCGTTCCCGCCTACTTCAACGACGCCCAGCGTCAAGCCACCAAAGACGCCGGCAAGATCGCCGGACTCGACGTCAAGCGGATCATCAACGAGCCCACCGCAGCGGCCTTGGCGTACGGTCTGGAGAAGCGAGAAAACGTCAAGGTCGCGGTCTACGACTTGGGCGGGGGGACGTTCGACATCTCGATCCTCGAGCTGGGCGACGGCGTCTTCAACGTGAAGTCGACCAACGGCGACACCCACCTGGGCGGAGACGACTTCGATCTGGAGATCATCAACTCCTTGGCGGAGCGCTTCGCCAGCGAAAACAACGGCATCGACATCCGCAAAGACAAGATGGCCCTTCAGCGACTGAAGGAGGCTGCCGAAAAGGCAAAGCACGAACTTTCGTCCAGCCCCGAGACCGACATCAACCTGCCTTTCATCATGGCGGACCAGACCGGGCCGAAGCACTTGAACGCCACGTTGACCCGCCAAGAGCTCGAGGAGCTGGTCGAACCTTTGATCCAACGGACCCTCGGCCCCTGCGAGCAGGCCCTGTCGGATGCCGGCCTCACCAAGGCAGACATCCACGAAGTGCTGCTGGTGGGGGGCCAGACCCGCATGCCGCGGATCCAGCAGGTGGTGCACGACTTCTTCGACTCCGAGCCGAACAAACGCGTCAACCCCGACGAGGTCGTGGCCATCGGCGCCGCCATCCAGGGCGGGGTGCTGGCCGGCGATGTCAAGGACGTCCTCCTCCTCGACGTGAATCCCTTGTCTTTGGGCGTCGAGACCGCCGGCGGCGTCTTCACCGCGATCATCCCGCGGAACACCACCATCCCGGTCAAGAAGTCCATGGTCTTTTCGACGGCCCAGGACAACCAGCCCATCGTCGACGTGCACGTCCTTCAGGGCGAACGGCCCATGGCCGAAGACAACAAGACCCTGGGTCGGTTTCAGCTCGTGGGCATTCCGCCAGCGCCTCGGGGCGTCCCTCAGATCGAGGTGTCCTACGACATCGACGCCAATGGCATCGTCAACGTCTCTGCCCGAGATCTGGGCACCGGCCGGCAGCAAAAGATCCGGATCATCGCCTCCAGCGGCCTGACCGAAGAAGAGATCGACCGCATGGTCAAGGAGGCCGAGGCCTCCCGGGACCAGGACCGGCAGCGCAAAGAGATGGCCAACCTCACGGTCGCCGCCGAGGGGCTGATCTGGCAGACCGAAAACACCATGTCCGAGTACGGTTCCATGGTGAAGGAAGAAGACCGTGAGGACATCCAGGAGGACCTGGAGCAACTGAAGAACCTGCTGAACACGCCGGGCGACACGGACTACGACACACTCAAGGCAGCGATGGATCGTCTGACCGGCTCGGCCCAGCGGCTCGCCGAAGCCATGTACGAAGACTTCGACGCGGACGCTCCGGACGACGACCCGGAGCAACCGAACACCTGAGCCCTGCCCCGGGGCCCGGGCCGGGTGTACCGAGCCCTTGACCGACCCCGGCGAGATCGCGTCTACCCGACGGCATGACGCTGCGCTGCGCCGTGGTGGGCGCCACCGGAATCGCGGGCCAGCAGTTTCTGGCCGCGCTGGCCGACCACCCCCATTTTCGGGTGACCAAGCTGGCTGCTTCGGCCCGCTCCGCCGGCAAAACCTTGGCCGAGGCCCTGGCCGGACCCTCCGGACAGACCCAGTGGTATGCCGACCCCATCGGCTTCGAGCGCTTCGGCGGGGCCCCGATCGAAGACGCGGCCCAACTCGGGCTGGAAGACGTGGATCTGGTGTTCAGCGCGGTCGAAACCGACGCAGCCAGGGAGCTCGAATCCCGCTACGCGGCCCGGCGACCGGTGGTCTCCACCGCCAGCGCATTTCGCTACGAAGAGGACGTCCCGGTGCTGATCCCGGCGGTCAACGGCGAGCACGCCGAGTTGGTGCGCGCCCAGGCCCGGCGGGGCTGGAACGGCTACGTGGTGCCGATCCCCAACTGCACCACCACCGGGCTCGCCATTGCCCTGGCCCCGCTGCACCGGGCCTTCGGCCTGGAGCGGGTGGTGATGACGTCGATGCAGGCAGTGAGCGGAGCCGGACGAACGCCCGGCGTGCCTACCCTCGACGTGGTCGACAACATTCTTCCCTTCATTCCAAAAGAAGAGGAAAAAGTTGCCCGAGAAACGCGAAAGCTTCTCGGGACCTACGGTGAAGGCCGCATCGAGCCCTGCCCCGTGAAGGTCAGCGCAACCTGCACCCGAGTGGCCGTCCTCGAGGGACACACGGAGAGCGTGGTCGCGTCCTTCGCACGACCTGCTTCGGTCGAAGCGATTCATGACGCATGGTCTCGCTTTGGTGAAGACATCGGCCCGGGCACCCACCCCTCGGCCCCTCGCCGATGGATCACGATACACACCGCGTCCGACCGGCCCCAAGTCCGTCTGGACCGAGACACCGACCGGGGCATGACCACGTCGGTCGGACGCGCCCGCTCGGACGACCTGTTGGGCCCCCATGGGGTCCGCTTCGTGCTGGTTTCCCACAACACCAAGATGGGTGCCGCCACAGGGGCCATCTTGGTGGCCGAGGACCTGAGGGTCCGCGGCCTTCTGTGAGCGGAGTGCGCAGCACGCCGGCCTCCCATCGGTCGGACGCTCCATCGATGGGACGCTCGGCCGATCTCCGAGGTCCTCATCGGGCCCTTCGAATCCCACGCGGCCCATCGACCCGGTTCCCATCGGGCCTTCGAATCCCACGCGGTCCATCGACCCGGCCCTCATCGGGCTCTTCGAATCCCACGCGGTCCAGGTGGCGCCCGGGCGCTGCGCGGCCCGGGGACTTCAGCCCTTTCGGTCCCGGGTGGACCAGATGTCACCGTCGAAGGTGATCCCCAGGATCATGTAGGGAAAGGCGGTGGTCACATCTTCGCCGGTCCGGAACCGGTGATCGACCCACCAGTTCGCGATGAACACGAGCGTCGGGTCCTGGAACAAACGAGACGCGGATTCGAAGGTCCACGCAAAGAACGGTCCCACCCGGTGGGTCGGGTTGTTCGGATCGTCGGGGGCCACGCCCTCTGGAAAATGGCGGTCTTCGTAGAACGCGGTGGCCATGGTCCACCGAACGCCGACCTTCAATCCGAAGTCGGTCAGGTAGAGCACGTCGACGTCGTTGTTGATGAACCAGCTTTCGTCGGCGATCAGCAGGTCCCACAGCGGATCGTAGTAGAGTTGGTCGCCGTCTCGCAGGTCGAAGTCCGGTCGCCCGGTCCGAAAGGTATCTCGGAAGGCGATCGGGCCCACCTTGAAGCGAAGGATGCCGGTCAGGGTCACCTGCGTGCCGTTGGTGGAGTAGTTGCGGTCCTCTTCGTCAGGCGCGCCTGCCAGGTTGTCTAGAGCGCTGTCGCTCCAGTCGTCGGTCGCGAACTCGAAGGACTGAAAGAAGTCGAAGCTCCCGAAGAAGTCGACGGCGTGAAAGGTGGCTTTCAGCTCGAGAATCGAAAGGGGCTGGATCTCGATGGCTGGACCGACCCGGAAGAAGGCCGGTGTCAGGACCGCTTGGCCCCCAATACCAAACCAATTGTCTTTGAGGAGCGGAGAATCGGAACGAAACAACCGCCAGCGATAGGTGCCGTCGAGAACGCTGATGAGGCCCAATGGGTTCACGCGAGCCACGGTCAAATTTTCGAAGCGAAGCTGTTCTTTCGGTGGCTGGGTCTGGGCAAAGGCACCCGATCCCTGGCCGAGGATCACCACCGAACAGACCGAAGCCCACGAGGCGAGTTTGAAAGAGCGCATTCGAGTGTTCCTCGACCGACAGGGAGGAATTTGCAAGACGGGTGTCGGGCCTTTCGACATGACGCAGTGTGCAATAACCGCTTTCTCACCACGCCAAAGCGCCCGGCCCGGGGGAGAGTTCGCGGTTCGGTTCGAACGAACGGGTCAGCGAAGGGGCGATCGCTGGTAGCGACGCAAGACCGTGGACACGTAACGGCGGGTCTCGTCGTAGGGCGGCACGCCGCGGTGTCGGAGCACCGCCCCCGGCCCCGCGTTGTAGGCAGCCAGGGCCAGCCGCACCGAGCCGAAGCGATCGTACATCCGCCGCAGATATCGGGAGCCGCCGAGCACGTTCTGTCGGGGGTCGAAGGGATCGCGAACGCCGAGCGACCTGGCGGTGGCGGGCATCAGCTGCATCAGGCCGCGGGCACCCGCCCGGGACACGGCCCTGGGGCGATAGCCGGATTCGGTCCGGATCACTGCATCGATCAGTGCCTCGGGCAGGCCGGTGCGCTGGGCCGCTTCCCGAATGACCGAAGCCAAGGGGCCGTAGGCCAAGCGCTGGCGACCCAAGGTCTCGAAGGGCGCCTGGCGGCTGGGCAGGGGATGGGCTGGCCCCGACCGGTCCGGAACCTGCTGGTACAGCAGGATGGACAGGGCTTCGTTTTCGTCGGTGTCGACGAAGTCCTCATAGCCGGCGACGATGTCTTCGCCCATCACGTCGTTGGCGAAGCTCAAGGCCCGCGACAAGTCGCTGGCCCGGGCCGAGCCCGAACCGAGCAGGGCCGCCGCCAGCCAGACGGCCAGACGGGTCGGTCGGCTCCCCATCGCGTCTCGGTTTTCGGCCGGCCGGCACGGGCGTTGCGGAAAAAACGGGGTATGTTGAGACCGTGGCCCCCCGGCTTCGCCAACTCGGCCCGAAGGAAGCGACCGACGCCCACCGCTTCTGCCAAGAGCGACCGGATGCGTCGGTGTTTCTGGCCGGGTGGCTGGCCGACGGCGGGCTCGAGCGCCGGATCCGGGGTGCCCGGGCTTGGATGTTCGCCGACGTGGATGAAGACGGCCGGATCCGGGGCCTCGTCTACATTTCCGACACCGGCATCGTGGTGCCGGTCCTGGACCGGGACGAGGGCTTCACGGGCCTGGCGGAGCTGGGCCGGCGCAACAGCCAGGCGGTTCGGGTGGTGGTGGGGGAGCGGTCGTTGGTGGATGCCCTGGTCGAGGTCTGGGGCTTTCCGGTTCGGTTGGCTCGGGCCCAGTTGGCCTACACGGTCGACCGCAGCCGCTTTCGCACCCGCGACAGATTGCCGCTGCGCACGGCCCGGGTGGCCGACCTGGACCCGCTGACGCTCGCATCTGCCGCCATGGCGCGGGAAGAAGCGGGAGACGACCCCTATGGCCGAAATCCCAAGTTGTTCCGTTCCCGGATTCGGGAGCGGATCCATCGGGGGCGGGACTTCGTGTTCACCGACGCCGGCGAGTTGGTGTTCAAGTGCAACGTGTCCGCCCTGTCCGACGTGGGCGGACAGATCGAGGGCATCTACACGGTGCCGGCCGCCCGCGGACGGGGCCTGGGTCGACGCGGAACGGCCGCAGTCACCTCCTGGGTGCTCGAACGGACCCGCCGCGCCTGCCTGTTGGTCAACGAAGACAACCACGTGGCCAAATCGCTCTACCTCGACCTGGGCTACCGGGAGGCCTACGCCAGTCGGACCGTGTTCTTTCAATGACCCGGATCGGATGGATCCAGGTGGGGGGCGAGCGCCGCCAATCGCCCGTCCGTGAGAAGGCCCGCATCGTCGAGCGCGCCCACCACGAATCGCAGCCAAGCTTCCAGCGAAGGGGCTGCAGGGGCACCGGCACGAAAGTCACGGATCTGAGCCCGCAAATCCTGCAGCGAGGCGCCCGAGGGCGGGTCGAGCGCCACCCTCCCGCCCGATGGGGACAATGCACCGTCCACCGGCCCGTCGGCCGAAGGCCCCGACGCCACGGCGGGGGGGCCTGGGTCCCAAGCCTCATCCGAGGGCCCAGACGAAAGTCCGGCGCCCGGGGGCGCCGGCTCGCCGCCCGGGCCGTCGGCCTCCGAGGCGTCGAGCGCCGCGAAGGTGGTCAGGTCCGAAAACGGCCGGGCGCCCACGGCTCCGTCCGGATCCAAAGGGGGCGGTTCGAGGGTCCCGGCGGACACAGGGGGAGGCGCTCGACCGAGGCCGTTCGAGCCGGCGGAATCGAGTCCCTCCGCGACCGCCGGCATGTCGCCGGTCCGGGGGGCTTCCAGATCGTCGGCGAATCC
>DAPKRQ010000154.1:0-7823 GCA_031800475.1 Myxococcales bacterium LLY-WYZ-16_1
GTCCCGCTTCGTCGACGAAGAGGTGATCGAAACCGCGGGCCGCGGGATCTGCGAACGCGAAGGCGGTGCCTCCCACCAACTGGTGCGCCCCGCTCCCCCGGTGGCACAGCGCACCCATCTCGTCCGCCCGGTCCACCCTCCGGTCCTCGAGCACGGATGCGGTGCGTCCCTTCGGCAACACCCTCCCCACCCGCAACGCGGACAAACCGCGGGCATCGGCCACCTTCGAGATCTCCGCCATCAGCTGGTCGATGGCTGCGTGGCTGTTCGACGTGACACCAACCCGCTTGCCTTCCTCGAGAAGCCGGACCGCGCAGCGGGCAGCCAGGAACGTCTTGCCGGTGCCCGGCGGTCCCTGCACCGCCAGCGTGGTGCCGTCGAGGGATTGCACGATTTCACACGCCCGGTCGACGCTCACCTCTTCCCCGAATTCAACCTCCGCGGCGGCCAGACTCTCGACAGAACCGCGAAGGCGCGGGACGCGCCGAGCCAAAAGATCGTCGAGAGCCGGAGGAAGAGCGGCCCCCGAGAGGTATCGCTCCGCGATTCGGCGCAGCGCGGCCTCGATGGCGTCGGCTCGCACCATGTCGATGGGAATCACCGTCATCCGACGCGGGACAGGCGCCCGCCCATCCGCGGACCTCTGTCGTTTGAAAACCGCGATCCCCGCCTGCGCGTCCATTTTGTGGACCGTGACCCGACGGTCGAGGTGGGGCCAGATGCACCCCCGGGTTCCTTCGCTGACCTGCGTGTCCTGGTCCGGATCGAATCGGTATTCGTATCCGCTGGACCATCGCGTGAGCGGAATCGGTTCCCGCTCCGTTCGGACGAGCCCTGCGAGGCAGTCCGGATCCTCATACAACTCGGCCTCGGTGCGGGTCAGCCGGTCGAACACCCACCACCACACCGGCTTGGCTTCTCGCCTGTGAAACCCGAGCAGATGAGCCAACACCGTCGGAACCTGGCGTCGCGGGTCCGACGGTTCCGCATCCGAGGGGACGGACGCCTCCAGGGACTCGGCCAGCCGGTTCGACGCGTCGCGAGCCTTCGCCCGCTTCGACGGCACACTCCCCCGAGCTCCGGCCGCTTCCTCCGAGGGCGGAGACCGCTCGGGAACGTGCTCGATGCCCGCGTCGCTTTGACGGGCCCAAAGCCACCCGGCGAGTTCTGCCGTCGACTCGCAGTCGGCCCGGTTGTAATCGCGGATCGAGCACAGGATCTTCGACGTGCGCCAATCTTCGCCGTCGGGCGCGTCGAGCCACCGAGCATATTCGACCATCGACTCGGTCGCCGCCTTCACGTCTTCGGCACGGCAGGGACGATACAACCGCTCCACCTCCTTCAGCGAGTAGCTCGGGGTGCCGACCCGAACCCCCTGCCGGACTACCTGATGCAGATCCACGAACACCTCGGACCGCAGAAGCTCGTCCAGCTCGTCTTCCCGCGTCCCGTGCCGCCCCATCAGCCGGCGCAGGGCGGCCCGCTCGTAATCGCCGTAGTGATACACGTGCATGGAGGGGTCTGCGCGATACCGCTCGACCACGGCATCGATGAAGCCCTGAAATGCCACCCTTTCCTGGCGCAGATCGTGTGCCCACCAGTCGCGATACACCCCTTCCCGAAAGGACGCTCCGAACAAGTATTCCAGCCCCCCGTCCCGATGAAGCGGGTCACCTTCGATGTCGAAGAACACGTCGTTGGGCGAGGGCGGCGGCAGGAGCGTCAACCCGGTCCGCCGTCCCGCTTCGTGGGGAAGGATCTCGAACGCGGGCTTTGCCCGACCGGCGGACATCATCTGCAAGCGAGCCTGCTGGGACAGCCGAGCAAGCACCTCGTCGCCGATCCTCGGAACCTTTGCGTTCGAGGCCTCGGCGACGCTTCGGAGCGTTTTGTACCCTGCGTCGGCCAGCCGTCGAAGCTGCATCCGTGTCACGTTGGCGATGCGACAGGGGTGGTCTGCCTGTTCGAGGAGAGAATCGGCGAAACTTTGCCAAGGCCCGTGATTGGCACCCGGCTCGGGAAGGGGACGGTCGCCGACGGACCATCGCCCGTGAAAGCGCAGAAACGCCGCCTTCAGGGCCAGGTAGTGAAAGAAGAAGTCGTCGGTACGAAACGGCACCCAGGTACGGCGCCCATCGATCACCCACACCCGATCCGGGCGCCATCCCTGAGCGGCTTCCAGCATGTCGGCATACGCACAGAGCTGGAGCAGAAAGTTCGGACGCACCCGTCGAGCGAGCTTGCTGTCCGCGACCTCGTAGCGGGGTCGACCGCGCTCGTCGGGCACCCGGAGCAGAAAGTCAGCCACCCCTGCGAAGCGATCGCGGGCGAGATCGGCCTGGTAGATGACATGGTCACCGCGAGCCATGGCTCGGCGGGTTTCGTCGGGGGCCGTGGCTCGTGACTTCGAAATCCGCGTCACCACCCGCGAGCCATCATCCAACTCGTGCAGGACCTTGGCTTCGTGCCCTTCCCCCATGGCTGCCAGCAAGCTCTGCTCCGCAGAGACCGGATCTTTGGGAACGACGCCCGGATGGAGGAGTTCGTATCGGTCCATCCAGGAGCGAAAGGCGCTCTCGGCGAAGTTGCACAGATCGGTGGGAGAGAACACAGGCATGCCGTCATTCAGGTACATCGCTCAGCCTCCCGGGCATCGTGAACCGGGACGACGATCCGAACGGGTCGATCGTTTAGACACCCCTGACCACGCGTACAGTTGGCCGCAGATGGCCCCGGTTCGCTTGCCAGCTTCGACATCCCCCGCCGCCGTGCTCGGGGTACCTGCGCCCGACTCCACCGAGCGCGTCGGCCTACTTCACGAGGGAAGCCGCCGCGCCCGTCCACCGGTCCGAGGATCGGCGCTGCCAGATATGGGCCGTGACGGCGCCGTTCATGAGGAAGCAGCGAGATGACGTTCGGCGGCTTCCAGAGCCTCTTTGGCGATGCGGGCCACCTCTCGGGCCAACACGGGGGTTTCGGGCTCGGCCACACGCCCCAAGGAAACCACGTGCCTCGCCACGTGGTGGACCGCAGCGGTCCGCGCGGTCACGCGAAAGCCGAAGTCCGTGCGTTCGGCGGTCATTCCGGCCGGAAGATTCTCGACGGCCCAGCGGGCTCCATCGCCGACCAGCCGAAAGGTCGCTTCCACCGGCTCTCCCTCTTCGAAGAAGCCTCCCACGCTGCCCTGCAGCACGGCGTCCACGTCGGAAGGGTCCGCCTTCCGATAGGGCTCGTTCGGGTCCAGCTCCACTCGAACCAAGGCATCCAATCGAAACCACTGCAGCCGTCCGGACCGATGACAAACCGCCAGGCACTTGGCTCGCGGGCCCCCTTCGACCCGCTGCACGGAAATGTGGCGGTCCGACAGATCGCCCCGATGGCGCGAATGGTACTTGCAGCGCACGGCCGTGCCATCCATGGCCGACCGCGCCAAGAGCGCCCGGTGCTGCGGGGCCTCACCCCGAGGTGGAACGATGACTTGGCGAATTCGCTCCAACATGTGCTCGCGCTCTCGCAGACATCGGGACGCCGCTTGCATCAATCGCTCGCGCTCCTCGCTCGGCGGAAGGTGCGCCAGCTGCTCGACCAGGGACTCGAGTTCACTCGAATCGAAATACGCGCCCCCCGGAAACCAGCGCCTGGGGACGCTCCAATAGACTTCGCTTCGGGACTCTTCCGAGCGATCCAGGGGAATGCCCGCCACCACGAGCTCATCGAGCCGTTTGCGCAGGGCGTGGGTCGTAATGCCCACGAACCGGGCCAAGTCCGCTTGCTTCCAGGTCGGGTCCTTCAGGAAGGCCTGGAAGATCAGGATCACGGTCTCGCTGGTACTTCTCTGCCCCACCGGCTTCTCATTCTACCCAGGCTCGCCCCACACCTCCAGCGTTCCGGCCCCGGGCCCGGCGCTCAGATCGGGCTGTGAAACGTGATGCCGATGCCTCCCTGGAGCGAAAACACGGGTCTGTCCTGGAGGACGGCACGGAACTCGAGCAGATCGAGGTCGAGGTCGATGCGCGGGCCCAACTGGATGCTCACGCCCAGGTCGAATCCGGCGGTGGCGAGCATCGCGGTCTGTCGGAGGGTCATGATGGTTCCTCCCAGTAGACCGTGGATGGGAACGGAAACCTTGGAACCGACCGGAATTCGGAATCCCGTTTCGCTCAAAACCTGGACGAAGAGGACTTCGTACCATCCGTCGACGGGGGTCATGAGCTGTATCTCGAGCCCGGTTTCGAGCTGTAGGGCCCGCATCCCGAAGCTGAACGAGCTGCCCGCCAGCCCCATTTCGCCCTGGGGTCCCAGGAGCCCTCCGGCTACGGACCCGACCCGAGCGTACAGGCTCCGCTGCCCGAGCGACGTCGACTGGGACCGGCCGAGCACTTCCGGGGTCCACGCGCGGTCCTCGGCATCCCCGCCGGGTTCTGCATGGACGAGGCGGGGTGCCGTGCACACCCACGCCAATCCCACGAGGGTCCCCAAGACTCGGGCCAGGATCGTTCGTGCAGCTCTGGCGTTGCCCCTTCGACCGAATGGCTGCCTCGCTTGGCCGCGCCCCGTGCTGCGCAGGTTTCTTTCTGCGTTGCACGGGTCCCGCCCCATGTTGGCGGAGTTCTTCCCTGAGCCGTCCGAGTTCCACCCCGTGTGGCCCGGGTTGCTCGCGGGCAAACCGCCGGCATCTTCGGGTCGAGGTTCGAACAGGGTCCAGGTTCGTGTGGCTCGTCTCATGATTCCCTCCCTTGGGAGCGCTCGCGCTCCGTGTGCTTGCTCGTGATGTTCGTTCCGCGCCTCGGTCACCGCGCAGTGCGCCCGTCGCAACGGTGCCCAGTTCGGTCGGCGCTGCCTCCCTGTAGGTTGGCTGAGTGGGCATGGAGCAATTTGGGGACCAACCTCGAAGAGGACGAGTTCGGCAGAAGATCGGAAAGAGCCTGGGGTCCACACTCGCGAAATTCGTTCGGCCGGACAGTCGCCCGAACGGGCGCCGGACGGACATGAACCGACCCGAACCGACACACGTGCCGGGACGCCGAGCCACGACGCCGAAATCGGAACGTTCGATTCGAAGGGGGCAGACCGGCGCAGGAGGGCATTTCTCCGAGGACGACGGAGAGGGCGAATGCGCGGCAAGGGGTCGCATGCCGCAAGCCCGCCGTCGAAGCGAACGCGGGCCGCGGCATCCACGGAGCAGAAGGGCGGTGCGGGGCTCTCGAAGGGAATATCGGCTGCGGGAGCCTCCAAGCGAACGCGGGCCGCGGCATCCACGGAGCAGAAGGGCGGTGCGGGGCTCTCGAAGGGAATATCGGCTGCGGGAGCCTCCAAGCGAACGCGGGCCGCGGCATCCACGGAGCGGATGGGCGGTGCGGGCTCCGCCCAGCGACTGCGCGGTGCAGGCCCCGCAGCGGGGAGGTGCAGCGACAGGGCTCGAGGGCCCAGCCGGACGCTCGACTCCGAGAGGGAATGCGCGGCCGTTCCGCTGTCGTCGGCGAGTCCTTGGCCACGGCAACCGGGCGTGGGACGGGACGAGAATGGCCGGACGGAGACGACGGCGGACCGTCGAAAGCGAACGGATTCGGCTTCTCTGCGAGGATGCCCCGGATTCCGGCGGGCGCTACGTCCTCTACTGGATGCAGCAGTCGCAGCGCGCGGTGCACAATCCGGCGCTCGAATTCGCGGTCGACCGGGCCGACGAGACGGGCGTGGGCGTGGTGGTCGCTTTCGGGCTGATGGACGACTACCCGGAAGCGACCGAGCGGCACTATGCGTTCATGTTGGAGGGCCTGGCGGAAACGGCGGGTGCCCTCGAAGCGCGGGGAATGAAGTTCGTTCTCCTGCACGGTCACCCGCGCGACATCGCCATCGCGCTGACAGAAGACGCGGTCGAAGTGGTGTGCGACCGAGCCTACCTCCGACACCTGAAACGCTGGCGGACCGAGCTCGCGCAGCAGGCCGGCAAGCGGGTAACCCAGATCGAAGGCGACGTGGTCGTTCCAGTGGACACTGCCAGCGAAAAGGCCGAACACAGCGCCCGCACAATTCGTCCCAAGCTGAACGCGCGCCGGCAACACTTCTTGCATCCGCTGGCCTCCGGGACTCCAAAGCGTACCTCCGCGAGGCTCCAGGTGAAGACACCGAAAGGAACTTCGCGACTCGATCCATCCCAGGTGGACAAAAACCTGCACGAAATCTCCTGCATTCGAGAGGTCGCGCGTTCGGAGCACTTCTCCGGCGGAACGTCCGTGGCGCAGACCAGACTGACGAACTTCATTCGCTCATACCTCGAAGGTTACGCCGACGGCCGCAACGAGCCCGTCGCCGACCAAAGCTCGCACCTCAGCCCCTATCTTCAATATGGCCAGATCTCGCCGGTTGAGGTTGCCCACAAAGTACAGAGGGCCAAGTCCGGAACGGAGGCCGACCGAGAAGCCTTTCTCGAAGAACTCATCGTGCGCCGAGAGCTTGCCCACAACCACGCGGAGCATCGGCCTGACTATGACAAGTTTACATGCATTCCGAATTGGGCGCACGAGACCCTGGCCGAACACGCCGACGATCCGAGAAAGCCTCGCTACACCCGCAAACAGCTCGAGCGCGCCGAGACCGACGACGCCTACTGGAACGCCGCTCAAACGGAGATGGTGAAGACCGGCTTCATGCACAACTACATGCGCATGTACTGGGGAAAGAAGATCCTGGAGTGGTCGACGACCCCCAAAAAGGCCTTCGAGACCGTTCTGGCTTTGAACAACAAGTTCCTTCTCGATGGGCTCAACGCGAACAGCTACGCCAACGTCGGCTGGATCTTCGGACTGCACGACCGGGCTTGGACCGAGCGTGCCGTGTTCGGAAAGGTTCGCTACATGAACGCCAACGGTCTCGAGCGAAAATTCGACATCGACGCCTACGTGAACCGCGTCGCGGCCCTCTGAAAGCCCTTCAGGGGACCTCCGAGATCCAGTCGGGTCGAGGCAGACGCCGGAACTTCCCCCAGCGGTCGAACGCGACCGCCTCCGGCCGTTCTTCCAAGAAGGCCAGTGGGTCGAAGGTCGTCGGCTCGATCGAAGCGAGCGCGTCTCGATCGAACACGGCGTGCACGATGAAGTCGTCGTGGACGGCGCTGGATCCTCTTCGCTTCCGCTGGGTGTAACCCGCGAGGCGAACGGCCCGGATTCCTGGCGCAGCCGAAAGGGCCGTTGCAGCCAGCATCACCGACAGCCCCGCGATGCTCTCCGCGTACATGTGACGGCGTTCGGCCCTCTTTCGCTTCACGCGACGCACCCCTCCCTTCTTCAGAGCTTTCGGGCGGGTCTCGGGAACCAAGTCTTCGATCTCGGGAAAATCGACCGCTAGATCGATCCGCTCTCCTTGCACATCGAACTCGGCCGATGTCTCGAACGGAAACTCGATCTCGGCGAACGCATCTTCCAGAGCGTCGTCCACCGCGTCGGGCTCGTTTCGAACGAGGCGCTCCCATCGGGCTCGCCGGGCTTCGCTGCGGGCCTTCCATCCTCGCATCGCCTCGTCGTGCGCCTGCTGGGCAGCTCGCACGGCGGATTCCAGCTCGGCCTCGACCCGATCGGTGACCGCACTCTGCCTTCGGGCATCGGCCCGACGTCGCAGCCACCGGCAAACGCCCCACGCCAATGCCGCCACCATCGCCGTGCCGGCCGCCCACTCGAGCGCCGCTCCGGTGACGGCCATGAGTCCGGCCGCCACGGCGAGCCCGGTGGCCGCCCAGCCTGCCGCGCGGGCCCAAGGTGGATCGGGATGCAGCATGGCCACGTCCCGCTCGGCAGCCATCTGCAACCTCGCCTGCACGGCCTCTCGGG
>DAPKRQ010000155.1:0-2180 GCA_031800475.1 Myxococcales bacterium LLY-WYZ-16_1
GGGGAACGCCCAGGTCCTCCGAGTTCACGTCGGATGGCATCGGCTTTGCGACAGGAGTGGCGCATGGCGCGACGGCCAAAAGGGCCGTCCCCCATGAAAGGAGTGCATGCAATGTTGGAACGAATGCTTCGAAAGAACGGCCTTTGCTCGGTTGCCGCGACGGTCCTGCTCGCCGGCGGTCTGACACCGCTGTCAACGTCGGCTGCGGCCAAGGACGACGGCGGTGAGGACGAAGCGATGGTCGAAACCGCTCCGGACGATACCTGGGTGTCGGTGAGCGGCCGGGTCGTCACCACCACGCCGGAGTCGTTCAAGCTCGATTACGGGGATGGAAAGATCACCGTGCAAATGGACGACTTCGACTTCTACGGCGAAGCCAACAGCCTGATGAGTCAGGACAAGGTGGTGGTCCGCGGCGTGGTCGATGACGACATGTTCGAGCGTCGAACCATCGAAGCGAGCAGCGTATACGTGGAAGGTCTTCAGACCTACTTCTACGCCAACCCCGCCGACGAGGAAGATTTTGCAGCCTGGTCGGTGGTGACACCGGTCGAGGTCGGGGACATCGAGTTCACCGGAACCGTTACCTCGGTGACCGGCCGGGAGTTCACGGTGGATTCCGGCACCTCTGAGGTGCAGGTCGACACGGTGGCTTTGGGCTACGATCCGCTCGACGACGACGGGTATCTCCAGATCGAAACCGGGGACCGGGTGAAGGTCGGCGGTGAATTCGACGCCGCGGTGTTCGACGAGACCGAGTTGAGCGCCGACTGGATCATCGAACTGGACGACTGAGGTCCACGAACCGGGCCGGGGCGGCACCGAGCGCGGGGCCCCCCGGCCCTCCGTCGGGCCGGGTTTTCCGCGCGCGGCCCCATCGAGAAAGCTCCGTCACGGATTGGATTTCGGGCAGCGGCCGGCCATACTCTCGGCCGCCGGAGCCGAAGTGACGCGTGCGCCCTCACCATCCTGGCTCGCACCGGGGTCCATGTTCGGCCGCTACCGTGTCGTCCGGCAAATCGGCTCGGGCGGCATGGGCGTGGTGCTGGAAGGGGTCCACGCGGACCTCGAAAAGCCGGTGGCCATCAAGGTCCTCTTGCCCCACTTGGCCCAGACCCCGGAGGTGCGGGAACGCATGCTGCGGGAGGGCCGGGCGGCGGCACAGATCCATCACCCGAACGTGGTGGACATCTTCGACGTCGGCACCCAGTTCGACGTGCCCTACCTGGTCATGGAGTTGTTGCGGGGCGAAGACCTGGGCCAGCGGTTGAAGGACCGCGGGGCCGTCACGCCAACCGAAGCCGTGGACGTTCTGATCCCCAGCCTGGCCGGTCTGGCCGCAGCCCACGCTCGGGGCGTCTTTCACCGGGACATCAAGCCGGGGAACGTCTTTTTGACCACCGGTCCCTACGGGGAAGAGGTGCCGAAGCTGGTGGATTTCGGCATCGCAAAGAGCTCCGCCGTCGACCCGGACCAACCCCTGACCCAGACTGGCGCCTTGATGGGCACACCCCACTACATGGCCCCGGAGCAGGTGAGTGCCGACGGCTCGGCCGGAGCCCCAGCCGACCAGTACGGCATGGCCGTGGTTGCATACCACGCGATGTCGGGAAAGCTCCCATTCCGCAAGCAGGACTCGATCTACGCGGTGCTCGACGACGTGGTGCACGGCCGCTGCGTCGACCTGACCGAGGCCGCGCCGTCCCTGCCGCCCGATCTGTGCTCGGTGGTGGCCAAGGCCATGGCGACCGAGCCTACAGACCGGTTCGACTCGGTGCTGCAATTCGGAGCGGCCTTGTTGCCCTTCGCTTCAGAGCGGGTTCGGGTACAGTGGGACCCCGTCTTTTCGAAAGAAGCGGCGCCCTCCAACGTGCCGGAGGCGGCCTTCGACTTGCCCCACACCGAGCGGGACTTCGATACGGGTCATGGCATTCGGCCCCCCGGGCTCGGTGGGCCACCAGGCCGACAGCGGTGGGCCATGGCCGCCGCTGCGGCCCTGGGGATCGCGCTCGGGATCTGGTGGATCGGGTCGAGCGCCGGCACCGGGCCCGACCGATCGACCGAAATCGAAGCCATCGCTCCACAACCGGGGGTCCCGGCCGACCCGGGTCGGGGATCCGGCCCTTTTGACCCGGATCGGGGATCCGGCCCCTCCGAACCGGATCGGAGATCCGGCCCCT
>DAPKRQ010000156.1:0-15566 GCA_031800475.1 Myxococcales bacterium LLY-WYZ-16_1
CCCCGTCCAGGTCGGCTTCGACCCGGTTGCGACAGCTTCCGAGCACCACCCGGTCCCACGCCAAGGGCGTGGTCGGGCCCGGCTCCGGATCGGCGCGGTACACCTGGACGCCGTAGGCGTCGGGCCCACCCAAGACCAGACGATGCACCTCGCCGGCGCAGGACGCGACGCCGAGCTCCGTGCACCGCTGTTCGGGCTCGAGCTCCAAGATGCGGTCCAACTCGGCCTGCAGCTGGTCGAACTTCTTGATCCGAAGCGGTCCGGACTCCGACGCCCGATCCGGGGTTTCGTCCGGGGGCGGGTTGCCCTCGTCGCAGGCGACGGCCAGGGCGAAGACCCACCCGGCAGCGAGTCCCGGACCCGTTCTGCGGTCAAAGCCCACGGTAGGCCTCCGTGTCCACGAGCCCGTGGAGCATCCGCTCCACCCGATGGTCGTAGCGCGTGCGAAGGTCTTCGGCCAACTGCGCCGCCACCGGCACCTCGTCGCCTCGGGGCGGCCGCTCGAACAGCAGCACCCAGTAGTCCTCCACGACTTTGGCCGCGAACGCTTCGCTGTTCGCCGCGACCCGGGCCCACTGTCGCAGGTCTTGCACCGGCTGGCCGAACAGCACCCCAGCTTCGGGCATGTCGAGGATCCGCTCGCCGTGGTCGTCCACGAAAATCTCCAAGCGATCGGGGTCGTAGCTGCCGCTGACCGCGGTCAGCCCGTGGTATCGACTGAATGGATAGGACAAGGGATCCAGCGTGGAGTGACAGGCCGCGCATGCGTCCTTGGCCACGCCGGCCCCATCGTAGTCGGCGGGCTCGCCAGCCACGGGCTGCAGCCCCTCGCCCTGGGAGATGTCGAGACCCAGGTATTCGCGGTACGCGTGGGCGGCCATGGTCCGGGGCATGGCGCTGAACATGATCTGGTTTTGGAGCACCCAGACCAGGGTCAGCATGCCGGCCCGCCGTTCGGGGGGAAGGGGCCAGCCCAGCAGGTTGTCCGACTCTTCGGCCACGGTGTAGCGGCTGCGGCCGGTCTCGTCGACGGCCACGTCGACCAGGTAGTCGGCCAAGAGCACGTCGCGCACGTCCCGGTCGTCCGTGTGGGCGTATACGAACAGCCCATAGTCCCGAAAGGAATCTTCGAAGGTATCCTGGGGCTGAACCTTCGGATGGGCCAGCCGCCACACCCGTCCTTGAACCCCCCGCCAGAACTCGGTGTCCAGGCACCGATCCAGGGCCTCGTGCAGGGCCCGTTCCCGGTCGTCCACGCCGCGAAAGGCTTCGAGGCCGCTCCAACCCGGGCTCGTCCCGCAGAAGTCCAGGTGAACCCGGACGAAGGTGCGCTCGCTTGGCTCCGCCCCAACGGGCTTGGCACCGAACACGACCGCGGCTGCACACAGCGCGGCGAGCCCCCAGGCGCCCACCAACTTCCGGCGGGTTGGGCGACCTTGGTCCGGGACTCGGTTGCCGGAGCCCCTGTCTGAACTCCGCATGTCCTGCGGATACTGGAAAAGCCCGAGCATGGGACCCAAAAACGACGTCATGGATCGACCGGCCGGTACCCGAATTCCTGCCGCATCCGTTCGACCTCGGCGGGCGGCGGCCCGTCCCCGAAACCGGAGGCCAAAATGGTGCCGTAGTCAGCCAGGTCTCCGCCTCCGGTTCGTGCTCGAAAAGCCTCCCAGCGGTCGGCACGCATGGCGACGAAGGCCCAAAACGGGCGGGCGGCTTCGTCGGTTCCGCGGACGAGCACCACGTGCTGGGTCGCTTCGCGCAGGGCGTCTTGCACCTCCCGAAAAAGCGCGTCCAGCTCGTCGCCGGCCATGGGTCGAAGCCATGACGGCCCGGCCCAGCGCAGGTCAAGGCCCTCCAGCCCGCCCTGCACCGATGCATGTGCGGTCCCCCGTGAGCCGGCTGGGCGTCGTTTTCGGGCCGGGCCCCGGCTGGCGCCGGACTGGGTGTTGCGGAGTCGAACCGCTCCGGCCTGCGTGTCCTTCTCGAGGCGGGCCTGGCACGACCCCGGCTCGCCCGGCGCTGCCGGCCCCGGTTTAGACCCGGGCCGGCTCGCTGTCGTTCCCCCTCGCAGGTTTGCGAGGCCTCGGCTCGCGCCGCTTCAGCGAACGCCGATGCTCGGGCCCTTGCTTTTCCGAACCCGCGTCTGCGCCTTTCCGGTCCGACCCGGCATCACCGGACGTTCGTTCGCGCGGAGCCTCTTCGGCCGACGAAGGCCCTGAAAGCTCCCCTGCTTCCTTGGCCCGCTCGTAGGCTTCGGGGTCCAGGTGGCCGTGGGCCCAAGCCTCTTCTTCCTTCTTCTTGTTTTCGTAGCCGTTCCGCGCAAAGCTGATGTTCGCTTTGGTATACACCCAAGCCATGGCCGCGCTGGCGGCCACGGTGCCCACCTGCAGCGCAGCCCGCCAAAAGCCCGGACTCTCCGGTCCCTCGGCGAAGCCCGCCATCACCTCGGGCAGGTCGCCAGCCAGTGCCATGCTCCGGTCCCCGAAAGCCAGCCAGCCCATGCCGGTGGTCAGGCTCGACAGTCCTGCGAAGATCTGAAACCGGCCCCAATCCCGGGCCTTGGCCAAGGCCGAGCGATCGACTCGGGTGGCCCCCACTTCGCCCTCTGCGGACTCGAAGCGAAGCGTTTGGGGCGCTTTCGTCTTCTGTCGAACGGCATCGATCTTGTCGATCGTCCAGTTCTTCGCACCGTTGAGCCGATCGGTCAGAACCGGCTTTCGCAACATCACCTCCTTCAGCTCGGGCCGGCGGTCGCTGGGAATGGCCAGGTAGGTGTGCAGCCCGATCGAGTGTTCCTTTTTCGTGTTGCGGTCGACCACGCGCAGATCGGGCACCAGCCCGGGCTTCAAAGCGGCCTCGCCGGATTCGGCGTCCAGCCACAGCCCGGTGTCCGGGTCTTTGCGAAGCCGTTCGGCGGGAATGCGCTCCGCCACTTCGCCGGTCCGAGGATCGTTCATCAAAACCACCGCACCGAAGCCGGCCAAGAGCGACGCGCCGCCCGCCACATCCGCCAGGCCCGCCACGTTGACGGTCTGCCCCAAGACCTCGGCGAGAGCCGGGTCGGTGGCGTTGCGCCACACGCCGCTTCCCATGAAGGCCAGGGCCGCGGGCATGTAAGCCAAAAAACCCGCCCGGTCCGGGTGCTGCAGGGGTCTGACCGCCTTGCCCAGGTTGGAGCGCTGCTCCGCCTCAGGGTCGTCGAGCTTCATGCCCCAGGCCTTGTCGTTGACGTATCCGCCCGAGACCCCGGAGCCCGTGATCAGCAGGCGCACCAGGTCGCCTGGGTTGCCGCTCGCCATGGCGTGGGCGACCCCGACGGTCGAGGCCAGAAGGTCGCCCAGATTGCCGTAGCGAGCGCCGGCTTGAACGTTCGACAGGTTCTTCCAGTCGTCCTTTTTGAAGAGGGTCGAGATCGCGTCCGGAGCGAACTTCATTTCTTTGGGCTGAGGGGCCCATGCATTTTTGAGCACCCGCCCCCACTGCTTCGCGGCGGATTTCTCCAGCGCGCGTCGCTCCTCCCGGGTGTCGGCCAACCAGGCTTCGCACTCGGCCAGATGGGCCTGCGACCCTCGGAGCAGGGTGTCCTTCAACCCGTCGGCCACGGTCTTCTTCGCTTCCCCGTCGAGGGCGGCGATCCCTTCGGCCTGGTCTCCGTGTCCCGCCGCATCGAGCTGCTGCACGAAGTCATTCAGCAGGTCGCCAGACGGCGTCGCCCGAAGTCGGTCGACGAAACTCCGCACTTCGGGGATCAGCCGTTCGAGCTCCTGGATGAGCGCGTTTTCCCCCTTTCGGCCTTCGGAGCGCAGGGTTTGGCTCAGACGGGCTCGAATCCCGTCCTCGTCCAGCGCCCACGGGCTGCCGCCGTCGCCGGTGAAGCGTTCCCAGCCCTCGACCGGCAAGACCCCGACCTCTTCGGGCCGCCGGCGCTCCTTGGCCTTCGACCGGGGTGCCGTCGATTTGGAAGAATCTTGCGGAAAGAGCCGAAGATCGAGGTTCGGCTCCTTCGATCCGGCCGACACTGCACCCGTCACGACACCCTCCGTTTTGTCGTCCCGCCCCGCCCGGGCCGGGTAGATTTCCGGGCGCCATCGAGGGTCCCGCTTCGAACGGCGAGCATCGACCCGGACGGTCGGGCAGACCGGATCAAGACCTCGAGACGCCGGGCCTGAAGCGCCGCCAGATGGTCACGCAAGAATCCCTCGATCCGGATGGGATCGAGGGACGCCTGTTTCAGGGCGCGGCGGGCAGCCTCGGGCAGGCGACCGGTCGGGACCGGGTCGGTGAGGGACGGGGGCTCGTGGGGTGCGGACATGGACGTGGCCTCTCGGACGTCCCCATCGAACCCCAGCGGCCACCGGGGCGGCAGCGGTCAACCGGCCCCGGTAAAAACCCTTGCTTTCCGTGAAACCCTCTATGGATCGTCACGCAAGGCAGCTTGCGCCGCGGCCAACCGGGCGATCGGCACCCGGTACGGGCTGCACGAAACGTAGTCGAGTCCAGCGCGATGAAAGAAGGCCACCGAGGCCGGATCCCCACCGTGCTCGCCGCAGATCCCGAGTTTCAGGTCGGCTCGCGCATCCCGGCCCTCTCGACACGCGAGTTCCACCAACCGACCTACACCGGTCTCGTCGAGCGACTGGAACGGATCCTTCGGCAGAATGTCGTTGTCGACGTACCAGGGAAGGAACTTCCCGGCGTCGTCGCGCGAAAAACCGAAGGTCATTTGCGTGAGATCGTTCGTTCCGAACGAAAAAAACTGAGCATGCTCTGCAATCTCACCCGCGGCGAGTGCAGCTCGAGGCACCTCGATCATCGTTCCGATCAGAAACTCGACCCGAGCCTTGCGTTCTTCGAACACCTGCTCAGCGGTCTTTTCGATGCACGCACGCTGGTTGGCGAGCTCTGCAGCTGTCCCCACCAACGGGACCATGATTTCCGGCGAGACCGCAATTCCCCGAGCCGCCACGTCCAAGGCCGCTTCGAACAGGGCCCGCGCCTGCATCTCCGTGATCTCCGGATAGGTGAGTCCGAGCCGGCATCCCCGATGGCCCATCATCGGGTTCTGCTCTCGCAGCCGCTCGACCGAGGCGGCCAACTCCTCCGCACTGACCCCGAGGGTTTCGGCGACCTGCGCATGTTCGTGCGGGTCTGCCGGCAAGAACTCGTGCAAGGGCGGATCCAATAGCCGCACCGTCACCGGCCGCCCCGCCATCGCTTCGAAGATGCCCGCGAAGTCCCGCCGCTGCATCGGCAGCAGCCGCTCGAGGTGGCTCCGGCGCTCCGCCTCGGTCTCGGCCAGGATCATCTTTCGCACCGCGGTCACCCGGTCCGATTCGAAGAACATGTGCTCCGTGCGGCACAGCCCGATTCCTTCGGCACCGAATTCCACCGCCTTCTTGGCGTCTTCCGGCGTGTCTGCGTTGGTGCGGACCTTCAACCGCCGAAACTCGTCGGTCCACCCCATGAACGTGGCGAAGTCTCCCGACAGCTCTGCCGATCGCAGGCTTCGCTTTCCGACCACGACTTCGCCCGTACTTCCGTCGATCGAAATCCAGTCCCCGGCCGACACCTTGATCGATCCGTTCGTGAAGCTCTGGGTTCGATAATCGATCACGATGTCGCTGCAGCCTGCTACGCAAGGCTTGCCCCAGCCGCGCGCCACCACTGCGGCGTGGGACGTCATGCCTCCGCGAGCGGTCAAGATCCCTTTCGCTGCGTTCATCCCACCCACGTCGTCCGGGCTGGTCTCGATGCGAACCAAGATCACGTCGTTCCCTTCGCCAGCCGCTTTCTCGGCGTCCTCGGCGCTGAAGACCACCTGGCCTACCGCCGCGCCCGGAGACGCCGGGAGTCCCTTGCCGACGGTGGTGAGAGCCTCTTGCTCCGGGTCGAAGGACGGGTGCAGGAGCTGGTCCAGGTGGTCGGGCGTCACCAGGTCGCGGACCGCGCGAGCCCGGTCGGCCACGCCCTCTCGAACCATGTCGAGGGCGATCTTCAGGGCAGCAGGACCGGTGCGTTTTCCATTCCGGGTTTGGAGCAGGTAGAGCTTCCCCTCCTGCACCGTGAACTCGATGTCCTGCATGTCCTGGTAGTGGGACTCGAGCCGGCGGGTGGCCTCGAGCAGCTCGTCGTATGCCGTGGGCAGGGCCCGTCCCATCTGGTCGATGTTTTTGGGGGTGCGGATGCCCGCCACCACGTCTTCGCCCTGGGCGTTCACCAAGAACTCGCCGTACAGGTGCCGCTCGCCCGTGGAGGGGTTTCGCGTGAAGCATACCCCGGTTCCGCTGGCGTCACCCATGTTGCCGAAGACCATGGCCTGCACGTTGACCGCCGTGCCGAGGAGCCCCGTGATCTCGTTGATGCGCCGGTACTTCACCGCGCGGGGGCTGTTCCAAGAGGCGAACACTGCGTCAATGGAGAGCCGCAGCTGTTCTTTCGGGTCCTCCGGAAACATGTAGCCGGTCTCTTTTCGATAGACGGCTTTGTACCGATCGACCAAGTCGGCCAGGGCCTCGGCGTCGAGCTGGAGATCTTCTTCGACCCCGCGCTCTCGCTTGAGTCCCTCCATCGCTTCCTCGAAACGCTCGTGCGCCACCCCGACGACCACGTTGGCAAACATGTCGATGAACCGGCGGTATGCGTCGCGCGCGAAGCGGGGATTGTCCGTCTTCTCGGCGAGCCCCTCGACGACCGAGTCGTTGAGCCCCAGGTTCAAGACCGTGTCCATCATGCCCGGCATGGACACTGCCGCGCCACTCCGCACCGAAAGTAGCAACGGCGACTCTGGGTCACCGAAGCGCAGACCCATGGCCTGCTCCACGTGGGCGAGCGCGGCGTCCACCTCGGCGTCCAGCCCGTCCGGCCAACCGCCGGTGCTCGCCACGTGCTGACAACATGAAGCCCGAATGGTGAAGCCGGGCGGAACTGGAAGGCCGATGCGGCACATCTCTGCCAAGTTGGCGCCCTTTCCGCCCAGCTCGTTCTTCAGCCCCCGGTGCCCGTCGGCCCCGTCCTGCGAGAAACGAAAAACCCAACGAAGGTCGTCTTCCGCGCCTGCCATGGCGTCGGAAGTCGCCCGACCGCGGTCCTGGGACAAGTCCCGACGGCCGTCTCGGGGGTCGATATCGTGTAAACCCGCTATTCGTGCGGCCGCCGGTCCGGAGCTCGGATGGGGACGGTTCAGCGGAGCTCGACGTAGCCGCGACGCACCGCCCGTTCCAGGGCTTCGAAAGCCGCCACCGACTCCTCGTACTGCCGGCGTTTGTCGGAGATGGCGGTCTCGGCCGGACGCGTCGGATCCCAATCGTGATCGAAGGCCGCCGCCAGGTAATCGGCCCGCAGCTGGGCAACCTTCTGGGCCAGCTGCTCGAATCGCTGGCGGGTCACCGTTCCCACCTTTTCCGAGATGATCCTGCGGTTCGCCTGAATGATCGAGGCTTCGACTTCGAGCAGAAAGCGGTTGGCGCTGGGATCTGGGGGACCGGCCACGGTCGGTGCATCGGCGGGATCGGCGGCACCATCAGCTTCCGTTTCGGGTCGAGACGGAAGGGCCCTCTCCCGTTCGGCCCTTCACGAAGGCCGCGATCCGGTCCACCCCCTGGAGGACTGGCGCGCAGCAGCGCTGCAGGAACGCCCGATCCACGCTCTGTCCGGCTGCGAGGGCCTCCAGGGCGGCTTTGCCGTCGAAGTCCACCAGGGACAGACGCAGCGTGAGCTCCGAGGCCGGCCGCCCGAAAGCCGCCCCGGGAAGACAAGCCACTCCGGTCTGTCGAAGGAGTCGTTCGGCGAGCTCCGGGCCGTCGATGGAGCCGAGGGCCTCGGCGCAGGGGGTGAAGTCGGCGAACACGTAGAATGCGCCCCGAGGCTCGACCAAACGAGCACCCGCATCCCGAAGACGGGCCGTGACGTCACGCGCCAGCTCGGCCACGACGGCACGGCTCCGGGCCACGTAGGTCTGTATGGCGTCGCTCGGGGTATAGGCCGTGACCGCCGCCTGCTGCACCGGGGCGCTCACCGACGTGAAGGTCTCGCTGGCCGCGATGGCCACTCCGTCCGCCAAGCCCGCCAGGCCCCGGGGAAAGCACAAGGTTCCGAGTCGCCAGCCGCCGGCGCCGCACCACTTGCTCAAACCCCCGCTGACCACCGTGCCCTCTGGGTAGTCGCGCGCGATCGAAACGAACCGGCCATCGTGCTGCAGGGGCCCGTAGATCTCGTCGGACAGCACGATCACGCCATGGCGCCTGGCCACCTCGGCAAGTGCTTCGAGCGCCTCGGGCCCGTAGGTCGACCCGTCCGGATTGCCGGGGTAGTTCAGGATCAAGAGCTTGGGGCCAGCCACCTGACGGCACGCCCGATCCAGGCGGTCCGGAGTGAGGCGCCAACCTTCACCGAAGGTGGTTTCGATTCGATGGATCGGCCGGTCGGTCAAGAGGGCCTGCGGTACGTAGGACACCCAGGCCGGAGACGGGATCAAGGTGGTCCCTTCGAAGGCAAGCTGCAGCAGAAACATCAGCTCCTTGGACCCCGGCCCGATCAACACGTCTTCGGCGCACCGGCCCTCGGCCCCGCTTTGGGCGTGAAACGCCGCGACCCGATCCCGCAGCTCGGGCAGGCCCCGGACCGGAAGGTAGTCCTTGTCGGCGGCATGCCGGCGCAGGGCGTCCACCACGGGCTCGGGCACGGGGAACGGCGACTGGCCCAGACCCAGCTTGAAGACCGGCTTTCCTTCGGCTTGCAGCTGTCGGCTGCGGGCCTGGATCTCGAGGGTCGCGGACGGCCCCGACAGCCGCTCGAGGGCGGGATGGAGCCGGTAGTCCGGGGCTTGCCGGCCGGCCGGGCCGGAGCCCTCGACCACGGCGTCGCGGCGAGGCGTTGGCGATGCGGGAACGCTCATCGGGGGCACGGGACCTCAGGGGAGGCGCCTGCCACAAGCGGTCGGCGGACCGACGGGATTTCACGGAGCGCCGGTCAGTTCCGAAGGCGCGTCGCGTTCGCCACCCGCCGGGCCCCCAGGGTATAGGCCCCGAGCCGGAGGTCTCCGTGGTCCGCGGCAGCCTCCTTCAGGTCGGTCCACGCCCGGGTCATGACCGACTCGAGCTCCCGATGCACCTGGGCTTCGGTCCAGGCGAACTGCTGGATGTTCTGGACCCATTCGAAATACGACACGGTCACGCCGCCGGCGTTCGCGAAGCAGTCGGGGAGCACCCACTTTCCCGCCCGGTGCAAGATCTCGTCGGCCTCGGGCGTGGTGGGCCCGTTGGCGCCCTCGACGATGATGGCGGCCCGAATGTCTCGCGCGTTTTCGGCGGTGATCACCGATTCGATGGCCGCCGGCACCAGCACGTCGCACTCCATGGTCAGCAGGTCGTCCCGAGGGAAGTCGTCACCGCCCGCAAAGTCGGTGACCCCGCCGGTGTCGGCGGCGTGCTGCAGGAGCGCGGGGACGTCCAAGCCTTGGGGATTGCGGGTCGCCCCTCGGGCGTCGGACACCGCCACGACCCGGGCTCCCGCGCCGGCCATGAGCCGGGCCGCCCATCCGCCCACGTTGCCGAAGCCTTGGACCGCGATCCGCTGGTCGGCCATGGCCTGCCCCCGCTCCCGCAAGGCAGCCTGCAGAGCATGGGTGCACCCGCGGCCCGTGGCGGAGTCCCGGCCCACGCTTCCCCCGAGTTCCACGGGCTTGCCGGTGACCACCGCCGGTGCCCACCCGGCGTACTTGGCGTACTGGTCCACCACCCACGCCATGGTCTGGGCATGGGTGCCCATGTCGGGCGCGGGCACGTCGACGAAGGGCCCCAGGAACGCGGCGGTCTCGTCCACCAGACGGCGGGTGAGCTGCTGCAGCTCGGCCTCGGTGAGCTGCCCGGGATCGCAGTTCACTCCGCCCTTGGCCCCGCCGTAGGGGAGGTTCACCACAGCGGTCTTCCACGTCATCAGCGCCGCCAGGGCGTTGACCTCATCAGGGTCCACCCGCGGGTCGAAGCGAATGCCCCCTTTCATGGGTCCACGGGCGCTGTCGTGCTGCACCCGGTAGCCCCGAAACGTCAGGATCTCTCCCCCTTCCCGCTCGAGGGTGATTTCCACCTTCAGCTCTCGCCGGGGCGTCACCAGCCGCAGGCGCTCCCCGGCGCCCAGTCCCAGCTCGGTCGCGGCCCGATCGAAGTTGTAGCGGGTGGCTTCCAAAAACCCCATTCCCTGCCCCTACGCGAAAGCCTTCCGAGGATCGAACCGCACCGGTTCCGGGGCGCCTGGGATGGGGGGGCCCACTCGGGGCCCGGTCCCGCGGATGGCCCGACCGGCCATGCCCATGGGCCTGGTGCGAAAGCTCGGTCTGCGGGCCTTTAGCCGATCTGTCGGGCTCCGGATCTTCTCGGAATGTGTTGCCGAAAGCGAACCCAGCCCGGCCGCGACGCAGGGCGGGCGAGCTCACCCGTAGGTGTCGACCAGATAGTTCACGATGTCCCGCGACTCGAACATGGACCGGCCCGTGTTCGGATCTTCGAGGAACGGCACCTGCACCTTCCCGTGCCGGGCTTCGAAGTCCGGTCGTTTGCGGCTGCCCTTGCCCAGGGAACGGAGAATGTACGGGATCTCCAAGGCACTCAGGGCCTCCCGGGGAAGCCGGCAAAAGGGCGAAGCCTCGAAGCTCCACAGAACCAGGGGCTGTTCCGGGAGGCGGCCCGAGCGCCCCCGAGGACCGAACGGAAGACGAACCACAGACGCGAGGCTTCCGCCCAACAACTCGATGCCCGCCGGAACGGCGGTGAGCGGCCAGTCTCCTCGGCCGTAGGTGCGGCTCAGGTACTTCAAGATGTCCGCGGACTCGTACATCTCGGTGCCGGTGTTCGGGTCCACCAGGTAGGGAAACTGGGCCTTGCCCCCTCGCTCCCGCACTTCCGGGCGGAAGCGGGTTCCGCCCTTGGGGCACGGACGGATCAGCGCATCCAGGTCGAGCACCGTCAGCCCCTGCCGAACCCTGCGGCAAAACGGGCAGTCCTCGAACTCGTACAGCGTCGGTGGCGTTTCGGGCACCCGTTCGACCGGCCGGCTGGCTTGCAGCCCCCGGGCTCCGGTCAACAACGAGGATACCCCACTGAAAAGAACGTCGACGTTCACCCGGTCCGGATGCCATGTTTGGCCGGCGCCGTCATGGCGGAACGCCATCCGCCCCGCCCCCGAAGGGCCTTCGCACCCGGAAGGAGTCGAACCTACGACCTCCGGATTCGTAGTCCGGCGCAAACCGCGGCCTCTTCCTGCAAATTCTGGCTCGAAAACGCCCTTTCGACCCAGAATTCGGCGCCGAAGCGTCCGAATACGCCCTTAACCCCAAGGACAGTAATTTCAACAACTTGGGACACGCCCGGACATTTTTAGGCGACCCATAGGCGACCTCTACTCGGTCCCCTCTTTCGGGGCTTCGAGCCTGGCGAAAAACTCCGCGACCGTCGTCACTTCTCCGATGGGGCGCGGGGCCGCTGCGTCCTCGTGCGTCGGTGACGCCCGGGTGCTCTTGGACGTCTGCTACGGGGTCGCCAGCCTCGCGGAAGCGTCGGTGGGTTCGACGCCAACCCGGGCCTCGGCCACCGACACGCGCTCTCCGCTGAGGTTTAGGCCAAGCACTCCTTCGAGGCGCCGAATCAGTCCGGTCATCTTTTCGACGCCCATGAGCCAGCTGGACAGAGCGGCCCAACTTCGAAGGGAAGGCCGGCCAGCCGAGCAGTCTCGAGGACCCGGGTCCACGCCCGGTCGAGTTCCGCCCGCTCCAGGCGAGCGCGAGCCGTCGAGCGGGGCTTCGGAACCGGCTCCCCCGAGTAGCGAGCGAGCACGTCGCAAACCCGGGCGAGCTCCGCAGGTGGAAGGCACCGGCCCGCCTCGAGCACTGCCTCGGCCATCCTCTCCCTCTGCCGTCGGTCCTCCGAGGTCGAGCCGGCCTCCGTGTCTCGGGGGCGCGAGGGCTCAGTCATGGCCGCCCCCCGTTTCACCCGCCCCGCCGACACGGTCTTAGAGCCAGCAAATCACCACCCGCTGCAACGCCAGGCGTTGGACTGGGGACAGCTCGGTTGTCGCCAACATCTACCTGGCGCGGTCGAACCAATCGCGAACCTGTCGTACGGTCGGCGGTCGGGCCTCGTGCTGCGCTAGCACGAGCTCGAGCTCGAAGTCGTCGACCGCCTCGGGACCGAGCAGCGTCCGAAGCCAGCCTTCGACGCCATGCAGTCCCCACGGACAAGCCAGCTCATACGCATGGACAAGCACACTGGACAGACAGAACGCCTGGCCCTCTTCGAGCCCTTTCGGAACCTTCGCAAACTCAGCAGACGAAGAGAGTGCGTCGAGCATGTACCTGTCCAGCAATCGAGACAAACGAGGATCTGAAAGAAAACTCACTATAGGTCTCCGAAGACCCCGCCGAGGACTCCGACCGCCTGACGGCGGCGTGATTCGGTCGGGATGTTGTATACTTTGAGAAGAACGGAGAGGTCTCGGTGACCGGTGACTTGCTGGACGGTCCGAGCGTCCATGCCGGCTTCGAGCATTCGGCTCGCAGCCGTCCGCCGGAGGTCATGAAAGCGGGCGTCAGGGATGCCCGCTTCGGCGGCCTCTCGCCTGAAGCGCTTCCCTACGGACTTCGCATCGGTCACGAACACACGCTCGGTTCGCTCTGGCTTGCCGAGCAGTGCCCACCATTCGGTGAACAAGGCGACGCACGGCGGGGAGACCTCGACCCACCGACTTCCGCCGGCCTTGGTCTCTCGAAAATAAACAGAGCCGCCGGCCCTATCGACATCGGCCCAGGTTAGGGCGCCGAGCTCTCCGGCTCGGGCCGCCGTGAAGAGCGCCAGTTTGGTTGCGAAGCGGAGTTCTCGGAGCCAGACCGGGCGGACCTTCGCCTTCGGAGTGTCCGTCTCGACGATGCGGGCATCGAGGTGGGCGATGAATCGGCGGACCTCTTCCGGGCTCAATACGCGCTGGCGCGCCGCTTCTGGCGTGGTCCGAATCTTCCGAGGATCGAGACCAAGCTCGGTCCGGCCCTCTTGAAGGTTGAGCACCGACCGCAGGAGGGCACGGTAACGGTTCACGGAAGCCGCCGAGAGGTCTCGGTCCTCTCGAAGCTCCGAGAGAACGTCGTCCACCTGGCGGAGCGTCAGACCCGCGAGGGGTTCATCCTCCGACAGGTACTCCGTCAGGATACCCCACCGACCCGCGTCGTCAGAGAAGGACCGCTTGGCCGCCTTGGCGCTCTTCCAATCGGCCCAGGCATCCCCAAGATTCGGACCCGCCTCCGGAAGCGACCGAAACCCCGCTCGGAAGGCGTCCGCGACCTCCGGCGTGAGCTTGCCGAGGCGGTGGAGTCGGAGAACCTCGCCGAGTCGCTCTGTCGCCTCTGCCTGCGTGTCTCCGAGGCAGACCTCCCGGCGCCGGCCGGACGTGTCGGTGATGCTTGCCCACCAGCCGGATTTGCCCTTCCGCTTCCGAACTGCCTTCGGTCGAGGCACCGGCCAGGAGTACCTACATGGACCCTTTTCGGACAAGCCCGGAGGATTTTACGCGACCCATAGGCGACCTGAGAAAAGCAGCTTTCGCTTCTGAACCGCGTAAGTCCTTGATTTTCTTCGCACCCGGAAGGAGTCGAACCTACGACCTCCGGATTCGTAGTCCGGCGCTCTATCCAGCTGAGCTACGGGTGCAAGCGAGACTGGGCATCGAACACGGGAGGTTCGGGGAGTCAAGCCCGTGGCGAGGGCCCGAGCACTCAGCCGCCGGTCGATGACGAGACCGAGCGGGCCCCGTCGGTCAACAGGCGACGGGTTTCTTCCTCGGCCGCCTGGACCGCCGCAACCCCCGCCTCGAGGGCGTCCAGGGACTGCATGACCTCGGAGGTGGGGTCGTCTCGGCTCGACGCCAACCGGTCCCGCAGGTCCACCATGGCCTGCTCCACTCGGCCGATCCGGTCCGCGAGTTGGTCCTGGGCCGCTTGGAGCTCGGTTCGGCCGGCCCCCTCGCTCGAGGGGACCGCGGCCTCGAGAAAGCGCCGGTTGCGGGCGTGCCGCTCTACCAGACGCAGAAATCCGTCGAAGGCCTCTTCCACCCGACGGCGCTCCGGCTCCCACAGCCTCGGGTTTTCGGAGGCCCGCCCTCCGAGCATCGACAACAGGTCCGCGCGGACCTGCTCCAGCTGGATCACCCGGCGCCGCATCCCGTCCGACAGACCGTCCAACAGGGGTTCGGGCGCCCGGGCCTCGGGAAGCTGGGCAAGCGCTTCGGTATGGGCCGGCAGCAGGGCCCAAGCCACCGCCGCGAAACCGAGGGCGACCCAAGCCGGACTCGCCTGGCCCGTCAGCACCACGGAAAGGGCGCCGGACACCACCAGCAAGGAAACGCCGAGCCAGCGCGGTGAGGCCGCCACGGGCCGGCCCTACATCGTCTTTTGGCCCTGGCTTTGGGCGGCCGCGGCCCGCTTGGCCTTCAGCTCTTCGAGCTCGCGCCGGGCGGTGATCTCGCCGGTCTGACGGCGGAGCTTCTTCATGCGCCCCTCCAGACCCTCGTTCGAAATCTCGGTCCCCAACTTGGCCTGGGCGGTCAAAGTGTTGATGTGCTCCCGCACGTTGTCCAAGGCCCGAACCTCGTTTTCGACCGACAGGCCGTCGAGCTGCTCCTGCACTTGAATCCGGGCCTGGGCGCTCTCCATCTTGGCGAGCATCCGGTCCTTTTCGGAGCGAAGCTTTTCGATCTCGGCCTGCACGTTGAGCAGAGAAGCCTTGGCATCCTCGGCATCCTGCCGGGACTGCTCGAGCTCCTCTTTGGCTTCCTCCACCTCGGACTCCAGGGTGTTCTTTCGATTGATGAGAATCAGCGCCAGCTCGTCGTCGCCGGTTTCGACCGCGGTCTCCAGGTCGGCCCGGGTCTGCTCGAGCTCCTTCGACGTGCTGTCGAAGCGGCGTTCCGCCTCTTCGCGACGCCGGATGATCGCGGCGGTCGCTTTCTTCAGGTTCACGTACTTTTCGGTCATGGCGTTGATCGAATTCTCGTACGCGATCTCCGGGTGCTTCTTTTCCAAGTCACCGATCCAAAGGGACAGAAATCCCCGCCACAGGTTTCCAAGTCTCGAGAAGAATCCAACCGACTGTGCCACGCTGTACCTCGTGCCCGTTGGGGCGCTGAGCAGCGTCTAGTCAGGGCCCGGCGCACGGTCAAGGCACCGGGGGCCGCATCGACACCCCCTTCGGTCGCTGCTAGCGTAATGGGGTCCCAGGCATGAACATCTCCTGTCCGTCGTGCCGTTCGCGCTACTCGGTCGATGACCGGCGGGTCCCCGCGTCCGGCGTCACCATCCGATGCCCGAACTGCACCCACGTTTTCGTGGCGAAGCCCCCGGCCCCGAGCGACACGGACCAAACCGTGATGCCCTCGGACCCCCATACGGTCGCTCTCCCTGGAAACCCTGGCCCGTCGCAGCCTTCCAGAGGCCCGGGCTCCGGGGCTTCGGGCTCCGAAGGCGCCACCCACGTGGGTCCGTCGCCCCAGACCGTGGCTCTTCCGAGCGCCCAGGCGCCCGGGCCCCC
>DAPKRQ010000157.1:0-7619 GCA_031800475.1 Myxococcales bacterium LLY-WYZ-16_1
CGGGACTCCGAAATTCGTTTCGCCACCGGGGAGTCCGAAACTCGTTCCGCCTCTCTCACCCCCCGCCACCGGGACTCCCAAATTCGTTCCGGGCAGGGCGGCCTTCGAGCCTGCCGCTCTCGGCAGTCCAAGGGTACCCCCGCCATCGGCCCCTCCCAGGCCGGTCGTTCCGCCGCTGGCGCCGACCGTCCATCCGTCCAGGGCCGCTCCCGGGGCAGCGACTTCGAAGGCTCCCGCGACGGAGTTCCCCAGGTCCGAGTCCCCAAAGCCCAGCCTGGACACGGCCTGGCCCAAGCCCGCCCCCGGAAGCTCGACGCTCGACAGCCGCCCTCGCATGCTTCCGCCCCCGCGCACGGCTGATGTCCACGGCGAGGCCGATTCGTCCCCTCCGCTGCCGCTGGCCCCGAGCATCCACGGCGCCCCAGGACGAAGCGGGCGAGACGAGGCCCCACGCACGAACGCGTCTGCTTCGGCGTTGCCCCCCAACCACGCCCAAACGGCGTCGTTGCCGCGGCCGTTCGACGAGCCAGCGGTGGACGGATCTGGTTCCGAGCTGCCCTCGTTCGAGGCCGACGGCCTGAACCTCCACTCGAGAGTCGGTCGCCGGTCCTCCGATTCGTCGGTTCGAAGGGGCGGTGGAGCTGTCGACAGCGAGGCCTTGGTCATGCCCTCGCAGCCAAGCAAGGCAAATGCCGACCCAGATCCTCCCAAAAGCCTTCCGCAGATGGGGGAGCGTATGGGGTCGAGGGGTGGGCCTCTACACGGATTGCGGACCTTGCGCACCCCCACACGCAAGCCCTGCACCTCGCGGTTTCGCGGTTCAAGGAAGCAGGCGGGCGCTGTCGGAGTTCCAGGCGGAGCAGCGGCGGGACGCCGTCGGACGTGGGGCTGGGGTCAAGTGGAGCCGGCTTCGATCCGAGCCCGAGCTTCCTTCGGGTCGAGGGCCATGACTGCAATGGTCATCCAGCAGTCCACGTGGGGCTTCGTGGTCTGGCGCTCCAAAACCCAAAGGTATCCAGCCGGCTCCCCCGAGCTCGACTCCAGGTAAACGGGCAGAGCAACCTGATTGCCCTGTACCTGCATCGGGCCGAGCCTGGCCGAGCGATGCCCGAGCATCGGAGCGTACGCAGCACCTTTCACCATTCGAACGAATCGCGGCAGAGGGCCCGTGGCAGCGCGATTCGATGGCGCTGCAAAGCGGTAGACCGCACGGATCCCCGCGTCGTTCGTCAGCCGAGGGTTTTGGCGCAAGAAATCCAGTTGCAGCCCCACCACGTCGCGGGGTGACAGGTCGGGCTCGGGCTCGGCGTCGAGCCCAGATCCGAGCATCAAGGCGGCGGTGGCGATCCATACCAGTCCCATGCCGCCATCTGGGAGGTAGTGCCCCAGCATACGCCAGCCAAAAGCCCCGAGCCGTTTCTCGAGGACGTTTCGGGCGGGCCCTTGCCCGGTCCGAGTGCCCGTTGCGAGTACCCGTTGCGAGTACCCGGCTCCACATCCCAGTCGGTCTCCATCCCTGGGCGACAATCCAGCCTATCCACCGGCCACTCAACAGCGGCCACTCGAGAGCAGCCAGCCGCAGAGAATCTCAGTTCTTCAAAGCAATCCAGGTTGCTCTTGCCATGGCGAGCAGCCGGCCCTCGGTGCTCCAGCAGGCGGTTCCGCAATGGTGCTTGCGGCCCTCCCGGCCCCGGACCCAGCCCGTGATCACCAACTCGTCACCGACGGCCGGCCGTTCGTGCAGGCGGGCAGCCATCCGGCCGAGGACCAAGGTCAGGTCTTCGGTTCCGTTGCCCATCAGGGCGAAAGCGCCCGGACAGTCCAGGGCAGCCCAGACGTGCTCCGCGGCCATGCGCCCGTCGCCAGCGTCGAGCGAGGAGTCCGGGACGAACAGATCGGCCACCTGGGCGTCTGCGACCCAGCCGGGGTGAATGCGCAGTCCGTCCCCCTCCGCCCGCTCGGGGCCGCACACGAAGCAGGTCGGGAAGGGGTGCCGCTCGAATCCGCGAAATCCTTTCCGCGCGGCCAAAGCCACTTCCTTCGACGGCGGAGCCGGTGGCTCCTCGTCGCCGACCTCCGACGGGCGACCTTCGGCGATCCGTCGCTCACCTCGGCTCACCCGCACGACCGAGCCTTCGACCTCCACCTCGAGGGCCTCGTCGAGCGGCGGCGGCGCGAGCAGAGTGATCTCGACGACCTCCCCAGGGACGAAGCTCGCCACCAGACCGGAGGCATACCCCCCGTTGCCCGATTCTTCGGGGCCCCGAAACCGCCGATCGATGCGGATCACTCGCGTCATCGACTGGTCCGTACCGCTGTGACCGGAGCGCCGCGCTCGAGCCCCAAGCCCTCGGCCGCACTCTGCTCGGCCCGCGCGATCTCCAACACGCCCAGCGAGTTGACGAGCGCCATGTAATCCCCGGGCTTCGCCTCAGCGTAGGTGTTCTTGACGGGGAGCCGCATTCCCGCGAGCACGACCGTGGTGACCCGCAACGGATCGATCTGAGCGCGCTCGATATTTGTGATGAGATTTCCAAAAGAATCCACTGCAACGACCACACCCTTTACTTGCTGATCCTGTACCTCCGCCGGGTCCAGCCAAGAGGGGGTCCAGTCTTTAACCTTGGGACCCAGCTTCGGCACCGTCAGTCGGCCCGCCGCAACCTCGGCTGCCAGCGGAGCCAGAACGTCGCGGCCCGCAAAAATCGGGCTCGGTCGGGCTCCGACCAGCGACTGCACATGGTCTATGGCGCGGACCGTCGCGCCTTCTCGGTCGGCCAGGTTTGCGAGCAGCCCGTTGTCGGGGGCCAAAAACAGCTGGTCCGCCAGCCGCACCGCCAAAAAGCGCCGGTCGGTGCCCCCGCTCGGGTCCACCGCCGCCAGGTGGATCGTGCCCGCGGGAAAGTCGGGGTGGGCGTGCTCCAGCCAGAATCCGGCCTCGGCCGGCCAGTGCTCCGAAATCTCATGGGTCAGATCCACCAGCGTGGCCTGCGGGAATCGTTTGAGCACGACCCCCTTCATGATGGCCACGAATGGGCCTTTGTGGCCGATGTCGGTGGTCAGGGTGATGATTCCATTCGGTTGGAAGGCCGCCATCCGGATATGCTCTACGCCTCGAAGACGCGGGGCAACCGCTTCTTCAGCAGAAGCCGATCACCCGAAACGCCCGATACGCGGCAAGATCCTTATCCTGCTTGGACTCGCCCTCAGCGCGAAAGGTCTCGGCCGATCCCTTGAAACCGCCCGCTTGCCGCTCGGCCCGAACCACGGTGCGAAGCGCCTCGAGGCCACTGACTTCGTAGAAGGCAGTTACGATCCGGACTGCGTCCTCGTCTTTGATGCGGGTGTCGGTGGCCACGACCGTGCAGGCCCCGAGCGCCAAGAACCCGTCGGCCAGCCCGACTGAAGCGAATCGACTCAACGTGCAGCGGGCTCCGGTCTCGCAGCCGCTCAACACCGACGGCGGGCTGGACCACGAGCAAGTCCTCGAGACCGAGTCGAGCTCCCGGGCCCGGTTCCTGACACGCGAGCCCCGCTGCGAGAAAGGCGACGCCGTGGCGCGACAGCAAAGACACGATCAAGGGATGACGTTCGGCTCGGTCTGAGTGACGACTTCCCCCGTGTTCTTGTCCGTCGCCTCGGCGCGAATGCCGTAGACGTTGTCCGAGGCGGGCTGGAAGGGGGGAGGGAGTTGGACCGACATCTGCAGCTGCTGACTGGTCGAGGGATTCGGTTGCGCCAAGGAGATCTCGGTGACCTCCCCCGGCGGGTCGCCCACGACCAGGCGCACGTTTTCGAGCTCGAACCGGTCACTTAAATAGATCGGATCGAACTGCAGGTCGAGAAGCACGACGTCCGGGTCCTGTATCGATCCGAAGCACGTAGGGCACATGGGTTGTCCCGGACCCATGAGCAGCCCGGAAAGGCCCACGATGGCCAAGATTTGAAGCCCATGTTCTCGAATCCGGTTTTCGAACGCATCTATCGCCATCCTCTCCGCGACCACCATCCCCAACTCGCCCGGGCATCACACCCTACGCGGCAGAGTAAAGTGTGTTGCCAAAAAGAATTTCAACTTCCGCGGAGATCGGCCCGTTCGAGATGACATGGCTCTGTCAGCCCGTCGGGTGCAACGGGCGGGGACGTTCGAGCGGAAAACGATGCACGTCGAGGGTCCAGGAGCGGTTTGTCGCTCTCAAAAGAATGGCGGAGGGGCCACCGTAGGTGCGGCTGCGACCGGCGGCGCCAGGGTTGACAACCCATGGAGACTCGGCGTCGTCGACGAGCAGCCGGTGGCTGTGACCGTAGACGATCAGCCTGGCTTCGGGATGGCGGGCTCGAAGGACTTCATGGCGCCGGTTGGCCGGTAGTGCTTCGTGGCCGTGCTCGGCGACCAGCAGACCTCCGGGAAGCTCCTCGACGAACTGCTGGGGCAAGCTCGCCTGCACCGCCGGGTCGCCCTTCCACTTGCCCGGGACGTCGTTGTTGCCGAATACGGCACGGACGTTGCCGAGCCGGTCGAGCACGTCCGAGCTGCCCACGTCGCCCGCGTGCACGACCCGGTCAGCGGTCTTCGCAAGGGCTTGTACCCGGGGGTCGAGCACCCCGTGGGTATCGGACAACAGCAGCACCCGCACGCCGCGCACCATGGAGCTTCACCAGCCTTTCGAACCGGTCCACCGCAAAGGACGGTAGCAGGCCGTAGGCTCGGACGGACCCCTCGAGATGGAATCGAACGGGGAAGGCTCCCGGTGCGACCGAGGGATGTCAGCCCATCTGGGCGTGTCGGCCGTACAGCCGCAGCGACAGCTCGCACCCGTCCGGGCCATGGATATCGGGTAAACCTGGATTAAGCCAATTCGGCTGCGGGTAATCGCCTGGTAGGCGGCTGCGGCTTGGCCAAAGGGGAACCATTTTCGCGGAAATTTTACCTTGAACTTGCGAATCATTCTCAATATGTCCCCCCGACATGACGCCCAAGACCGACATCCAGCCTTTCCCGTGGAGTTCCCTTCGTCGTTGGGGCCCCATCGGCATCGGCATCGCACTGTCCGCCGTGGCCCTGAGCTTCGTCGCCTGTGGAGACGAAGAAGCCGGCGGCGCGCAAGACCCGAACGACCTGGCCCGCCTCGAGCAGGTGCTCGAAACGAACGCCGACATCGCCTTCGCCATGTACTCCGACTCGGTGACCGAGGTCGAGGCCCTGGCCGACGCCATCGACCAGTTGGTTCGAGATCCCTCCCAGGAGACCCTCGATGCCGCCCGCGAGGCGTGGCTCGTGGCCCGGGAGCCCTACGGTCTGACCGAAGTCTACCGGTTTCGGGCGAGCCCCATCGACGATACCAACTACGATCCCTCCGACGGAGAGGACGGACCCGAGGGCGACATCAACGCCTGGCCCTTGGGCGAGGGCCTCATCGACTACGTCGTCACCGGTGACGACTTTGGCGCGGACCAGATCGGGGTGAGCGACCACGAAACCGGCGTCAGCGCACCCATTCCGGAGAACAACATCATCAACTCGCCCGGCATCACCATCGATGGGGACCTGCTCTCCCGAAGCGCCACTGCCGAAGACGAGCGCGACGTCATTGCCGGATACCACGCCATCGAATTTTTGCTTTGGGGTCAGGACCTGACGTCCGACGGAAGCGCCGACGGGCGGGACTCCACTCCCGGGCAGCGTCCATTCACCGACTTCGTCACCGATGGCATCTGCACCAGCGGCTCCACTGAAAACCCGGACAGCACGTTCTGCGAGCGTCGCGGGCAGTACCTGCAGGTGGCGGTGGCCAAGTTGGTGGCCGACCTGCGTTCGGTGCGCGATGCGTGGGCCGAAGGGGCGAGCTACCGCACCGCCTTCACCCAAGTCGATGATCTGGATGCCGGCAAGCGAAAGCTCCTGGAGATTTTGACGGGAATGGGCACCTTGTCTGAAGGCGAGCTTGCCGGAGAACGGATGCAGATCGCTCTTTCGGCCAACTCTCAGGAAGACGAGCACTCCTGCTTCGCGGACAACACCCATCGAGACATTTGGCTCAATGCAGAAGGGATCTCGAATCTCTTTCGGGGCGATTATGCGGGATATGACAGCGACCTAGACGGCGCTCCCGACGTCACCACCAACGCGGTGCAGGGCTACGGCATCGACGATTACCTGCGTGATCTGGGACGGGATGAGCTGGCCGACGACCTCGAAGCTGCTTTTGCCACAACCGAAACCAATTACCGAGCCATCGACGCCCTGGCCCGCTCGGGAACCCCGGTCGACCTGCAGATCATCGACCCACAAAGTCCCGACGCTCGACCAATGCGCGACACCATCTTGTCGTTGAACGCGCAGGCCTCGCAGATCGCTCGGATCGCCACCGAGCTCGACCTCGGCTCTCCCGCCGACGTGGTCGATCCCGACGCCTCCGAGTGCGACACTACCGATCCTACGACCGAGTGCTGACTCGGCGGAGATTGAGCCGCTGGGGCGCTGTGGGGGGGAGCGTTCTGGCCGCCCTGAGTTGGGCCTGTGCCGACAACGGACAGTCGGAGCCTACCGGTTCGCGCCCCGGTGGTGCCGCCACGGTTTCGTTCGAACCGAAGCGCACGTTTTTGCGACCGAGTTTTCTCGAACCCGAAAATGCTGCCGCTTCGCCCGCCCGCCACGATTCCCCGGGGACATCAACAGCCCCCGGGAGTGAAGCCCGCGCGTCGTTTTACGCCGGAAAGGCCTTGGCCGGACAGCCATGGGTTCGGGCGCCCAGCAGCACGGACGCCCGGGATGGCCTTGGGCCCTTATACAACGCCCGGACATGCTTTGCTTGCCACCCGGAAGGAGGTCGGGGCGAAACCGGTGGCGATGGGCCCGCTCCCGTGGCCACCGTGGTACGCCTGACCATGGCTCCGGCGGGTGGACCCGACCCGATCTACGGCAGCCAGATCCAGACCCGGTCGGTGGGTTTGGCGAGTCAACTCCGGGAGCTGGCGTTTCTCGGAAAGGACGAAACTCTCCCTTTCGAGGCGACTCCAGTCATTCAGTGGAAAACGCACGTCTTCGATTATCCGGACGGGCAGAGTGTCGAGCTTCGAAAGCCTCGCCTGAAGCTTTCCGAGCTCTCTGGGGGCCCGGTACAGGCCGAACTCGGTCTTCGGCATGCGCCGCCCTTGCACGGTATGGGGCTATTGAACGGAGTCTCTGATGAGGCCCTTCGTCAACGGGCCGACCCGGCGGATCGGGACGGCGATGGAGTTTCGGGCCGAGTTCGAAAGCTCGAAGGGCCGGACTCTGGGCAGATCCGCATCGGCCGATTCGGTTGGAAGGCGGATCGGGCGAGCCTTCGGGAGCAGGTGGCTTCGGCCCTACGAGACGACATGGGCATCACGAGCTCGATGTTCCCGGATCAGCCATGCACCGACGCCCAGCAGGCTTGTCGAGCCTCGCCCTCTGGAGCAGATGACAAGGGGGTCGAGATTTCGAATGCGCTTCTCGAGCTGCTGGTCGGTTTCACTCGAGACCTGGGGGTGCCCGAGCGCCGAAAATCGGACCACCCGATGGTGGTCGAAGGCGGGCGCCATTTCCGAAAGGTGGGTTGCGCCACGTGCCATGTACCCCGCCAGCGCACCCTGCC
>DAPKRQ010000158.1:0-8378 GCA_031800475.1 Myxococcales bacterium LLY-WYZ-16_1
GGACTCGCCGGGAGGGACTCGCCGGGAGGGACTCGCGAGGAGGGACTCGCGGGGCCTGAGGGTTCGCCGGGGGGCACCGGCGTGCGCGGTCGATGGGCTCCGTTCGAGGGCGCTTCTTCCATTCAAAGCCGGGAGGACGGAGTGGCGGACCGGCGGGGACGGGATACGCCCAACGCCACCACGAAGGCGATGGCCGACCCGATGGCCAGGGGCCAAGTCGGCCCCACCGGCGGGAAGCGAGGTGCTCCGATGGCCGTCTGCACCACCGCGTAGACCGTGGCCAAAACCAGCCCTCCAGCGGTCCATCGAAGCGAGGCGAGCCGTCGCGGTTCGGACACGCCGAGCGCCGCAAGAAGACGGTTTTGCACCCATGCGATTTGGATCGCGTGAAGGGGCATGCCGTGGGCGAACTTGGGCACGCCGGCTCGACCCCAGGTGGTCGGGTCCAGACCTCGGTCCGCCCGGGCTTCGCCCAGGCCGGTGATCCCGATGCCCAGCGCGCACGCTGCCAGGAGCATCACCAGGCCGAAGCGAGCCACGAAGGTGTCGCTCGGGTCGAAGGCGAGGCGGCGCCACGCCCGGAGGGTGATCTCGGCGATGACGGCGGTGGCGAAGAGGATCAGGCCGCCCATGGCTTCGGTGATCGCGGCGTCGAAGGGCGTGCTGCGGTTGAAGTGGGACGGCACGCCCCGCGCTTGCTGCAGGTCGATGAGCCCGACCTCGAGGACCAGGGCCAAGGCGAGGCTGCCGTACAGCCAGGGGTCGACCTTGCGGGGGACCAGGCCTCCCAGGACCCAGCCGACGGAAAGCAGGGTCACCCCGGTGGAGAGCCCGAACAGGAGCGGTTTGCGGAGGGAGGTGGGGCCGGTCCAGCCGTCCCCTCGGATCAAGAAGACCGCTCCGTAGAGCAAGCCGCTGAAGACCAGCAAGGCGCCTGCTGCCAGGCACAGCCGAATCCCCCCACGCTGTTCGGCGGCACCCTCCATTCTAGGCGTCTCGCAGCGAACCCGGGCCGACCGGTGGGCGCAAAGAAATTCGTTCCGCCGGGTTGAAGACGGACGGAAACGCGGCCGACAGCCCCGGCTCGGCGTCCCAACGCAAGAGGGGACGGCAGGTCGCATGCCCGGCTCGACGGCGGTCTCCGCCCCCCCCAGCGGCGTCGTTGCCGTCCGAGTTGGAGGCGTGCGACGGCGCAGAGCCTGGGCTAGACGGCGCAGAGCCTGGGCCCACGACGGCCGCAGAGCCTGGGCCCACGATGGCGAAGAGCCTGGGCTAGACGGCGCAGAGCCTGGGCCCACGACGGCCGCAGTGCCGCCCGCTTTGGCCACCGGCTTCAAACCGGGGCCCCTTCGGTCTAACGTGAGGTCATGGGTGCCAACGACGTCATCGTGAAGGCCTGGAACGGAGTTCTGTTCGACAAGCTGTGCCGGTTCGAGGGGGTGATCGACGCGATCAATCGGCAGGCCACTCGGGCCGTCCTCGACCTGGAACCCATGGCCCTGGGGGAGCGGGTGTTGGACATCGGCTCTGGGTTCGGCGCCAGCACCCGACTCCTGGCCGAGGCGGTGGGCCCCGCGGGCCGGGTGCTGGGGGTGGATTGCGCCGAGAACTTCGTCGTCAAGGCCCGGGCCGCCGCGACGGCCGAAAGCGGGTCCCGCGTGGAGTATCGGCTGGCGGACGCCCAGGCCGATCCGCTCGGGGGTCCGTACTCGGCGGCGTTTTCGACCTTTGGCACCACGTTCTTCACGGCGCCCGGAGCCGCTTTTCGCAACATTCGCTCCGCCCTGGCTCCCGGAGCCGAGCTGACGCAAGTGGTGTGGCGGCAACGGCGCGACAACCCCTGGCTGCACGATGCAGAGAACTGCGTGCGGGAGCGGGTCGACCGCGTCCGCCCCGAGGAGACCGACCAGGTGCACTGCGGACCGGGGCCGTTCTCGATGGCGGGGGCGGACACGGTCAGCGACATCTTGCTCGGGGCCGGCTTCGAGCGGATCCGCCTGGAGCGATTGGACCTGAACGTGCGCCTCGGCAGCGACCTGGACGAGGCCGCAGAGTTCGCGGTCCAGCTGGGACCAGCCGGAGAGGCGATCCGCTTGGCCGGAGCGGACACCGACGGACGCCGCCCCGATCTGCTCGCCGCCGTGCGCGAGACCCTGAAGCCCCGCCAAGATGCAGACGGCGCCGTCCGGGCCCCTGCCAGCGCCTGGGTGATCCGCTGTCGCAACCCGGTCTGACTTCCGCGCGACCTCCGTTCCGAAGACGGCCGTCTTGCCGCAGGACCGCCAGTCAGCTTCACTTCGGTCCGGGAGGCTCTGATGACCGAGGCAGGCCGGATCTTCGTCGCAGGAGGAACGGGATACATCGGACGCCACGTGGTGCAGGAACTGGTCCGACGGGGCCATCGAGTCACGGTCTTGGCGCGGGAGCGCGCCGGGGTCGGCGGGCGCATGGACCCGGACGCGGTCCGAGAAGAACTCGTTGGCGCCCAGGTGGCTTTCGGTGACGTGACGCGGATCGAGGACGTGGAGCGGGCGTTCGGCTCGGAGCCAGTCGACGCGGTGGTCAGCTGCCTGGCGAGCCGCACCGGAGCTCCAGAGGACGCATGGGCCATCGATTGCGAAGCCCACCGGCAGCTGTTGCGGGTGGCCGAATCCCGAGGTGTGCGTCAATTCGTATTGCTCTCCGCCATCTGCGTCCAAAAGCCCCGCCTCGAGTTTCAAAAGGCCAAGCTCGCCTTCGAGCAGGAGCTTCGCGAGTCGCCGATCATCCATTCGATCGTGCGGCCCACCGCCTTCTTCAAGTCGCTGGCGGGTCAGGTCGGCCGCGTGCGGGCTGGCCGGCCGTACCTGATGTTCGGCGACGGAAAGATCACGGCCTGCAAGCCCATCAGCGAGCGCGACCTGGCCTCCTTCATGGCCGATTGCCTGCATGATCCCGAAAAGCAGGACACGACCTTGCCGGTCGGCGGGCCTGGCCCGGCCATCACCCCCCTGGAGCAAGGCGAGATGCTGTTCGAGCTGGCGGAGCGCCCTCCGCGCTTCCGTCGCGTTCCCGTGTGGTTCTTGGGCGGCATCGTGCGGGTGCTTCAGCTCGGCGCGCGACTGTTTCCCGCGCTGCGACCGAAGGCCGAGTTCGCCCGCATCGGACACTACTACGCGACGGAGTCCATGCTGCTGTGGGACGAAGCGGCCGAGGCGTACGACGCCGACAATACACCGTCGTTCGGCCACGACACCCTTCGTTCGTTCTATCGAGACGCCTTGACGCGAGAGGCTCCGGCTGCAGAGCTGGGCGACCATGCGGTCTTTTCGAGGGACTAAAGTCGCGGTCCTTCGGACGCCCTGAAGGCAGCGACGCCGCTCGGGTTCAGCGGGAGGCTACCGACACATAGTCCAGCCTGAGCAGTACATCCTCCACGTTCTCGAGCCTCAACCCGTCGCTGCCGTCGATCGACAGGGTCTCCACCGGAAAGAACAGGGCATAGTCGCCGTACAAGCCCCGGCCGGCCAATTCGGTAGATTCGCCGTTGAAGTAGTCGTCTCGTTCTAGCTCTCCCCGAGGCACGCCGAAAAAGGCCCGGACCCGCGCGCTCGTGAATGCCCGGGTCGTATCGATCGCTCCCCGGTCCGGTTGCGGCACACCCAGGTTTTGGGAGGAGGCCGCGAACGAGCTGTAGGGATCCAAGAACAGGTTGCGATTCGGGCGGGTGGAAGCCACCTGCATGTCCGTGGTCCCACCGTCACCGCACCACTGGCTGTAGAATGTATTACGCTTTCGGAGCACTACGTCGGTCACCGTGCTGTCCGGAATCGCCGACAGCTCCAGACCCGCCAAGGCCGCATTCACCGACCACAGCCGCTCGGCGCAGTCGACCGCGGTCAGCAGAGGCACGCCTTGGGACTCTCCGAGTCCGAGCGCGGCCAGCGGACTGATGGTGAAGCGGATCTCCTGTCCCAAGTAGCGTCCGGATTCGTCGTATACCGCGTTTTCGGGTGATGTCAGAAAGGCGCGAAAGCGCTGTGCGTCGGTCATCTCGTGCCAGCCGTCGGGGAACGTGGAGCGGTCTGCCAACTGAAGGAGGTTTCGGCGGAGACTCACTACCGCAACGCGATTGCCAGGTTGAGCACCATCTACTGCTCCCGTTCCGCGCAGCGCCTGAAGAGTCTGGTAGATGTCCCGCAGGGTCGACGGTCGCAGGGCGCTCAGGATCTCGTCCTTTCGGCCGAAGGAAAGCTGCAGCTCGTATTCGACGGCCAGGGTCGCCAGATAGAGAGCGCGCTTGGCTCGCCGAAGCGCAGCATCGAGTTGCTCCACTCGATCGTCGAGCCAAAAGTCCATCTCGGTGGGGGCGACCCGGCGTTCGCGCTCTCGCCGAAGGGCGTCCAGACCTTCCCGGACCATGGATCGCAGGGCCACCTTCTGATTCTCGAGCTCCACGAGTTGCCGGGCCAGGTCGAGCGTGGCCTGCTCGATTCGAAGGCCCGCCGTCCTTACGCCGACCAGATGCAGCTCGGCATCGTTGAAGCATACCCGTTCCTCGATTTCGTTGTCGATGCTCAGCATGGTCTCGGCGTGGCGGCGCTGAAGATCCTCGATGGCGAACTGCAGGCCGTCCGACGTGGACTTGGCCGCGGCCTCCACCCCGGCGGCGATGCCCGCCGTGACCGACGCGTAGGGATTCTCGCTGGCTGCTGCGGCCGTATCCTTCACGGCGGCGGCCATGTTCGCCGTCACGTCGGCGGCGAGCTTGCCGACGGCGAAGTCGCGGACCGTGTCGTTGTGTTCCGCGAGAACCGATTCGCGCCGATCGTTTCCGACCTGGGTGATGATGCAGCTGCGCATGGCCCGGTCGTAGCTTTCCCCATACTCCTTCAGCTCGGAGCGGGCGATGTCGACCTCTCGCGCCGAGGCCCGCAAACCGAGGACCAGTTCGCCGAGCCCCCCGCGAAAACACTGGGGATTGCGGGCATCCTGGTCTGGAACCGGGACGCAGCTGTCGCTCGGGCGCTGGCAGACGTAGCCCACGGGGCAGGACTGGTCATCGAAACAGCGTTCCGGCGGCAGGGCAGGGCGGTCGACCAAGCTCTGCTGGCGAACGGCATCGCAGGCCGCATGGTCGGCCGCGAAGGCATCCGGAGTGAAGGTGGCATCCAGGAACAGCCGCTCCACCGCCTGCCAACTCGCCGAAGACATGCGTACGCTGCTGTTGTCGCTGAGCGTGACCACCAACTCCCCATTGAGTGCTTCCACGTCGACCACAGTGGCTTCGCCCGAGACGATTCGTTCGATCACCTCAGCCGGAAGCTCCCGGATGAGCGGGTTCGACTCGGTCGCTCCCGAGCCCCGGCGGGTTTGGGCTCGACCGTATAAGCAGAGTCGGTAGGCCAGATCGCCCGGATCCAGCCGTTCGACCACGTCCGAGAGGTCCGATTCACAGCCGGGAGCCAAAAAGCATGTGTCGGGGTCGATGGATTGACCTTCGTCGAGCACCGAGAAAGCATCCCATTCGGGGTTGCCGCAAAGACTGACGATGCCCTCACCGTACCTGCGCCGGATCCCTTCGATCCGACGGGACCGAGCTGCTCCCTCCAGGTCGGCCGCGAAGTCCCGCTGCAGGTTATCTTGCACTGCGAGTCGAGCCCCTGCATGGGCTCGTTCTGCTTCGGCCAGCTGACTCGGGACCCATGCAGTGGCGATCGCCGCCCCCGGAGTGCCGAGGAGGTACTCGGAAACCGCCGAAAAGCGAGCCTGGGCCCCGACCTGGCTGCCGATGCGGTAGAGGGGTAGGTCGAGCTGGTCGTCCAGTCCCAACGGGTTGGTCTGCTTCCGGAAGTCGAAGAGGCCTCGGGCCAGTCCCCCGAGAGCTCCGCCGAAAGCGAGCTCGGACGCTTCCCAGTCCGATTGCCACGCCAGATCCCCGGGGCTTTGGGCCCGCGCCGAATCGAACAGGCCCCTGGCCAGGGCGTAGACCAGGACCGATCGCCGGGCCAAGCTCGTCGCCAGGTCTTCGAGCACGTCTCGCCCGTCTGCCATGAACCGATCCCGCTCGAGCCGATCGCGTACGGCCGCAAGCTGCAGCTGCAGCGCGCGAGCGACGCTCACCGGAAGCCCCCGTTCGAAGGTGTGGTGAGGCTGGGTGGGGCCGACCGAAACGCCGGCGATCCGCGGGCGCGGGTCTGGCGCTTGAAAGACCAGGGGGGACAGGTAGGCGAGTCCGGCGGCGATGCGGGGGTGCAGGAGCAGATCCCAGCCTTCCACCGACCGGCGGAGGATCGATGTGGGAGGCTCCGGCCAGGCGATCCGTTCCGCCTGGCCCAGCAGTCGATTCAAACGCTCGGTCTGGCGCACCTGGTTGGCCACGAAGGTGTGGGCCTCGATCCACTGCTGCGCCAGACGATGGGCCAAGGTCTCGGAGGTCGCCCGAGGCGGCGTGGGCAGCCCAGCAGCCCGCTCCCGGGCGCCGGAGAGCGCGCTGGCCAATGCGCCCGCCAAGCGGGAGCCGTCGAAGCACTCGCGCTCGGACAGCTCCGCCGAGACGCCGGATAGGCTCGCTCGGGCATGGGTTGCGTCCGAGGCGCAGCGTTCGAGTTGGGTCTCGAGGGACCAGCCGGTGAAGGCTGCGAATGCCACGGGGGTCACGGTCGGGTCGGTGCAGGCGGGCTCTTCGCTCCAGGTGCTCAGGATGGCAGAGCCCCACGTGCCCGCCGGGTCCCCGGGTCGGGCGCTCAGCGGCGTGCAAAGGCGGGCCAAGACGTCTGTCGGCGCGCCGGGCTCGAGCGCTCCCACCGAGCCCACCAGTTGGCCGGTGACCACTTCCGGCACCAAGGGCTGCTCGCGGCGCCCAAAGACCGTCGGCAAGCGCGGCGCGGGAACAGGGGGTGCCGCGGCTTCGGCAGGCAGATCATCGGTCCGGGCCAAGGCCAGCTCCAGCTCCACGAACGGGATCCGGTCGCTCTCGGTCACACCGAGAAACTCCAGGCGGAGCCGGCCGCCTAGGCCCGAGGTGCCCCGATCCATGGCCCCGGCGGCGGTGACCGAGATCTGGATCCGGTCGTCGTCTTGCACGTAGGGCGCCGCCGGCAGGCTCAGGAGCAAGGCGTCTTCCGGTCCCTGCAGGACCCCCACGGCTCCATCCCGACCGAACAGTGCGCCCAGCCCGTCGCGAAGATGCACGGCGCGCTGCTGCGTTTCGGTGGCGTAAACGGTGGCCTGCACCGGGATGGCCAGGGAACGGAGTGCATCGGGCACCGGGGCCACTTCGGGGAGACCGTCGAGCCCTGCCGCAAAAACCCGGGCCGTGCCGCGGTACTGGCCTGGCAAAGGCTGGATCTCGTCCTCTGGCCGGTCGGCGCCGTAGCGGATCTCGACCGAGGTCCGTCCGGTAGCGCTCACCACCCGAACCTCGAAGGCCTCGACGCCGCTGGTGGGTGGAGGTGCCGTGACCCGGACACGCGTGGCGCGGGGGCCATCGTTTGAAAGGAGCGCAGTGTGCCGGCAGTCCGGTCCGTACGTGGCTCCCCCGTCACAGGACACCTCCACCTGGGCAGGAGCCAGAACCCGGACCGCCGACATTGGGCCTCCTCGGCTTCCGACTGCGAAAACACCCTCCGGCCGAGCGGGGCGCAAGGACAGTCCCACCGGGTCCACCGCGAGCTGGCCAGCATCTTCGCTGACGGGCGGCGACACGGGATTTCCCTCGACGGTCTCGCTACACGCCCCGAACACGTCGCACACCAGACCCATGGGGCAGTCGATGTCCTCGGCGCAGGAGAAGCCACAACGGCCCAGGTCGCAGGCACTGCCGCAGGGGCAGTCGGCATCGGCCTCGCAGTCGATCGGTTCCTCGAGAAGCTTCGGATCCTTTTTGCACAGGTAGCTCTTGGTCTGCCCGAATCCCGGCCCGTCGCTGCCGGGATTCGGGCTCGAGCTGCATGCAGAGAACAGGGCCGCAAGGGCCATGGGGCTGAGCTTTCGCATGATGCGTCTCCTTTATTCTTTTTAAGCGAGCAAGATTAGAGCTCGCATCCTTTCGTTTGGATGTATGGATGCTCGATTCCCGTTCCCCGGGAGAGGTCGGACTCGTCGAGGGTCGGAGCCCCGCCCACGCACCACAGGCTGACGCCGAAGCCGTCGGCACCGTCGCCGCCGTTTCCGCCGTGCTGGCCGGCCGATCCGTCTCCTCCCGCCCGACCGGCGTAGGCGTCGAAGTCGACCTTGGCGCCGCCCTCGGCGCCGAGCTGTCCCTCGCTGCCGAGACCTCCGTCTCCTCCGAGCCCGCCCCGGCCCGGAGACCCGCCTTGGAGTTGGCCACCCCGTACCGTGAGACCGGCGGACCGTACGGACATGAGGCCGACGCTCCAACCGCCGGCACCGGCCCC
>DAPKRQ010000159.1:0-4293 GCA_031800475.1 Myxococcales bacterium LLY-WYZ-16_1
CGAGGCCCCCGCCCAGCCCGAGTCGGCCGCCCCCGAACCCGGCTCCACAGCCTCGGGCCCCGAGCCGGAAGCCGCGGCCGTGCAGACCCTGGGGGTCTTTCAGCGCGAGGGTCGATTCGTCGACTTTTTGATGGAGGACCTGGACGGCTTTTCCGACGCGGAGATCGGCGCCACGGTCCGAGAGGTTCACCGGGGCTGTCGAAAGGCCTTGCAGGAGCACTTCGACCTGGGACCGGTCCGGACCGAAGACGAGCAGACGCTGGTCGACGTGGAAACCGGGTACGATCCCGCGCGGATCCGGTTGACCGGCAACGTCTCTGGAAGCCCGCCGTTTTCTGGGGTGTTGAAACACAAGGGGTGGGAGGCCACGGACGTGCGACTGCCGCGGGCGCGACGGGGCGACCGGGTGGTGAGCCCCGCCGAAGTCGAAGTGTCATGAAGCGCCACCTCGGAATCGACCTCGGAACGACCCACTCCGCCCTGGCCTGCGCCGACGCGGGGCCCTTTCCGGTCGCGCAGGTGGTGGCCCCGTCGGATGTTCAGGCCCGACCGAACCTGCCGTCGTTTCTGTATCTGCCGGCCGACTCGGAGCTTCCGGCCGGCGCCACCGCCCTGCCCTGGGCCGAAGATGCCCCCTTCGTCGGGGCCGGCGCCCGCACCCGCGGGGCCGAGGTGCCCGGCCGGCTGGTGGCCAGCGCCAAGAGCTGGCTCAGCCACGCCACCGTGGACCGGACCGCCCCGATCTTGCCCCCCCAGGCGCCGGACGACGTGCCCCGGGTTTCGCCCGTTCAGGCCTCGACCGCGTACCTGGCCCACTTGCGGGCGGCCTGGGACCACGAACACCCGGACGCGCCCTTGGCCGAGCAAGACATCATGCTGACGGTGCCTGCCTCCTTCGACGCGGTGGCCCGCGAGCTGACCGTGCAGGCCGCGAAAGAGGCGGGGCTTCCAGAATTGACGCTCCTCGAGGAGCCCCAAGCTGCCTTTCACGCCTGGCTGGCGCGGGCCGGCGACGGTTGGCGCGAGGAGCTGTCGCTCGGTGACCGGGTGTTGGTCTGCGATGTGGGAGGTGGCACCTCGGACTTTTCGTTGATCGAGGTGGTGGACGACGGTCAGGGCCACCTGGCCCTGGAGCGGGTCGCGGTGGGCGAACACATTCTGTTGGGCGGCGACAACATGGACCTGGCCCTGGCCCACCGCCTTCATCACAAGTTCGTCGAGAACAAAAAGAAGCTCGATGCCGGCCAGCAGCGGGCTCTGGTCCTGGCTGCTCGCGCGGCGAAAGAAGCTCTGCTTTCGGATCCGAACCTCCCGGCTGCGCCGGTCTCGGTATTGGGCCGTGGCAGCCGATTGATCGGTGGCACGCTCCGCACGGAGCTCACTCGGGAAGATTTGGAAAATATCCTTTTGGAAGGATTCTTTCCGAAAGTTGATTCTACCGAGTTGCCGAAGGCAGCGACCCGCACTGGCTTCATGGAGCTCGGCCTTCCGTATGCTTCGGACGCCGCCATCCCCCGCCACCTGGCGAAATTCCTTGCGACCCACGGAAAGAATTCCACACCCACCCACGTGCTCTTCAACGGCGGGGTCTTCAAGAGCCAGCTCCTTAGGGACCGGCTGCTCGAGATCCTGGCCGCCTGGGGGGCGGCCCCGCGGGTCCTGCAGGAAGCAGACGCCGACCTGGCCGTGTCCATCGGTGCGGCTCACCACGCCCGGCTTCGAGCCGAGGGAGGCGTGCGGATCCGAGGCGGCGTCGCCCGCAGCTACTATGTGGGGATCGAGGGCTCCGCCCCAGCCGTCCCCGGAGTTCCGCCGCCGACCAAGGCTTTGTGCGTCGTTCCGTTCGGCATGGAGGAGGGCCAAGAGCACCAGGTACCCGGCGTGCAGCTCGGGCTCGTGGTGGGAGAGCCCGTCACCTTTCGTTTCTTCAGCGCAACCGACCGACCCGAAGACCAGCCGGGCGATGCCCTCGACGAGTTCACCTGGCCCGACGTGCTCGAAGAGACCACCCAGGTCCGGTCCACCATGGAAGCCGAGGACCTGGATTCCGGCACTTTGGTACCCGTTCGGTTGAAAGTACGACTCACGGAAATCGGTACCGTCGAACTCTATTCGGAAGATGAGGCGGGCCGGCGTTGGCGGCTCGAATACGACGTGCGAAACGTGGAAAACCAAGGAGTATCCGGCCCGTGACCGAGCCCCGCTTCGCGATCGGCATCGACCTCGGAACCTCGAACACCGCCCTCTGTTACGCAGACCTTCGCGAGGGCTCCCGACCCGAGATCCACACTTTCGCGGTGCCCCAGCTGGTGGCCCCGGGCGACGTGCAACCCCGGGACTTGCTCCCGTCGGCCCTGTACGAGCCTGCGCCGTTCGAGCTGTCGCCCGAGTCCACGGCCCTACCCTGGCGGCCTGCCGCCGAGCGGCCCGACACGGTCGTCGGGGCCGCCGCCCGGCAGTTGGGCGCCAAAACGGCGGTGCGCTACGTGGAGTCGGCCAAGTCTTGGCTGTGCCACGGCGGTGTCAACCGAACTGCCAAGATCTTGCCGTGGCACGCACCCGACGACATACCCAAGCGCTCGCCGGTGGAGGCCTCGGCGGCGTATTTGGCCCACCTGAAGGCCGCCTGGGACCACGAAATGGCCCGGACCGACGAAAGCCTTCAGCTCGACCGACAGGACGTGATCTTGACGGTTCCGGCGTCCTTCGACGAAGTCTCCCGGCGACTCACCATCGAAGCGGCCAAGGCCGCGGGTCTTCACGGGGTTACGCTTCTCGAAGAACCCCTGGCAGCGTTCTACGCGTTCGTGGCTCGCACCGGTGGCACACCCCAGGCCACGGGCCTGTCGCCGGGGCAGCGGATCTTGGTGGCGGACGTGGGAGGCGGAACCTCGGACTTCACCCTGATCGAGGTGAACGCTCCGCCCGAGCCCGACGCCCCTTTCGCCTTCGAACGCTCGGCGGTGGGCGAGCACCTGCTGTTGGGCGGCGACAACATGGACCTGGCCCTCGCCCACGCCATGGAGGCCCGCCTGGCTGCGGGAAATCGACTGAACCCGGAGCAGTGGGCTCAGCTGAGGCTGGAGTGCCGCTTGGCCAAGGAGACCTTGTTCGAACACCCGAGCCGCAAGGCGCTTCCCATCGTACTGGCCGGCCAAGGCTCCAAGCTGATCGGTGGCTCCCTGCGGACCGAGCTGGACCGAGCGAAGCTGGAAGAGGTGGTGGTGCAAGGCTACTTTCCCGAGCTCCCGGCTCGAGACGCAGCGCGGCCCAGCCGCTCCCGAAGCGCAGGTTTGGCCGAGTACGGACTTCCGTACGCGACGGACCCCGGCATCACCCGCCACCTGGCCGCCTTCTTGCTTCGGCACGGCGAGCAGGGCTCTGCCGCGGATGTCGATGCGATTCTATTCAACGGAGGGGCACTCAAGCCGGTGTCTGTGCGGGAGCGGCTGTGCGGCGTCCTGGGTGCGTGGCTTCGCGCCACGCAAGAGTCGGACCGGCCCGACCCGCGACCGCTGGTTTACGACGAAGGAGAGTCCGGCCTGGAGATGGCGGTGGCCCGCGGCGCCTCGTACTTCGGCCTGGTGCGACGAGGCCTCGGCCACCGGGTCGGCGGCGGCTCCCCCCGCACGTACTTCCTGGCTTTGGCCGAACCGGACGGCCGGGCCCCACCCGATGGACGGATCAACGCCCTGTGCATCGCGCCCCGGGGCATGCAGGACGGCCAGCAGGTGGAAGTGCCGGACCGAGAGTTTCAGCTCGTCACCAACCGACCCGTCGCCTTTCCCCTGCACGCCACCGCGGATCCGCGACCCGAGCCGGTGGGCGCCGTGGTTCGGTTGGACCCGGGGGAGCTGCATGCGCTGCCGCCCCTGAAGACGGTGGTCCGATTCGGCAAGCAGAAGGCCGGCACGAAGGTGCCCGTACGCATGCAGGCCCGCCGCACCGAAGTGGGCACCCTGGAGGTGGCGTGCTTTTCTCGGATGAGCGGCGCCCGCTTTCGACTCGAGTTCGACTTGCGCGCCGCCGACGTGCGAGCCCCGGCAACCGACGACACGCCGCCGGCCGACCGGTCCGCCGGCGCCCCCCGGTCGTCGAGCCCGTCCAGAGGGTTCGGCGGAGCCTCGTCCCCGGCCCCGAAGGCCGCGCCCGAGCCGAAGGCCGAAGGCCCGGCAGGCTCCGCGCCCAGCGGCACCGCAAACGGAGGAAGCGGCGATGGGACGCCGGCGCCCCCCACGTGGGTCGCCGAAGGGACCGGCGAAGCGGAAGCGGCTCCCTCCCCGTCCGCCCCCG
>DAPKRQ010000160.1:0-6204 GCA_031800475.1 Myxococcales bacterium LLY-WYZ-16_1
AAGAGGAGGGCCGGGGGCTGGCCGAGCGGCTGCTGGGCGACGAGTCCGAGGACGGCGTTCCGAGCGATCTGCAGTGGGACGTGGTCGAGCCGTCTTCGTGGAGCGAACCGAATCTGGAGCCGCTTCCCGGGGGCGCCGAGGAGAGTCCGAGTCAGCCCGTATTGCTGACCGACCGCCTGTCCGAGGCGCCGACTCCGGCCGAGCCCGCCCCCACCCAATCCTTGGTTCCCGACCATTCGGAGGTGGACGCGCTCGTCCGAAAGCTCACCGACGAAGACGAGGACGCCGACGAACGGCTCTTGGAATTGGGGCCCCGGATCTTGGCCCGCCTCACCGAACATTTTCCAGGCCCGGGCGCCGTCGACCCGTTTCAGCGCCGCACCGTGCCGCCCTTCGAAGACTGCGGCCCACTGCTGGCGGTCTTCAATCGCTTCGGACGAATGGCCCACCCCCACGTGGCCCAGTGTCTCGAAAACAAAGATCCGAAAGTCCGCTTTTATGCCACACACTTCTATTCGGGGACCCAGGTGCCCGAAGCGATTCCACGTCTCATCCAGAGGCTGCACGACGAAGAGCCCCGGATCTGCATGGTGGCGGCTCGAACCTTGTTCGGCTACCGAGACCACCCGGATTTTTCGTTCGTTCTCGACCATCTGCACGGCCGGCTGCAGGCGACCTCCCATGCGGCCCGGCGACACGCCGCCTATCTCATCGGGCTGTTCCGGGACGTCACCGCCATTCCAAAGCTGATCGAAATCCTGGAACGCAAAGAAAAGTCCATGATGGACGTGGCACAGGACGCGCTGGCCGATATCACGAAGCAACGGCTGGGAAACAACCCGCGACGATGGCGAGTGTGGCTCGAACGAAATCGAGAGCGCTCGCGGGTCCTGTGGCTGATCGATGGATTATCTTCGAAAGAGGAGTCGATTCGAAAGAGCGCGGCTGAAGAGCTTCGGGCCGTAACCCGAAAAGACTTTGGGTTCGAACACGATGCTCCGCGGAGACGGCGCGAAGAGGCTCGCCAGCGATGGCTGCAGTGGTGGGAACGGGAGGGGCAGGTTCAGCTCGGCGGCGGTTGAGCCGGTCAGCTCCAATCGTCGCTGCCGGGACCCGGCTCTTCTGCATCCCAGCCGTCGTCGTCTTCGGTCTCGATCCACGAGCGGGCCGGGCGAGCCCGCACCAGCTCCAAGTCCACCCCCAAGGTCTCCTCGTCCTCTTCGTCGTCGGACTCGGGAATGCGTCGAATGGCGGGAGGCGACTTCGGATCGACCGACGTCCGGGAGGGGGGGCCGGACCGGGGTGAAGCTTCGGGCCCGCCCTCCGGCTCGGGTTCCGCGCCGCCATCCGCCGGCGGCTCCACCTCCGACGCGGACGGGCCGGCGTCCGGCGGCGGCGGGAAGTCCGCCTCCCGGTCCGTCGCCCCGGCCCCATCCTCCGGCACCTCTTCGTCCAAGGCAGCCAAGGATGCGGCGAGGACAGATCGATCCTCGGACGGCGCACCGAGGTCCGGATCTGCGTCCGCAGCTTCGTCGACCCCCACCAGCGGCTCGAGGTCCTCGTCCGTGGACATACCGATCCCGGCCCCAGAGGCAACCTGGCCCTCCGGGTCGGACTCGGGAGCCGCGCCGGCTTCCGCCGGTGGGTGGCCGCCCAGGGCAGACCCGACGACCTCGCGGCTTTCCGCGTCGGACGGCGGTCCGGAAACTTCTCCCTCGGATGCATCGGACAGCGCTTCGGCCGCCGCCAAGACCTCTTCCGCCGCCCGCTGCGCGAGCTCTTCGATCGATTCTTCTCCTCGGAACGCATTGCGGATGGCCGCGATGGCCACTGCCTTGTCGACCGGCTCACCAGGTCCGTAATTCGCCTCGAGTTGCTCGTGGTCGTCCGGAACGAACTTGTCGGGCCGGCGAGAACGAGACTCCGACCGACCCTCGAGCTGGGGCCCTCGGCCTTCGCGGCGGCGAGCGGCCGCGCCCGACGTGGGGGTCCGCCGATCCCGATGGCCGCGCTCGGGCGACGTCGCCCGGCGCACCTTCCGCGACGGGGAAGAGCTCCGGGGCGATTCGCGCTCCGGGGCGCTTGCGCCCGCTCCTTCGGATGGCCCTTTCGGCGCGGAAGCCGACCCGGCGCCGCCCTCGCTCGGCGCGGCCTTCTTCGTGGCAGCCTTCTTCGTGGCAGCCTTCTTCGTGGCGGCCTTCTTCGTGGCGGCCTTCTTCGTGGCGGCCTTCTTCGTGGCGGCCTTCTTCTGGGTCGCTGCCTTCTTGCGGGTCCCCGCCTTCTTCGTGGCGGCCTTCTTCTGGGTCGCCGCCTTCTTACGGGTACCCGCCTTCTTCGCCGCGGCCTTCTTCTGGGTCGCTGCCTTCTTGCGGGTCCCGGCCTTCTTCGCCGCGGCCTTCTTCCGGGTCGCGGCCTTCTTTTGGGTCGCCGCCTTCTTCGCCGCGGCCTTCTTCTGGGTCCCCGCCTTCTTCGCCGCGGCCTTCTTTTGGGTCGCTGCCTTCTTGCGGGTCCCCGCCTTCTTCGTGGCGGCCTTCTTTTGGGTCGCCGCCTTCTTGCGGGTCCCGGCCTTCTTCGCCGCGGCCTTCTTTTGGGTCGCGGCCTTCTTCTGGGTCGATGCCTTCTTGCGGGTCCCCGCCTTCTTCGTGGCGGCTTTTTTGTGTGCAGGGCCCGCAGGCGTCGTCGTCGGACGCCCTCCGGCGGCTGGGCGGGTCGTGGAGCGCCTCGACGAACCTCGTGGCGGTCGCTTTCCCGTCGCCATGGCTGCTTCGGTAAACCCGGACTATCGGGAAGTCAAATCGGGAGGAAGGCTGGCTTGCGCCGTCGGTTTAGACCCGAGTTCGCCGGCGGTTCTGTTGATACGGCCTCCACCGCTCGTCCCGGAGGCTGCTGTTGGCGTACTGCTGCACCGACTGCCGACTCGGACCGAACAGGCTCGCGGCGGCGGCGTAGTTGCCGTCCGCCTCTTCGAGGCACCGAAGGAGCAGCACCTCGTGCAACTCCTGAAGCAGGGTGTGCGGCGGAACACCGACCCCCCACAGCGCGTCGGCAGCCTCCTTGACGGCCTTGTTTGCCCGAGGCTTGAGGGCCTTGCTGCCCGGCACCCCGGAGTTCTTCTTGGTCCCCACCCGCTTGGGGGCGGGCTTCGCTGCCACGCCCGCCCGACCTCGAACCCGCCCGTTCTTCGAGGAGGACGCGGATTTCTTGGTCGCGGTCTTTCGCTTGGTGGTCGTCTTTTTTGCCCGGTTTGCCACGTGTGCCCTTTCGCGCCCGATTCGTGTCTAGATCCATCCGGACGCGTCCGCAAGGGGCTGGTTTCGGTAAAGTGAAAGTCAGGTTTCACCAACTCTTCACCTGGGCGCGGTCGATGCTGCAAAGACAGCTGTCTTGCGCGGCGATTCCCGCGAACGGCAAAACGCGGTGGCGGCGCGTCAACCCGACTTGCGCAGCCGATCTGCGGCAGGCTCCGGTCTACGCAATGTTTGCGTGATGGGGTTGCCCGACCGTGCGGTCGTTTATCATTTGGCACGCCCCCCAGACGGGCTGGGGCCCCCCTCGGTCCCGGACTGCCGCGCCGCCCAACCGGGCCGAGTTCCCCACCCGTCCCGCAAGGCCGCCATGGCGGTGGCTCCGCCGAGCCAGCCGAAGCCGACCAGATGGATCGCCAAAAAAGGGACCGCGCCCCACAGACCCCAAACCGAAGCGTACACGCAGGCAGCCCCGTGCAGCCCCGCCAGTGTGAGCTCGGGCACGAATCGGCTCCAAGGGATGGGCCTGCGATATCGCTGAAGCGCATGCAGACCCGCCTCGCCCTGTTTGGGCGTTCGCACGAACTCCGACCCTCGAGACCACAGGCCAGACCAAACTTCTCGGGCGTTGGCCACGCTCATGCCCGCCCCGAGAGCCAAGGCCGCAAAAATGTCGGGCCATCGCCGCCCCGCCCCCGCGCCCACCAGACCGACCCCATAGAACACGAACACGGCCAGAGTTCCGCTCAGGAGAAAGGTCAGGTCCAAAGAGGACCACAGCGCTTCGCCGCCGACGATCCGCCAGCCGGTGCGATCCCGCAGCACGACGGCGGCCGGTAGAAGCACCGCCACCAGAGCCATCAGGACGTACGCGAAGTTCTGAATCAGGTGAAAGGTGGCGCCCAGGCGCACGCCGAGTCCCAGACCGGAGCGGGGAAGCAAGAAGGTCATCAGGTGCTTGCGGGCCGTTTCCACACTGCCGCGCACCCAACGGGCCTGCTGCGACAGGAACGCGTCGGTGGAGGCGGGAAGCTCCGCATCGGCCACCAGATCCCCCAGGTACCGAAACCGCCAACCTCGCAGCTGCGCCCGAATGGACAGGTCCAGGTCTTCGGTGATCGTGTCGCTGCTCCAACCGCCGGCATCTTCGATGGCGCGGCGGCGCCAGATCCCCGCCGTCCCGTTGAAATTGAAGAAGTGCCCCAAAGCTGCACGACCGGCGTGCTCCACCTGAAAGTGGCCGTCCAAGAACACGGCCTGAGCCCGGGTCAGCAGGCTTCGGTCCCGGTTCAGGTGACCCCACCGGGCCTGGACCAGCCCCACGTCCGGTGACTCCCGCAAGGCGGCCAGGGCTCGGCGAACGAATTCGGGAGGTGGAACGAAATCCGCGTCGAAGATCGCCACGAATTCGAAGCCCGGCGCCAGCTCCAACCCCCGGGCCAAGGCCCCGGCCTTGTAGCCCTTCCGGTCCCCGCGCCGTACCACCCGAATGTCCGTACCCCGCTTTCGAAGCGACTCGGCCACCCGATCGACCACCTGCCGGGTGTCGTCGGTGGAGTCGTCCAGAACCTGTATCACCGTGCCGAGATGATCTTGCGCGGCCACGGCCCGGAGCAGCCGCTCGGCCACGTACCGCTCGTTGAAGATCGGCAGCTGGACCAAGACCGGGATCCGTTCGCGGCTGGGCGGAGGCGCCCGGTCCCGAAAGCAGATGGACCCCACAGCCAGCCCCAGCCGCACCACACAGGCAAAAGCCAGGATCGCCAGACAGGCGAAGTAGGCGACGAGCAGCCCCAGCACCGCCTGACGGTGGTAGCACGGAAGGCTCCCGTCCCCCACGTCCGGCTCGCCGGCCGGGGCTCGGTTGACGGATTCGACGGGAGCGTGTCTTTTGCAGCCGTGGAGGGGTCGAACGCCGAGGACCGCCCGGACGAGGCTGCGGCCCTCGACGAACCGGACAGCGGGTTCATCGACATCGCCCAAGCGTCCACGCCCCACCCTACGGTCATCGGTCCGTATCAGGTGGTCGGCATCCTGGGCGGCGGCTCCATGGCCACCCTCTACGTGGCAAACCGCCGCTGTCGGTTCGGCTACGTGCAGCGGGTCGTCCTGAAGCGGGTCAACCGCTCGCGGGCCGATGCCGAGATGCTCCAGGAGATGCTCCTCGACGAGGCCCGCGCCATGGCCTCGTTCGGGCATCCGAACCTGGTGGCCCTGCACGACGTGGGTGAAGACGACGATGGGGTGTTCTTGGCCCTGGAGTACGTCGAGGGTACGGACCTGCGGCGGGTGAACGCCAAGCTTCGGGAACGCCGAGAAGCGCTTCCGTTCGAATTGGCCTGCTTCATCGTCGCCGAGGTCCTGCGGGGCCTGAACCACGCCCACACCGCCCGGGACCCGGACGGCCGGCCCCTCGAGATCGTACACCGGGACGTGAACCCGTCAAACGTGCTGATCAGCGAGTCCGGTCAGGTCAAGTTGACCGACTTCGGGGTGGTGCGCATGCGCGACCGGGTTCAAAGCAAGACCGAAGCGGGCCTGGTCAAAGGAAAGTACGCCTATCTGGCGCCCGAATACATCTCCGGCAATCCGAGCACCATCGCCACCGACCTGTACGCCGCCGGGATCATGCTCTTCGAACTCCTGACCGGGCGCGAGTGTTACACTGGAAAGAGCGCGTACGAGGTCATGTGGAAGATCGTCAACAAGGGTGTCCCGATGTATCGCCTGAATCGGGAGGGGGTCCCCGAAGATCTTCAAAAGATCGTGGCACGCTCGACCCACGTGGAGCCCGAGCGGCGCTACAAGAGCGCCCAGGACATGGCGAACGCCCTCGAGTCCTGGATGGTCAAAAACCGCCGGCACGCCACCCCATGGGTGCTGTCGGTGTTCTTCGAGCGGCACGGGCTGCTCCCGACGGCGGAAGAGCGACCCGCCCCCATGGTCCCGTTGGCCAACT
>DAPKRQ010000161.1:0-3140 GCA_031800475.1 Myxococcales bacterium LLY-WYZ-16_1
GATGAACCGACCGAAGAGACGGAAGAGGTTCCATTCGGCCCTGAATCGAAGCGTTCGGCCGCAACCGAGCCGGGCGCTGCCGGCAGCGCCAGCTCCGGCGAAGCAGCGGCCGCCGGCAGAGCAGCGACCGCCAGCGGAGCAGCGGCCGCCGGCGAAGCAGCGGCCGCCGGCGAAGCAGCGACCGCCAGCGGAGCAGCGACCGACGATCCGGAGGCCGGGCCCATGGTTTCGGCCGCAGCCGGGCCTTTCGCCAGCCCGAACGCGCCTGCGAACCCATCGCCGGAAGACGCACCCGAGACCGTATCCGCGCCGGCAGGAGACGACGCGGTCCGGACCGAGTCGGCGTCCGAACCCGACCCGGGTCCGATGACCGGGGGTGCTGGATCGGCTCTGGGCGGGATCTTCTTGCGGCGGCTTCAGCAGAGCTCACAGGCCCAACGACGCACGTTCGAGATGCTCTCGAAGATCATGCAGTCTCAGCACGACCCGTCGAAAAGCATGACTCAGAACGTGAAGGCCTGATCTTCCGAGGCGGATCCGCCCCGCACTGGACTCGACGAACCGTCGAACGCCAAGCGGCGTCGCCATGCAACACAAGCGAAGCCGGGGAGCGCCCAAGCGAGGGCGCTGCCAGCGCCGTGGAAGGGCCCGGTGCGGCAGCCGCCCGCATCGGTCTCCGGGTCCGCTCCGTCTTCGCCAGGCACTGGATCCGGGTCTGCTGGCGGGTCCGGATCGTCCTCAGGTGGATCGTCTTCGGGCGGGTCGTCATCGGGCGGCTCGGGCTCGAGCGCCTCTTCGCACCCGTCCACTTCTTCGGGGGTCCCAAGGCAGACGCTTGCCCGGCGACTCGGTCCTTCGAGCCCGGTGTTGGCCACGACCACCCGCCCCCGATCCGCACCGTCCACCGCCGCAGAGACCTCGTTCGTTCCACCAAAGATGCGCACCGTTTGGCCCGACCCGAGAAGCAGCCAGACCTGCATCCCGTCGAAGTCACCCACGAGCCTCACCCGGATCGTGTCCCGTTCGCCGGTGGGAAAGCCGTAGTAACGGGCGGACAGTTGCGCGTGCCGGGGTCGCTCCAGCTCGAAGGGGAGCTCGACCTCGGTTTGAGCCACGGGTGGATAGCTGCCTGCCTCTCGGTAGCTGACCCCCTCGGGCTTGGGTCCCAGTCCGGTGAACGCGTTCCACAACGCGAAATCCGCGAACGCTTCCGAGAGGTCGACGCCCTGGTCCTGCGCCAGCAGGTTGTCCAGAGCTTCGTACCAGGTGGGGTCTGCCACGCCCCCGGTTCCATCTTCGACGCGCTCCCACATGACCCGGACGAGAGCTGGGTCCTCGAAGCGCTCTTCCAAGAAGCGGAAGAACAGCGCGGACCCATATGCGAACGGATCCCCGACCACGCCGGCCGAGGGCCGATTCAGGGGGCGCTCGGGGCGTGCGAGATATCCCGAAACGAAGCGTTCGAAGTCGTCCAGCTCCGGTTCGAGCGCCTCGGTGGCCCACACGGCCGTCCCCTCGGAAACGATGACATCTTGTCCCGCGTCGTAGCTGGCTTGCACCGCGTGAAAGAGCTCGTGGCTGGCCAGGATTTGCGTCGCCACGTCGAGGCTCGGATAGCCATATCCCGCGAAATCGTTTTCCTGCACTGCATAGCCCACGCACGTGTTGGTGCAGCGGTCGGTCTGAAAGGCTCCGTCGGACCGGCCAAAGAAATCGATCAAGTAGACATCGAATCGACCGTCCCCTCCATTGTCATCGTCGAGATCTGCGTCGGACAGGGGCGCCCGATAGCCCATGGTCGCGTAGGCTTCGAGATATTCGTCGTACCGGTCGCGAACCAGCTCCACGTAGTCGGGTACGCCAGAACGATCGACGTCGATACGCGGAACGGCGTTTCGCCCGACCCGGGTGTAGTGGACCCGGACCCGGTCGGAATCCAGGGTCTCCACCGCCTCCATGTCGTCGAAGCGAAAGAGCTCGTCGTTGTCCGGCGTGTCGGGCCGAAGCTCGAGCGACACGGTTTCGAAGTGGGCCCGCCGGTCGGGCCCGCAGCCCTCGGAAGCGGCACAGAGCGCGACAATGACGAGGAGACGGCGGAGCATGGAGCGGATCAGTCGAGGAACGCCCAGCGGAGTTGGACCCGCCCGGAGCCGCTCGGGGTGTCCTCCGGAAGCCGGCCGTTGGCGTCACAGAATTCCTGCACGTCGGGCGAGTAGTAGGACTCGACCTCCAGCTTGACGGACCGGCCGTCGGCCAGCTCTACGACGTACACGTTGCCGGTCATCTCGACGCATCCACGATACGTCCAGTAGCTTCCGAGAGCCGTGCCCGGCGCGCCGATTCCCGAGCCATCGGACACGATGGTGCAGTCTCCGGTGCTGTAGTATTCCTCGGTGCGATAATCGAGCCCGTCCGGCACCTCGGTCAGGGCCCCGAACTCGGTGTCCGGCGCGGTCCGGGCGACCTGAACGCAGGACGGCCCCGATACTCCGGAATTCAAACGCACGATGAAGCGGCGGGCAGCGATGTCCCAGTCCGCCGACTCGAAGGCCTCTTCGTCGGACAGCTCCACCTTTTCCAGACCGCTCTCGGTAAACCGCAGGTACACGTAGGACTGGGTCGGTACCGGCGGCCCCCCGCCGAACATGACCCCGCCCGTGGCGTCGATGACGCTCCGAAAGCCTTCGTCCAGGGGCTCGTTGGTGACCCCGTCCGGGCTCGGTGTGTCGAACAGGTTCAGGTCGGTGATCTGCGCATCGACGCACTCGACCATGGCCGCTGGCTCACACCGCTGCATTTGCATGCCCATGTCGACCATGCCGGAGCCGCCAGTGTCGACGGGACCGGCGTCGACCCTTCCGTTGCCCGTGCCCATCCCGGTACCGGTGCCGGTGTCGCTGGTTGGATCGTCGTCCCCGCAGGCCACCGCGGACAAACCGGCCCCCAAGAAAACCGCACTCAGGAATCGAATTCGCATGAGCATGGCCCCTTGCCGTTTTTGAGAGTGCAAGTCAATATCATTCTCAATGCTTCGGCCCCTGCCCCGCTCCGGCCTGACTCCCGTCCTTGCGTGGCTCATGCCCGCCGTCCTGGGGCTCGGAGGGCCGGCAACAGGCCTCGAGCCCGTATATGCCCAGCCC
>DAPKRQ010000162.1:0-13654 GCA_031800475.1 Myxococcales bacterium LLY-WYZ-16_1
TTCGCCCCACCACGTGCCACCGGAGCGTTGCCGGTCCGAGCCCCGGGGGCAGGGGGCGCGAGACGACGCGGCGTTTCGTTGGGTTCGAACCTACGTCGACGACCGGGAAGGCCCCGCGGCAGCTCGGCTGGTCTTGGGCGAAGTCCGAGCCCTCCCAGGACGCTGGTCGAGCTACCCGCCCCACCACCACCCGCAGCCCGAGCTGTACCACTACCGCTTCGCGGACCCGCGCGGGTACGGGCACGCCGAGCACGGGGACGAGGTGGCCAAGGTCACAGACGGGGACACCCTGTGCATCGAGGGCGGCCGCACCCACGCCCAGTGCGCGGCTCCGGGCTACGACATGTTCTACCTGTGGGCGATCCGACACCTGGACGCCGCCCGCTACGACGGCCCCACCTTCGACCCCGAGCACCGGTGGCTCCTGAAGCGCTGAGCACGGCCGAGCCGGCGGAGCTGGACCTGGTCTGCCTGGGACGGGCGGCGGTCGACCTGTATAGCCCCGAGCGAGGCGCTTCACTGGCCGACGCTCATTCTTTTCGAAAGAGCCTAGGCGGTTGTGCCGCAAACGTGGCGGTGGGAGCGGCTCGGCTGGGGCTCCGGGTGGGCATGCTGACACGGGTCGGAGATGATCCGTTCGGTGTTTTCGTCCGAAGAGCCCTGCTGGATGAAGGCATCGAGGTGCAGGGCGTCTGGGATGCGCCCGGTCGATTGACCGGCCTGGTGGTCTTGGCGATGGAGTCCGCCGATCGCTTCCCTCACCTGTTCTTTCGGGAGCGCTGCGCCGACATGGCGGTCGACGTGGCGCAGGTCGAAGCCTGCCGGCCCGAACGGGGTGCGGTGCTTCTGCTGACCGGCACGCACCTGTCCGATCCCGAGACGGAGCGAGCCAGCTGGACGGCGCTGCTCCGGGCCCGCGCCGCGGGGCGCCGCGTCGTGCTCGACCTGGATCATCGGCCGGTCCTCTGGGGCGAAGCGCCGGTCGGCCGGGGCGAGGCCCGGGAGGGCGTCGACTCCCGAGCCCGCGGTGCGATCGCGCGATTTCTTCCGCACCTGAACCGGGTGGTGGGAACCGAAGAGGAGTTCTGCATGGCCGGTGGTTCGCCCGACCTCGAGCGGGCCCTGAAGGCTGTGCGCGCCGCCACGCGGGCGGTCTTGGTGGTGAAGCGCGGTCGGCGCGGCGCTTTCGCCGTGGGCTCGGATGGCGAAATCGAGGACGATCCCGGGGTTTCATTGCCGGTCCACAACAGCTTGGGCGCAGGCGACGGCTTTTTGGCCGGGTACCTTTGGGCCCTGCATGCCGGCTTGCAGGAAGCGGACAAGCTGCGGTACGCCAACGCAGCCGGTGGGTTGGTGGTGTCTAGGCACGCCTGCGCACCGGCCACGCCCTTCCGAGAAGAGCTCGAGTCTTTCGTGCAGGACCTCCGAGAACGCACCGACCCTCGCCCGGCCGTGGCCCGGGCCGACCGCACTCACGCGGACATCCTGAAGGCGCGGTTGCTTCCGCATCAGACCGTCTTCTTCTTGGCGATGGACCACCGCCTCTTCTTTCAAGAGGCGGCCGCGAGGCGTTCCGACAGCGAAGACGCCATCCTTCGTTTGAAGCGCTTGATCTTCGAAGGTGGCGTTCTGGGTTTCGAAGACGCCGGTCTGTCCAGCGCCCGATGTGGGTTCGTGCTCGACGACCAGTACGCGTCCGCGCTGTTCGACCGGGTGCCGCCGCACGCCTTGGTCGCTCGACCCATCGAAGCGAACAGCGGGCCCGAGCTCCGGTTCGTCGGTGCGCCTGGAGCTCTGCTTTCGAGCTGGCCCACGGCGCACGTGGTCAAATGCAAACTGGCGTATCACCCCGACCGCCCGGATGGGTTTTTGGCCCGCCAGCGGGCTTGCGTGGCGGACTTGGCCGCGGTGTGCGCGGCCCAGCAGCGCGAGCTTCTGCTCGAAGTGCTGCCGATCGACGAGGACGGCCGGGACGACCTGGACGCAATGCCCGCGGCCCTCGAGGCCCTGGCCCAGGTGGCCGAGCCCCTGTGGTGGAAGCTCCCGCCGCCGGTGACCGACGCCCAGTGGCACGCCCTCGAAGCGGTGCTCCGGCGGACCGGCCCGGCCGGCGTGCTGCTGCTCGGCAACGGATGCCCGCCCGACGAGGTGCAGCGGCGGCTCGAGCTCGCCCGGACCCGCCCGGCTTGCCGGGGGTTCGCGTTCGGTCGCACGGTCTTCTCCGAAGCCGCCCGGGCTTGGCTCGAGGGCGCGGCCTCGGACTTCGAGGTGGTGGCCGCGGTCCGCGGGCGCCTTCGAAGCCTGATCGAGTCCTGGTCAACCGGCTGCGGCTGAGCGAAGCAAGCGCCATGGCCTCCGTGTCCGAGGTGCTGGTCGAATTTCTCGCCGCCCAGCAGGTTGACGAAGGGGTGCCGTTCTTCGGGGGGGTCTTCGCCATCTTCGGTCACGGCAACGTGGCGGGTTTGGGCCCGGCCCTGGGACAGGGAACGCTCCCCGTGATCCGCCCCCACAACGAGCAGGGCATGGGCATGGCCGCCGTCGCCTACGCCAAAGCCCATCGGCGCCGGCGGGCCTTCGTGTGCACCACGTCGATCGGTCCCGGCGCCACCAACCTGGTGACGCCGGCCGCCGTGGCTCATGTATCCCGCCTGCCGGTGCTCTTGCTGCTGGGCGAGGCATTCGCCGACAGAGGGCCCGACCCGGTCCTGCAGCAGCTCGAGCACCCCGACGATCCGAGCCGGACCGCCAACGATTGCTTTCGGCCGGTGGCCCGGTACTTCGATCGCATCGGCCGCCCCGAGCAGCTGATCCCGAGCCTGGAGCAGGCGATGGGGATCCTGACCGACCCGGTGGATGCGGGGCCCGCGGTGTTGGCCCTTCCGCAGGACGTGCAGGTGGAGCCGCTCGAAGTGGCACCGGCCCACCTGCAGTCCCGCAGGTGGCCGATCCGCCGTCCCCGTCCCGACGCGGCCGAACTCGCCACCGCGGCTCGGATGGTGGCCGCCAGCCGCAGACCGTTTTTGGTGGTCGGGGGGGGCGCGGTGTACGCGGGGGCCGAGGAGCCGGTCGCCGCCTGGATGAACGCGGGCGTGCCGGCCGCTACCACCCACGCGGGGCGCGACGCGGTTTCCTCCCGCCATCCGCAGATGCTGGGGGGCCTCGGGGTCACCGGGACCGAGCCTGCCAACCGGGCGGTCCGCGAAGCCGACCTGGTGGTGATCGTCGGCTCCCGTCTGACCGATTTCACCACCGGCTCCCGGGCCTTGTTCGAAGATCGGCCCCGCCTTCACGTGAACGTGAATCCGAAGGACGCGTCAAAGCATGGAGCCGTGCCCCTGGTGGCCGACGCCTGGGAGGGGCTGGAGGCCCTGCGGGCCCTCGGCTTGCCGCCGGTGGACCCGGACTGGTCCGCCCGCTGGGCCGAGGCGGCCCGTGCCTGGTGGGAAGCCCGGGCGGAGGAGCCCCGGGGCGAGCTTTTGACCGACGGGCAGGTTTTGGACGGCGTGGCTGGGTGGGCCCAGCCCGACACGACCGTGGTGGCCGCATCGGGAAGCATTCCCGCAGAGATGCAAAAGCGCTGGCGGGGGCCCGCCGGGGTCGGTACCCATGTGGAATACGGCTTCTCCGCCATGGGCTACGAGCTTGCGGGCGCCCTCGGCGTCAAGCTCGCCCGGCCCGATCGGGAGGTCGTGGCGCTGCTCGGAGACGGGGCTTACCTGATGCTGAACGGAGAGCTCGAAACGGCGGCGCGCCTGGGGGTGCAGCTGATCGCGGTGGTCTTCGACAACGGGGGCTTTGGCTGCATTCACCGGCTGCAGGGCGCCAGCCAAGGCCCGAGTTTCGCAAACCTGATCGGGCGGAGGGTGGACCTGGTGGCCCACGCCCGAAGCCTCGGAGCCCGGGCGGTGGCGGCCGGCGATGGACAGTCGCTGCGATCCGCCCTCGACGACGCCCGGGAGCACGCTGGAGTGTCCGTGGTGGTGGTTCCGACGGACCCGGACGCCGGCACGGGCTCCGGCGGTGCGCCCTGGCGGGTTCCGGGGGCCACGGGGCCCGGTTTCGCGCCTTTCGGAGCCGGGGAGCCCGGGTCGTGACCGCAGTGGGCGTCAGCCCCGTCGGCTGGGCCAACGACGACTTTCCGGGGCTCGGATCCGAAAACTCGTTTCGAAAGATCGTCGCCGAAGCCAGCCGGGCCGGTTACGAAGGGATCGAGCTCGGTCGACGCTTTCCCGCGGACCCCATGGAGCTGGCTCGCGGTCTGCGAGAGCACGGTCTGACCCTGGTCGCCGGATGGCATGGGAGTCGACTCCTCGAAGGGGCCGTCGACGAAGAGCTCCGTCGAATGGAACCGCGGCTCGAGCTGCTCCGCAAGCTCGACTGCCCGCGGCTGGTGGTGGGCGAGCTGACTGGGGCTGTTCACCGAGACCGCGGGGTGCCGCTTTCCAAACGACCCTTGCTGCATCCCGAGGGCCTGCGCCGATTCGGAGAGGCTTTGACCCTGTTGGCCGACGCCCTCGAGGCCCGGGGCACGCAGCTTCTCTACCACCCGCACATGGGAACCGCAGTCCAGTCCGAAGACGACGTGGACGCACTGATGGCCGCCACCGGCGAGTCGGTTCGGCTGTGCCTGGACGTGGGGCACCTGCTGTTTGCGAAGGCCGACCCCTTTCGGGTCTTGTCTCGCCACCGCACCCGCGTCGGCCACGTCCACCTGAAGGACGTCCGTCCGGGCACGGTCGACAGCATCGAAGCGCAAAACGGAAGTTTCGCCGACGCGGTGGTCGAAGGCGTGTTCACCGTGCCCGGAGACAGCCGTTTCGACTTCGAAACCTGGCTCGCTCGCCTGTTCGATCAGCCTTACGACGGCTGGCTCGTGGTCGAGGCCGACCAAGACCCGGACCGGGCGGACCCCTTGGTGTACGCGAGCATCGGCCGCAACAGCCTGCGCCGTTGGCTCGGGGCCTGAGGGCGCGGGCGCGGCGGCCGTCCGGGTTCGGTCAGCTCGCCGAGCCAGCCGCGGACCGGACCTCGACCGCGCAGTCGTAGAAGGTGGCGCCGCGCCCCACGTCGGTCAGTCGCTGGCTGGTGACGGCGTTGGCGTTGGCGCCTCCGGCCAGGCTCGGCCACCAGATCGACGGCGCACAGGCCACCCCGGGGCGGACGTCCTCGGTGATTTCGAGCTCGGCTCGAAAGGCACCCCGGTCGTTGTAGATCTCGACGGTCTCGCCCGACCGCAGTGACCGTGCCCGGGCGTCCCGCGGGTGGAGGCGAACCTTGGGTCCCCGCTCGGCGCGTTTGGCGAACGGAAGGTTGACGAAGGTCGAGTTCAGGAAGTGATGGGCCGGGGGCGACAGGAGCACCAGGCCCAGGTCGGGCCGAGGCTCTCGCTCTCCGTCCGGGTTTTCGGCGGGCGGCACATAAAACGGTCGACCCGGAAGGGCGAGTTGGATCCGGCCCGCGGGAGCGCCCTGGGCGAAGGGGGCGGACGATTGCTTGACTCGCAGGGGGCCCTCTCGCTTCAGTCGATCAACGTCGATACCGGCCATGGCCGGGTCGCTCCAGCGGAAAGCTTGCCGGACGAGCTCTTCGTCGCTCTGCCGAAAACAGGGGTCGTCGAATCCCATGCGGGCGGCGAGCCGTCGAAACAGTTCGGTATTCGGCACCGCTTCGCCGAGGGGCTCGATGCTCGGCGAATTCAAGAGGATGTCGTAATGACCGTAGCTTTTGTGGATGTCGAGCTGCTCGAGCTGCGTGGTGGCGGGCAAGAGCACGTCCGCATGGCGCGCAGTGTCGGTCATGAACAGCTCGTGGACCACGCAGAACAGGTCCTCTCGGAGCAGGCCGGTCCGGACTGCACCTCCGTCGGGCGCCACCGCGGCGGGATTGGAGGCATACACGAACAAGGCATCCACCGGCGGTCGGGTCTGCTGGGGATCCAGCGCTTCGCCCAGGCGCGTCATGTTGACTGTCCGGGGCGGATGGGACGGGTTCGGCAGCAGATCCGGGCGACCCAGGCGGCGGGCGTCCACCGGGAATGCGCCCGAAGTCGACAACATGGCTCCCCCGCCTTCGTGGCGCCAGGCTCCGAGCACGCAGGCCAGGGCCAGGATCGCCCGCACCGCGGCCCCGCCGCCCGCGTGTCGTTGCAGACCGTAGTTGAGGCGAATCGCCACCGGTGGTGCGTCCACCAGCCGTCGAGCCATGGCCTCCAGGTCCGGCTGGGGGATCCCGGTCATGGCGGCCACCCGCTCGGGAGGCCAGTGGGCGCGGACTTCTTGCTCGAGCGTGTCGGTGCCGTCGCAATGGGCGTCCAGGTACCCCCGGTCTTCTCGGTTCCACCGAAAGATCAGGTGCATCAGACCCAGGGCCAAGGCTGCGTCGGTACCCGGACGAATCGGCAGATGCTCGTCGGCCTGGGCGGCCGTTCGGGTCCGGACCGGGTCGATCACCATGAAACGGGCGCCGTTTGCTCGGGCCTTCTTCACGAATGGCCAGAGGTGCACATTCGAGGTGATCAGGTTCGTGCCCCAGGCCACGACGGTCCCAGCCTTGGCGAACTCGGCCATGTCGGGGCCCAGGCGGCTTCCCATGACCTCGTCGAGGGCTTCACTGCCACAGGTGGAGCAGATCGTTCGGTCGAGTAGACTGGCTCCGAGGCGGTGGAAGAATCGGAAGTCCATCGATCCGTTTTGGATCAGACCCAGGGTTCCGCTGTAGGAGTACGGCAGGATTCGCTGCGGGTCGTTCCGAGCAATCTCCGAAAGACGTTCGGCCACCAGATCCAGGGCTTCGTCCCAAGAGATTCGTTCAAAGCTCCCTTCACCCTTCGGGCCGACCCGGCGCATGGGGTGCAGGATTCGGTCCGGACTGTAGGTTCGCTGAAGATAACGGTTGACCTTGGCGCAGAGAAAGCCCCCGGTGGTGCGGTGCCGAGGATCGCCCCGAACCCGCACGGCCCGGCCGGTGTCGTCGTCGACGGTCACCAGCATGGAGCAGGTGTCTGGGCAGTCGTGGGGACAGGCGCCGCGAACGGTGCGAAGCGTCATCGTGCGAGGCCCCAGTCCAAGGTCTGGCGGTGGGGCAGGCCGTCCGGGTCTTCCGCCATGAGCCAGATGAAGTCGCCCGCCCCGTTTTCGACGAGAGCTCTCAGATCCTCCAAGTCAGCGTCGTACACCGGAATCACCGTGCGGTAGGGCTCCGCCCCGCGGCGCGCGGCCCGCTCGGGAATGCCGAAGCGGCGCTCGACGTGGCCCCGGCCCGCCAAGACGATCATCTGCCGGGGGCCCTGCTCGGCGGCCAAGGCCTGCGCGATGCTTTCGGCCATGTATTCGTCCCAGAGGACCTGGGCTTGGTAGAGCCGTTCGAACGACAGCTCCCCGTGGTGAGCGCCCCCGCCTGCCTCGCGACCGAAACCCATGGCTTTCCGAACCCAGGCCCGGTGCTCCGCGTCGGACAGGTCCATCTCTGGAAGACGGGCTCGAAGGTCCTCGGGCAACCCCGCAAGGCCCTGGCGGGCCAGAGCTCGGCTCACCTCCCGCTCCACGTTCAGTCCGTAGATCGGGATCCGATGCTCCCGCGCATATTCCAAGAGGGGCCGATACAGCGAATAGTCGAAGCCCCAGGTGGTCGGCCAGTCCACCGCCGCTCGGAACTCGGCTTCCGTCAGCTCGCCCGCCACCCACGCGTCCAACGCCGGCTGCTGGCTGCGCAGAAACATTTCCATGCCCAGTGCCACATCGCCCACTCGCGTTTGCATGGCGGCAACAACCGCCAGCTGCACCGCATGGTCTCGGGCCGCGTCGTGTTGCTCGGCCACGTAGACCACCGGCACCCTTTGCAGGTTCGACCATAGGGTCGGCCCATCCACCGAGGAGCCGGTGTATCCATCGACCAATTCCGACGGAAGCCTCCACCCAGCGGCCATGGGCCCCGGATCTTCCAAGGACGGACCGGAGGTGGCGCACGCCGTGAGCGACATGCCCCAGAGCAGTGGCCGGACTCGGCACCCCCGTGGCATGGACACCGGCAGACCTGGCATGCGGCTGAAAGACAAGGCGGAAAGGATCTACCGAATCCTCGAGGAGCTCTACCCGAACCCTCCGATCCCGCTGGACCATACGGACCCGTTCACACTGCTGGTGGCGGTGGTGCTCTCCGCCCAAACCACCGACAAGAAGGTGAACCAGGTCACGCCCGCCTTGTTCGAGGTGGCCGGCTCTCCGGCGGCCATGGCGGCCCTGCCGGTGGCCCGGATCCAGCAGCACATTCAGCAGGTGGGGCTCGCGCCCCAGAAGGCGAAGGCCCTGTCGGGGCTGGCCGCCCAACTCGTCCGGGATCACGGGGGCCAGGTGCCGTCCGATTTCGACGCGTTGGTGGCGCTCCCCGGCGTGGGCCGCAAGACCGCCCAGGTCGTGCAGGCCCAGGCGTTCGGGCTGCCGGCATTCCCGGTGGACACGCACATCCATCGCCTGGCGGGGCGTTGGGGCCTGAGCCGAGGCAAGACCGCGGACCAGACCGAGGCGGACCTAAAGCGGGTTTTTCCGAGAGCCTGGTGGTCCGAGCTCCACCTGCGGATCATCCTGTTCGGGCGCGAGCACTGCCCAGCGCTGCGTCACGACCTGGCTGCGTGCAAGATTTGCGGGTGGGCGGCCACGAAGAAGCGGATCGCCCAAGAGGCCCGAAAAAGACAGGCCGGGCGAAAAAAGTCCGCAGTTGGGAGTGATCTCGGTCCGCCGCCGGTTACATGATCGGGCGGGGCGGACGCGCCCCAAACGCTTCATCGTTGAACATCCTCAGGCGGTCAGCCTGCACGAACCTGGCGAGGGGTCGGGTTCGTGCAGGCTCCGGTTCGGGACCCAGGCCAGCCCGCGCCGGCGAAGCCCCGGGCCTGTCCGGGCCGGCGAAGCCTCGGGCCAGCCCGGGCCGGCGAAGCCCCGGGCCTGTCCGCGCCGGCGAAGCCTCGGGCCTGCCCGGGCCGGCGAAGCCTCGGGCCAGCCCGGGCCGGCGAGGCCCCGGGCCTGTCCGCGCCGGCGAAGCCTCGGGCCTGCCCGGGCCGGCGAAGCCTCGGGCCAGCCCGCGGTGACGGGGTACCTTCGACGCTGCGCGAGGCGCGCCATTGGCTTCGTCGAACGGTTTCTGATTCCCAACTCGACCCGCAGCGCTGGCGTGCCGGCCGTGCTTTTCGCGTCAGCCGGCGGTGCCCGGTTCGTGGGGGCCCTGTCGCCGGGGTTCAGCGGGTGGCGGTGGCGGCAACCGGCACCAAGCGCAGGCTCAGGGCGCGTTGGTCCCGCAAGACCTGCGTGGTTTCCTCGAAGCGGTCTCGAAGGGTGTGCGGGTAGATGCCGTGCCGCGTCTTCACCTTGCGGACGATCCGGACCCCACTCGGAATGCGCTCGTAGTCGATGGTCACCACGAGGGGAGACTTTCCGGCTCGCACGTCTTCCGGGAGTCGGTCGAACCGGTAGCCCTCGGGTGCCCGAATGTCGACCACGTGGCTGAACCGGCGCGAGTACGCGAAGGTCACGTCGAAGCTGTCGTTTTCGTTTTCGAAGTCGTCGTCCCAACCGCTCTTGATGAAGTCGAGGGACACCAGCAGAACTTCTCCGTCCGCCACCACGTGACCCGGAATCTCGAACGTCTCGGAGTCCACGCCCGCGTACGCTTTCGGTTCGATCGAAACCATGGCGTACGGTTCGTGAGCCCGCAGCACGCCGACCTTCGACCGGAAGTTTACGTAGTTGGTGGCGGCCTGCTCGAAGTCCTCCGCATCCCAGTCGCTCACCCGATCGCGGTGGAGCATGGCGTACCGCTTCGTTCGAATGGTCTCGGTGCGTATGCGAAGGTCTCGGCCTCGAATCTCGACGTGGTCGACGATCCCGACGGCCGACAGTTTGGGCTTGTCGCCGGTGATTTCCTCAACCCGGGCCTCGACTTGGCCCTCCGTGGACAGGGCCACCTCTTTGTCCTGCATGACCACCGCCGGCTGACCGTGATGGTAGCGGCCGACCTGGCCCAGCCGGCAATACTCGCAGCTGGGATCGACCCACAGGGGCTCGTCGATGCCGTCTTGGGCGGGCAGCCACAGAAGCAAGCTGTCGAAGCCGGTAGGGGACGGGAAGTTCGGGTCGAACAAGCCCTGGTGCCGGCGGGCAGTGAGCGCGAAGTACGACTGAATCCCGTGATGTTCGAGGATCAGGTGAAGGAGGCGCGCCTTGTCGACCCCGGTGCCATTGCCGGATTCGACCGCTTCGCGGGCGCTCTTGCCCGGCCAGCTCCAAAAGGCCTCGAACACCACGGTCTCCCGCAGCCAGACCAACGCACGAGCGACCTCGCAGGCGGGGTCCTCGCAGCCGGAGACGTCGACCGCGTTCGGGTCGAAACCCACGGCGTAGTCCTTGTCTCCCCAGGTCAGGGCTTTGCAGCGCCAATCGACGGCTTCGGACCAATCGGTGGCCCAGCCGTACACGTTGGCGCCCACCACCAACTGCCGCACCACGAAGAGCCACCAAGGCATGGTACGCCGCCACGATCCCGAGAAGCTCGCGTCCGGTTGAGGCTCGACGTTCTGCAAGGCCAAGGTCAGCTTCCATCGCTTACCTCGGTCGTCGAGCGACCAGTTCTCGGGGCTGTTGAAAGTCTGGGCAGCGTATTTGATCGTGTCGGGGCCTCGAATGGTCACCCGGTAGTCCAGCACCGGAATGTCGCGCACGACCCAAAATGACGAGTACGGCCGGAGAATGTCCGCCTCGATGGTGTAGCGATATTCAACGGTGCTCCCGACCGTCACCTTCGGCACCTGTACGGTCCGGACCCGGTAACCATCCTTGTCTTCGGCTTCGTCATCGAAGATGTTGTCAGGTTCGATCGGGACCACCGCTCCGTCGGGACGAATGGTTCGTGCTCGAAAGTCTCGGATCTTTCCCTTTTTTCGGTAGTAGATCTTCGCGTCGGCGTGGTCGAAGCCGTCTTCGGTCAAGACTGCCACCGCTCGGTGCACGTGCTTTCTCGTGAACAGCTTGGATCGGAGGCTCACATTCTCGATGTCGTGGTGATCGAACAGCACCACCGCGTCGTGCCCGGCGTGGTCTTCCGGTTTCGGCGCGACGAGCCGGTCTGTTTCGGCCCAGCGGCTGGCCGGTGCGCTCGACGCACAGGCTGCGAGACAGGCGGTCCATGCGGCTGCGACGCAGGTTCTGCGATTCATTCGGAGACCACTTCCAGGACCGCAGCGGCCCGGTCGGCTCGCAGCACCCGGTCGACGAACTGGCGGAACGCCTCGAACTGCTCGGGTTCGATGATGCGCTCTGTCAGCTCGAAATGCTGGCGCAGCTCCACGGCTCCCTCCTGCGATGCCGTCCACTGAAGGTCGTAACGCCCGAACTGCGTTTCGATGGAAACCGGCTCCGGGAGCGAACGAACCCGGTTTCCGGACGCGAGGAAAAGCCGAATCCGCCGCTTCTCGGTCCGACGAATCCTAAATACCAATGGAGTTGCTCGGTCCGATTCGGAGCGCCGACGGATCGCCGTCTTCATCAGGTCGCTGGTTCGCAAGAGCATCCTCGAACCGCTGCGGCTGCCGGCTTGCGGAAGCTCGAACTCCAAATTCGTTCGAACGGCCCACCCGTCCTCCTCGTAACCCGCTTCGTGATCGAAGTCCGTGAAGTTCCAATCGGGAAGGAGACTCCACCGGGCGATGACCGCGCCGCGCTCGCTGCCCGAGGCACCGCCCAGGCTCCTTTGAAGCCATGCTCCGAGGGCGCCACGGGCCTCCAGGACGACGAATCCTCTCCACTTCATGGCGTCTTCCGGATCCTGTTCGAGTCGAACCTCGAGCGTTCTTCGATTCGCTTCGTGCGATGAAGGCGGGCTTTCCCAGATCCGAGGCTCGGACGGATGATTGATCAACAACTTGGCCTCCTGGTCTCGGGGCGGAAGCTCACCGAAAGGAACGGTTCGCTCGGTAGGGTCGACCACCACCATGCCACCCGGCAGATCGATGGCCAAGATGGCGTGATTGGTGAATCCGATCGACGGGAGGATGAAGTCCCGGGGGACACCGCGATGACTGAACAATGTGACCATGTAGCTGTCGATACCGGCGACGTGGAGCATGGCTTTCAGAAGCGTGGCCTTGTCTTTGCAGTCTCCATAGCCCCACCCGAAGACCTGCTCGGCGGAGTAGGGACGCCATCCGCCCAAACCGATCTCGATGGCCACATAGCGAATGTGCTCCTTCACCCAGTCGTGAAGGGCGCGAGCCTTCGAAAAGGGGTCGTCTGGAACCTCGGCCAAGATTTCACGGACCTTCGCTTCGATTTCCGGAGTCGGCTCGGCGGTGCCTTCCTGAAGATCGACGATCCAACGACTGTACTCCTCGAGGCTTCTCGGCGCGTGCTGGAGCTCGTCGTCCCACTGCCACTCGGCCAAGCGGACCGCCACCAGCGGAGCCAGGTCCGAGATGCCGGGGCCCCGATCCTCTCGGGGAATCGCTTCGACATTCTCGCGCTCCCAAATCAGGATGGTCTGCTCGTCCTCGACGCGGCGTTCGGGAGCCCATTCGAAAGGCTTCCATGCTCGCGCTCCGCGGTGATGCACGGTCCAGTTCGTGGGCAAGCGGACCTCGAATCGGCTCAGCCCCACCGGGGCCGACCTGCCGAACCGGTGCCGGTACGCGAACAGATCTGGTCGGCGCTCCACTTTGACCACTTCTTTGTCGATCACGGTGCCGACCGGATACTCGGGCGCATCCAAGCTCACGACCCGGATGTCGTTATAGTACCGCCGTGCAGCCGCCAGCGGATGGTCTTGCATATCGCTCGAGTCGAATGACATGGACTCTCCGTCGGGCCGCAGGACGGTGACGCGGGCATCGACGATGTCGGAAAACGCGCGCGAATAAGACCACCCGCTGTCGGCAGCATCGCGAGCTTCGTTTCGCAGGATGACGAGTCGGTGGCGGCGTCGGACCACCGCTTCGGGACCGTCTGCCCCGGGTCGAAACGTCACCACGGTGTGGTCTTCGATCGTGTACGTTTCGTTGTCGAAGTCCTCGGCGCTCGGTAGCTTTTCCCGGTCGAGCCCCTCCAGCTGCGGCGTGGAACCAGCACAGCCTGCGAGCCAAAGCCCCCCCAACAAGGCCCGTGGAGTACGCATGTTGATTCGGTTGAACCAGAGGTCGGTGCCGGGTGGAAGAGGGGTGCTTGCCTTGCCGCGGGGCACGGTGCCATCACGCGGGGGCGTGAGGTATTCCGCAGAGCTTCGTTCGCGCCTGACCCGGGAGCGCCTGGCGAGCTTGTGGGCGGCCACGTACGGTCGATTGAGAGGCCTGGATCCGAACGAAGCGTCCCACCGGCTCGAAGCGGCGTTTCGAAACCCGCGACTGCTGGGGGCCCATCAAGATGCGGTCGTGCGCGGACTGTGGGCGCTCCATCCCGAGGCGACCGAAGGGGAGCTCGTGCAGCGCCTGGACAAAAAGGACCGGCCTCGCCGGCGCTTTCCGGCTCCGGCGCGCATGGGGGATGATGGAGCTTGGGTCGCTTGGTCGCTCGAGGTGGACCGGGCGGCCGGAGTGGCCAGCGGCGAAGCAGACGGCTTGCTCGAGACCCCAGACGGCCAGCGATTGGCCGCCGATGGGCTGGAGCGGGCGGGGCGCCAC
>DAPKRQ010000163.1:0-11486 GCA_031800475.1 Myxococcales bacterium LLY-WYZ-16_1
CGCCCGGTGAAGCACCGGCGCCGTGGCGATCCCTTTGCCCACTTCCCGGGGCTCGGGTGGAGCGGGGCTCGATTCGGTGGGGGGTGGCCCACCGTCGTCGAAAGCGTCCACGCAGGTCTCGAAGTCCATGGCGTACAGGTAGCTCTCACCGGACACGCAGGCGTCCGCGGTCGCCTTGTACACGCTCCACGCCACCACGCCGTCGGCCACCATCGGAGGCGAGATCAACCGCTCGCCCTCCCCCAAGGCGAAGGCGCCGTTTTCGAACGCGGGCGCTGCCAAGGGTGAGCACACGCCTCCGGTCGACAGGGGCGCGTCCCATTCTGGGTCCTTTTGCCGGTTGGTGGCGTCTTCGAACTTGTAGATGAAGTTGTCGCCGTCGTCGGCGGTCAGGGCCAGGGGGTCACCCGAGCCGTACACGATTTGGATGGCGCCGTTGGTACCGAAGAACACCGCCGGCGCGGTGGTGAAGGTTCCGGCCTGCAGCACGTCCTCGGGCGTCACGTCGTCCACCCGGTCCTCGGACGGCTCACCCCCCTCGAGCCGCACCCGAAAGATGTGCCCATCGGTTCGGACCACGTAGCACTGGGTCACGAACCCCTCGCCGGTGGCATCCACGCACACGGGCTGAGCCGCGTAGGATTCGCCCGGCGCCCGGGGAAGCGGCGTCTGCCAGTCCGAAAGCTCGCCCCCACCCTCCACCAGCGGCACCACATGGATCGTCGACGCGCCCTCGAAGCCACCGGTCAACACCAGGGCCGGACGACGGCCCCCCTCTCCGTCGGACTGAACCATGTACACCTCTGGCGGGGTGCTGGCCCGGTGTCGCAAGCCGCCGTCGTCGTCATCGTCGTCATCGTCGTCGTCGTCGTCGTCGTCGACCGGCGCAGGCGGGAAGATCCACTCACCGAACTCGCTGACCGCGCAGGGATTCGTCACGTCCAAGGCGAAAAAGCCCATGCCCAGGCGCCCCTGGTTGCCGATCAGCAGGGTCCGAAACTCCCACCCGCCCGGCGATCGCATCGGAACCTCCCGGACGATCAGCTGGCCGGTGGTCATGCGCTGGGGCACCAAGCCGTTCAGGTAGAAGTCGTAGCCGACCCCCTCCATTTCGAGGAAGGAGGGCCGGTAGCGCAAGGTACGTTGACCGCCGTCGGCCCCGCCCAGGTCGTAGGGGTTCGAAAACCGACGGGTGCCGAAGGCGCCCAGATCGGCACCGGTCGGGGCCCCCGCGTACACGCCGTGCACGTAACCTCCCCCCATGAAGTACGCGATCTGGAGGCGGTCCTCGGTGGCTTCCCGATGGGCCCGGTAGGCCGCCATCAGATCGGTTTCCGGGCTTTCTCGCGGGGGCCCGACGATCACTGGGGCCCCTCCCGCAAAGCCGAAGATGTCGCCCCAGGAAAGCTCTTCGTGATCGTCGACTTCTCCGTCGCCGTTGCGATCGATGCTGTCGGGATCCACGTCCACGTCCCGAGGGTGGCCCAGGGTGAAGGCCCCGTCGGGCCCGATGGCTTTGCGCGCATCGGTGCCGGGCGCAGGCACGTTGATTTCGGTGAAGCAGCCCAGGCGCTCCACCTTCCGGTCCTTCCAATCGGTCTCCCAGACGAGGGGACCCAGATCTCCATCGGGCTCCATTCGATACATGGAAAGCCGCATCGGGAAGCCGGCGTAGTCGTCGCCGACGGCGCACACCCCGTCCACCCGTTCGGACGGGCAATCGGTCGGGCCGTGGTATCCGGGAACCGTGAAGCTCAGCACCGCGACCCCGTCACCCTGGGCGGTGAACGCCGGCGATGCCCCCGTGAACACCCCTCGGTAAGCCCGGCTCAACACCTTCGACATGCTGCGCTGCAGGTCCAACAGATTGGTGGCTTCGAAGGGAGGCGTCGGTACGCCTTGCTGAAGGGCCGTCATCATCGAATGGGCCTGACCCCCGAACTCGTTGGACAGGTGCAGCAGAAACAGATTCGAGCCGCCATTGGCGGATTGGTAGTACTTGTTGTAGGCAGCTGCCGCCTCCTGGGCGAATCCGTCGGTGGCACCGCCGAACGCGTCCGAGAAGAAGATGCCCACGTTCTCGCGACAGCCCCCGGAGGCCCGGTTGTCCGCCTGATTGTCGAAGAACTCACCGAAGACGCCATCGTCGTTGCCAAATTCGCACATGGCCATCTGCTGCCGGCTCGGCTTGTCGTAGGTGAAACCGCAGGGGCTCGTCGGTGCGCCACCCGGCACACAGGACGGGTCGGGGGCACACAAGCAGGAATCGCCGGCCAGGGGCGAGGTGGTGCAGATCGAGCCGGCGACCTCCGTCGGATCGCAGATGCCGTTTTGGGTGATGCCGGAAAGGTCCCAGTACGCCTCGGGGCCATGCAGGCAGTTGTTCAGCTCGCTCCACATCTCCTCCAAGATGGAAAAGATCGGACGGCAGAAGCCGGAGTTCGCCTCACCGACACTGATCGATTCCGGGTCCGGCCACAGGACCCATTCCTGGGTGGGCGCGATCCGACGAAACGCGTTCCGGATGTTGAAGTTCCCGGGTCGCCGGGAGCATGCGGTCGAGGTCGAGACCGGTTCCGGAACCCTCTCAAGTCCGGGAAAGGCGCCGTTTTGAATGTCCGACGCGATCTGGTTCAAAAGACCCGAATCTCCGTTGCACCCGGGCCCGGCGTCGGGGGTCAGGCACACTTCGTCGACGGCACCCTCCGGATACTCGTCGTCGGACTCGCGATACTCGCAGCCCTCGGCACTTCGAACCATGTCCAGCAGCTCGTGGAAGGAGCTGTCCGGGTCATCGGGTTCCGGCGGGATTCGCTCCAGGATGCTGGGCCTTCGACATCCTTCGTACCGAAAGCCACCGAAGACGAAGTAGTCCTCGAAGTCCTCGAATGCGGTGGCGATCTGATCCACTGCACTGGCCAACCGGGTCTCTTCGAAAGGCAAGAAGCGATTCGGCCAGGCCCCCCGGTCGATGTGGCACTCGGAGCAGTCGACCTCGTCGATCAGCATGGTGACCGAGTCGTCCAGGGCCACCACCGCGTTGGGTCGGGGCTTGGTATCGATCGGAGTCCATAAGCTCTGGGCGGACGCCACCGACCCATGGAACGGGCTCGCGAGCAGCGCAGCCCAAAAAACGAGCAACGGGCGTAGGTTCATCACATCTCCTCACGGGCTGTGGGCGACGGTGCGGGGTACCACCACACCGACGGCGACCCGCTCCTCCACGGGCGGGATGGTGGAATCGGGATTGGCTTCGACGCTCAGCTGAAGCTCGACCACCTGTCCGTACGCGGTCCGCACGTCTTCTCCGGCAGGAGCCCGGGTTCGCTGGCCCGGTCGAGCTCCGATCCGGATCCGAAGCTCTCCGGCGTATCGACTGGGTTCAGCGGGGTAGAGCAGCTCGTCCGGACCGCCGACGAGTTCGACGAAAGGCGACTTGCCGTCGGCTCCATTGCCGCCCGGCGACAACCCTCCCGTTCCCGTGGGTGGCTTGCCCGGCTCTTCGAACAGGTCGAGCTCGGCCGCTCGTCCGACCAGGGTGTCCGCGTCCACCTGAGCCACCTGCAGCATGGCCACGTTCAGCCCGAAATCGGTGGCTGACTTCACCAGGTGGCTGGCCCGGACCTGGGCCGAACTCTGCAGGGACTCGACCGCCTCGTCCAGCGCGACGGCGGCGGCGGCGGTCATGACGGCCAGCAGGACCACCACCGCGAACAAGGCGAAGCCTCTGTCCGACCGCCCGGTTGTCAAAACGGCTCCGCGGGCAGCCCCTCGGGAGCGCCCAGGTCGAAGAGGCGAAGATTGACCAACAGCTCGCTGCCGCTGAGCCAGGCGGGTGAGGACGCCCGGTACAGCTCGGGAAGGTCTTCGCCCGACCGATCCTCCCGGCCCGGCAGCTCCATTCGACCGAGCGAATCGTCGATCCGACGAAGCCGGCGCAGCAGCAGATGATAACGGACCTGGCGAACCTCGAACCACGCTTCCGGCGAGGCCATCAGGCCGTCGGGGTTGCCGCCGGCCCCCGCGAAAACCCATTGGGCGTCCGGGTCGGCGGTCGGCGGATCCATTCCATTCGAGCGATAGATCTCCGCCGACACTCGATGAGCCACCTGCAGGTCGACCACGCCAGCAGCCAAGATCTGATCATCACCTGGGTCGAAGAAGACCCGGCCCGTTGCGCCGTCCAAGGACTCGAGCGCGCCTCCGCTCCAGTCGCTTCGATGGAGGTGGCCGTCGCCGTCCACCCAGTAGGTCGACACGCGCGCACAGGTCACCGCGGACCCGGGCGCGACGGTGAATGGGAGCGCGCCGTGGGTGAAGGCGCCGTCGTCCGACGCGCCGCTCTTGCCGAACAGGCCCACCCGTCCGGCCCCGGTCGGTGAGCTCTGATCGTTCACGTAGACGAATCGACAAGTCGCGTCCGTGAAAGGCTGGCCGTCGCCGTCGAAGGGAAGCTCCGTGCTGCCGGCGGGTGCGCGCCGGACGACGAAGCGTTGGGTACGGGGGTTCGGCACCACCAACTGGATCGCGTCGGAACCCTCGCGAGCCTCGCCGGCAGCCAAGCGATTCGCCCCCGCCACCGCTGGGATCGAAAAGCGGCCCCCTGCGCTGCTGACCGGCAGGTAGCCGCCCAGCGCCGGATCGCCAGGCACCACCGCGATGGCGCCGGAGGACCCGAGCCCCGCAGCCCGCAGGTCTTCTCGCAGCTGGCGGCCGAGAAGGCGGCTGCGGGCGGTGTAGTCGGTGGCCTGGCGTCCCTTGGCCGACTGTCGAACCAGGGCTTCGGCCACCTTGGCAGCAGCCACCACCGTGGCCGCACCGATCAGTACGGTAACCATCACCTCGATCAACGTGAAGCCCCGTCGGGTCACAGGTACTCCCCCCTGCCTTCGGCCTGGACCCGGGGATTGCACCGCTTCTGCACCGGATAGACCTTGATCCAGGTGCCGTCGACCCGGTCTGGGTCGTCTTTGTCGGGGTCGTTCGTGATTCGGCGGACCCGCACGTCGACCTGCATCGACGTCCGGGTCCAAGCGTCGCCAAAAGTGTCGCCCCAGCCTCCGGTTTCGTCGGCCCGCACCCGGTACTCGACCCGCATGCGGGGCGCCGTGTCCGCAAGCTCTTCGCCGGTGGTGCCGACGGCTCGCACGGTGCTGCCGTCGACCGGTCCATCGAGACCGAACCAGTCCTGCAGGCGGCCGTCGGCCGGGTCGATGCCCGGGTCGACCGCCCACGGGGCCTCGGGGTCGGCCGCATCGAACTCGCAGGTTGCGTCTCGGATCTGGGCGGCCAAGCGGGCGTAGGCCTCGGTGGCGACCGCGTCGAAGCGCAGGGAATTCGTCGCCCGTGCCACCCACTCCATCATGCCGAACAGCGCCACCATGCCCACGCCCAGCACGGCCACCGCGATCACCGCTTCGATCAACGTCATGCCGCGCCGCGCTCGGCGTCCGAGGGACGGGACGGCCGGCTTCACGTCGGATCCTCCTCGCACGGCACGTCCGGGTCGGTGGCGGCGCACACGACCCCCGACGGCAGAATGCGGATCCCGGACCGCTCGAATTCTCGCCGCTCGTTTTCGATCACCACCAGCAGGTCCGGTTCACCATCCGAGGTCAAAAGCCGCCCCGTGGCCGAGAAGGTGAACTGGACCGGGTCGTCCGGAGCCCAGAACCGACCGGCGTTTTGGCGCCCGTAGCCGAGTCCAAAGTTCTGCCAGGCGGTGCAGGTCACGTCGAGCCGGTCCGCGCCGGGATCGGCGCGCAACTGGGCAGGGAAGACCACCGTGCCCGCATCTGGGTCGAGCGTGACCCACAGCCGAGTCAGGTCCCCATCCGGTCCCGGTGGGCAGGTGGCGTCGAGCTGCAGCCGCGGCGTGCCCAGCCGGCTGCCGGCGACCGCGGCCAAGGCCCGCACCCGCTCGACCCGGGCGCGCAAGTCCATGGTGCTTCGCTCCAGCCCCGCCCGCTCGCGGCTTCGCTGGAGGGTGAAGGTAGCCAAAGCAACCACCGTCGCCACCACGCCGACCACGACCATGAGCTCCAGGAGCGTGAAGCCGTGAGCACCCCGACGCTGCACGCTGTGATCGGATGCACGCCCCATTCCACCGAGCGACGGTCACGATTCCCGGACCGACTCCGCAAAGGGCTGCACGTGATGGGTGCAGCGTCGGGGTGGACTACTCTTCGAGGGAAAAGCCGAGCTGCACGTCCTCGCCGAGCGTCTGCACCAAGTGGCTCTTCAAACGCTTGCGCAAGCCCGACACGATTTGACCCATGCGCTGCTTGGTGACGCCGAATTCGGCGCCCAGCTCCGACAGGGACACCGGGTCCTCGGCCATCAGATGTTGGGTCCAGGCAGCTCGTTCCCGCGGGTCGGTCAGCGATTCGGCGAAGCTCTCGAAGGCTCGAGACAGATCGGCGTTCAGTTCGCTTCGATAGGCTTGGGCCTCGGGCGTGGCGCCCTCTGCCGTCATGCCGTCGAGCACGGAGCCGCTGCTGTCGTCACCCATGGGGGCGTCGAGATAGACCTCTGCTTGGTCCATGTGCTGCACGACCTGCTCCAGCTCGTCCTGATCCACCCCGAGCCGTTCGGCAAGAAGCTTGGGCCCGGGGTCGACGCCTTGTGCACGAAGCTTGGCCCGTTCCTTTGAAAGCTGGAAGAAGAGTTTGCGGCCCACTCGGCTGCGGGCCAGACGCACCATGCGAGAGTGTTCGAGCAAAAAGCGCAGCATGTACGCCCGAATCCAGAAGGTCGCGTAAGTGGAAAATTTGGCTCCTTTGAAGGGATCGTAGCGCTGCACCGCCTCGACCAGCCCCACGTTCCCCTCTTGAATCAGATCCAGCACCGACGCCCAGGCCCGCCGATATTTGTAAGCCATCTTGACGACGAGCCGCAGGTTGTGGACCACGAGTTTGCGAGCCGCCACCGGATCCTGTCGCTCGTGGTAGGCCATGGTGAGCTCACGCTCCTCTTCGGGCGTGAGCACCGGATAACGCCCTACCTGAGCCAAGAAACGTTCGAGGGCCCCGGGGCGGGAAACCGGCGTCGGCAGGGACGGCTCGCTCGCCGTGCCGGACGCGGGAATGGCCGGGAGCGACGGCAGGGAGTGGGCTTCCGAAGGGACATCCAGCACATCCGCTTCGGTTCGACCGCCGGCTTCGGACCCGCCTTCACCCTCGGCTTCATCTTCCGCGTCGGGCTCGAGGATGTCTGGTTCGGCCGCGGACTCGGGGGATCGGCCAGGGGACCCGCGCCGGACGCGCCGGCGCTTTCGCGAGCGAGCATCCCGTTTCGACTCGCCCGCGGGAAGGCTCGGTCCGGCGCCCTCGCTCTCCGTGGGCATGGCGGGACTCAACGCGAGGAACGGACCCCGAAGCAAGCGCTTTCGGGGAAGAGGGACCGGTGGGAAATGGGGCTCAGAGGAGGCGTGCGGTGAATTCCAGATCGAACCGGACTTCGAACTCGAAGTCGACCGGTCCCTGATCCGCGTAACCCTGTACCCGGACTTCCAGCGGCGCCCCCTGGTCGAACACCAGCTCATGAAGCTGGTCGATCACCAGCGGGTCCAGCTCCAGGTCGAAGGACTCACCCTGCACCAGCGGGACCGGGTCCCACCGGGCGATGGAGGTGATCCACTCGCCGCCATCGATGATGCAGTTTTGGTCGTCGACCGGTCCGGCCTCGGGAAGGCGGCGCACGTCGATCTGGCCGAGCCCGAAGGTCGCAGCGTGATCGTTGGAGTCCACGTTCGTGACCTCGACCCGAATGTTGGAAATGCGCCCCTCCTGGATCTTGTCGCGGTTGTCACGAAAGTCCTGGCTATCGTTCGGGTCGAATTGGGTACATTCGTTATAAAATGGGTCGTTGCCGTCGATGGTGGCGTCGACCTCCACCGAAGCGTCGAATCCCGCCTCGAACAAGCTGCACCCGGAACCAAAGGCCGCTGCGGTCATCACCGCCGCCATCACGCTGCTGCGAACGTCCGTCATGCCGTCCATGAAACCCCTCGGATTCGGGCTGGTGCAAGACGACTGGATCACATCGAGACGAATTTGTCCGTTTCTCGTCGAGTCATCGGTAGGACAACAGCGCCAAAGCCACGATGAGCACCCACGCCGCCAGGTTCACGAAGAAACCGGCTCGAATCATCTCGACGATCCGCAGGCGCCCACTGCCGAACACGATGGCGTTGGGTCCGGTGGCCGTGGGCATCATGAACGCACAGGAGCAGGCCATGGCCGCTGGCACCAATAGAGCCCGGGGGTCCTGGCCCAAGGTTTGGGCGGTGGCGGCGAAGATCGGCATGGCGATGTTGGCCAGGGCGGTGTTGCTGATGATCTCGGTTCCAAAGGTGCAGCCGAAGCACACCGCCAACACGAACAGAGGCCAAGAGGCCTGGCCGAGCTGGGCCAGGCCCTCGCCCAGAGCCTGGCTCAGCCCGGTTCGCTCGAATCCGACGGCCAGGGCGATCCCCCCACCGAACAACAGCACCAGCCCCCACGGCACCCGGACTGCCGTCGACCAAGGCAGGAGCCGGCTTCCATCCGACTCTCCGGAAGGCATGGCGAAGGCCAGCAGGGCGGCTGCCATGGCCACGGTGGAGTCGTGGGTGCCCTCGAGACCGAGCCGGCTGGCCCATCCGGCCACCTCGACGCCGCCCCCCAGGGCCAGGTCCGACCGGGTGATCCAAAGCAGGGCAGCCATCCCGAATACCCCGAGCGAGCGCAACTCTGCGGTGCGCCACGGCCCCAACTTCCGAAGCTCCGCCTCCAAGACCGGCCGGGCTCCCAGTTCCAGGCCCACGGGCACCCTCGGATACACCCGGGTGAGCATCCACCAAGTGACGGGAACGACCGCGACGATGGCCGGCCCCGCGACGGCGATCCAGGTCAGGAACGTCACCTCGGGCCCCTGCGGAAAGGTGCGGGCCAGGGCCGCCATGGCGATCAGATTCGGAGGTGTCCCGACCGGCGTGCCCATGCCCCCCACCGACGCGCCGTACGCGGTGCCCAGCAAGACGGCCAAACCGAAACGGCGGGCGGCCCCCGCCTGCTCCGGCGCCCGGTCGGCGTCGGCGGGGGCCGCCCGGTCCGACACCGCCAGGGCCACCGGCATCATGATCAGCGTGGTGGCGGTGTTGGAGATCCACATGGACAGCACGGCTGCTGCCACGGCGAAGCCGAGCACCAAGCGACGGGGGGAGGTCCCTAGGGTCAGGAGCACCCACAGGGCGAGCCGGCGGTGCGCCCCGGAGCGTTCCACCGTCAGGGCCAACAGAAAGCCGCCGAGAAGCAGCATCACCACGGGGGCCGCGTAGGACGGAGAGGTCTCGGCAGCGCTGGCGATCCCCAGGACGGGAAAAGCAGCCAAGGGCAGCAGCGACGTGGCCCCGATGGGGAGCGCTTCGGTGACCCACCAGATGCCGACCCACAGGGTGACCGCCAGCATTCGCCCCGCCTCCGGCTCGAGGCCCAAGGCAGGACCGAGCCACGGCGACGCGCAGCCCACCGCGAGGGCCGCGACGAGGCCCCCCCAAAAGCCCCAGCGAGCCGCCGGCTTGGAGGCCTCGGCGCTCACTCTTTCAGGTTGTTGCGCAGCTGGCCCAGCTTGCCTTGGAGCAGATCCCCCAAGGTCCCGAGCCCCTTGCCCTCGGTCGGGTCTTTGTTGATGAAACCGGCGAACTCGGCCCGCTCGTCGGCTTCGCGGGCGGCTCGGATCGACATGCGGATGCGGCCGGTCTTCTTGTCCACGTCCTGCACCATGACGCGGGCGACGTCGCCCACGTTGAAGGCTTTCTTCAGGTCCGTGCCCTGGCCGGTGCCGGTCTCGCGGGCCGGAACGAGCCCGCGGGCGCCGCTGTCGAGCTTCACGAAGATGCCGAAGTCTTCGATCCGGTCGACCTTGCCTTCCAGCACTTCGCCCTGACGGAGCTCGTTCGCCAACTCCTGGGGCGTCTTGACCATGGACAGCCCGATCCGGCGCTTGTCCCAATCTGCGGACATCACGCGGGCCTCCACTTCGTCGCCCTCCTTCACCAAGTCCCGCGGGTTTTTGGCCCGGCGGTCCAAGGTCATGTTGGAGATGTGGATCAGGCCATCGACTCCCGGGAGGACCTCGACGAAGGCGCCAAAGTCCTGGATGCGGGCGACCTTTCCACTGACGCGATCGCCCACCTTGATCTGATCGCGGGCGGCCTCCCACGGGTCGGTCTGAAGGGCCTTCATGGAGAGGCTGATCTTCTTTTGACCCTTCTTGCCCTCCTCGATCTTCAGGACCTTCACCTGCACCTGCTGGCCGATCTTCAGGGCTTGAGCCGGCTTTGTGATGTGGCCGTGGGTCACTTCGGTCAGGTGCACCAGGCCCTCCAGGCCCCCCAGGTCCACGAACGCTCCGTAGTCCTTCAGGGTCGTGACGGTTCCGGTGCGGACCGCCCCCTCTTCGAGCTCGGACAGCAGCTCTTCGGCCTTGCGGGCCTTTTCCTCTTCGAGGAGCTGCCGGCGCGACACGACGATGTTCCGGCCGCTGTCCTTGAATTCGACGATGCGGAACGAAAACTTCTGCCCCACGTACGCCTCGGCTTTGCCGGGGCGGAGGTCGATCTGACTCGAGGGACAGAACGCCCGAACACCGGACACTTCCACGTCGAACCCGCCCTTGTTGGTGCCCTTGACCAGGCCTTCCACGGGCAGCTTCGTTCGATGGGCTTCTTTCAGCTCCTCGCGCCGGCGGAGGGATTGGTGCGCCGGCACCCGCGACAGCTGGACCGTACCGCCTTCGATCTTTCGAATGCGGGCCTCGACCTTGTCCCCTTCTTTGACCGGAAGCTGGCCGTGCTCGTCCAACAGCTCCGCTCGCGGGATCACGCCTTCGGCCTTGGCGCCGACGTCCAAGAAGATCGAATCGTGGCTCGAGCTGACCACCCGGGCGAACACGATCTGTCCGGGGCGCAGGTCACTGCCGATGGCCGCCTTCAGCTTCTTGCGCTTTTCCTGGGACTGCTTTTCCGCGAGCTCGAACATCTCGGCGAAGCTCATTTCCTCGGGGGGAAGCTCGGGTTTGCCGAGCTTGAGCTCGGGCTCCTGGGCCTGCTCGCCCTCGGTTGTCGCAGCCTCGCCGGAATCGGCACTCTCTTCGGACCCCGCTGCCGAGCTGGCCGATGGCGTGCCACTCTCGTTCGTTGCAGTGGAAGACTCAGCCGGAGCGGCGGCCGGGTCGGATGCCCCGGCGGAGCCGTTGGCAGTGGCTTCGTTGGAGCCGTCCGCGCCTTCGGACGCTGGCGGAATGGTGTTTTCGGGAGCGTTCGCAGCGGAGCCGCGCCCGTCCCCGGAGCCGGTCGCCGAGGCGGTCGCTTCGGTGCGCTCGGCCTCGACGGTCTTGTCGTTGCTCGTGTTCATCGATGATGGGGTCGCCGTGGGACTGCACCCCCTACTCGATCCCGCCCGGTCTGTCGACCGGTTCCGGGATCGATGCTCGACGGCGGCGGA
>DAPKRQ010000164.1:0-5798 GCA_031800475.1 Myxococcales bacterium LLY-WYZ-16_1
GGGGGCCATCTCTGGCCCGCAGTCGACCTCGAGACTAGTGTGCGCCCATGCGGTCCCTTCCGATCGTCTCGTGTGACGTGGATCCGTCCGAGACCGTCGACGACCCGATTCCGCTGGCAGCCCGCGGCACCCGGGGGGTTCCAGGATGGTTGGCCGACCGACACGGGAGGCGTCTGCGGTACCTTCGGCTGTCCGTGACGGACCGTTGCGACCTGCGCTGCCGGTACTGCATGCCCCCCGAAGGCGTGCCTGCGTCGGCGAAAGAAGACGTGATGACGTTCGAGGAAGCGGTGCGGGTGGTCCGGATCTTCCGGCGCCTGGGCGTCGAGACCGTGCGCTTGACCGGAGGAGAGCCGCTCGTTCGAAAGAACGTGGCCGAGCTGGTGCGCATGCTCCGGGACGAGGCCGGCATCCAGGACCTGGCCATGACCAGCAACGCCACCGCCCTGCGGGTGCACGCAGCCTCCCTGGTCCGGGCGGGGCTGCGTCGGTTGAACATCTCCATCGACTCCCTGCGCCCCGACGTGTTCCGGCAGATGACCCGGGGAGGCGATCTCGACCGGGTGCTCGACGGGATCCGGGCGGCCCGGGACGCCGGCATCGCGGAGCTGAAGACCAACACGGTGGTCGTGCGGGGGCACAACGACTCCGAGCTGCCGGAACTGGTGCAATGGGCCTGGGGCGAAGGCATCACGCCCCGCTTCATCGAGCTGATGCCCCTGGGTGAAGGGGCAAAGCTCGGCCGGGATGCGGTGGTCTCCGTGGCCGAGATGAAAGCCCGCTTGAAGGGCCTGGCGCGCACCGGCGAAGCCGCCGCCCACCGGGCCGACCGAGGCCCGGCGAGTTATCTGACGGACCGGGCGACGGGCACCCGCAAGGTGGGTTTCATTGGCGCGGTGACCGACAACTTCTGCCACCGGTGCAACCGGGTCCGCATCACGGCTCGCGGGCAGATCCGGGCTTGCTTGGCTTCGCCCGAAGGCCTGTCGCTTCGAGACCTGTTGCGGGACGGAGCCTCCGACGACGCCATCTTCGAACGCATCGAAGCTTCGCTGTTCGAAAAACGCTCCGGCCACGCCTTCTTCGTGCCCGGCCAGACCCGCCACCATCGCGTCGACATGTCTCGGATCGGCGGTTGAAACCGGTCTTCAAAACGCGTCCGCGCAGCAGCGAAAGCCGTGGGTGACATCGGCGTCATCCGGCGCAGCGGCCCGGTCTTCGGTCAGGCACGTGAGTCCGGTTGCATTCGAGCGATAGCTCCCGCCGGCCAACCCTCGCTGCGTGTCTGCGAAAAACGGGTCCGCGTTCCACTCCCAGAGGTTCCCGGACAGATCGTACACGCCGTGCTGACTGACGCAGCCGTCCGCCACCGGTGTCCCATCTTCGCCCACCGACGCGACGATCATGGCTCCGGTTTCCACCCGGTCCCGGCGGCTCGCCCCAAAGCCGTTGCATCGACCGGGTTCGAAGATGTCTCCGTAGGGGTAGCTGCGGTCGCCATCGCCGCCGCAGGCGGTCTGCCACTCGGCCGCAGAGCACAAGCGTTTGCCCGCGTTGCGGCACGCGGCGGCGGCTTGGTGCCAGCTGACGCCCGCCGTCGGCAGGGCGAAGCGCTGCGACACCGCCAGACCGGTCGTGCTGCCGTCGCCGCCGGGGGGCTGATCTTCCGCCCCGAGGGCTCCAGAAATCACGCGGGCTTCGTACGCATCGATGCAAAAGGGGGCCTGCCCTCGGATCGATGGGATCACCACCATCCCCGGTCGTTCCGGACAGGCCAAGCCCAGCGGGGCGGGAGGTCCCCGATCCGACGGGCCCCCGTCGGGCCCGCAGCCTCCGAACAAGCCCCAGGCCAACAGCCACAAAACCCGCGGCTCCCGGCAGCGCCATGCCAGCCAAGCCACCAGCAGCCAGCCGAAGATCCACGGCGGGGGCCCGGAATTCAGCGGCCGGTCCATCCGGCATCCGCCGCCCCCGAAAACGGCGAAACGGTCCCCGCACCGGGTCCGCGGCTTCAGGGCTGCCGTGGCGGTTAGGGTGAATTCCGACAGGTCGGCGGCGGCCACGGTGGCGGTCCAGGTGAGTTCGCCCCCGTTGGGCAGGGGACAGGCGGTTCGAACCCGAAGCTCCACCCGCTCCACCTCGCCCGGCCGAACCGAAAATCCCGATGCCGACACCTGGCCGGTGTCCCGGTCCACCGCCACCGAGGCGGTCTGGGGGGGTATCACGAAGTCGGTGACCTCGGCGGGCAGTCGGGCCTGCAGGACCACGTCCTCCGCCGCCAGGTTCCCGGTGTTGCTCACGGCGAAGGTCACCCGCAGAGGATCGCCTGCAAAGAACGCCTCTTCTGCGCCGAGCTCGTTTTCGATCTGGATCCTGGAGTCCACCATCAGCTCCGGCGCGAACACGTCGACCCCGACGACCACGTATGCGAGACCGACGAGCTCTCCAGCGAACCCATCCCGAGGCCGGGGTGTGGTCACCCGAACCTGGACCGAAGGGTCTCCCGGGCGAAGCACGGAGCTGATGTCAAAGGTGTCGATGTCGGTTCCGACCACGTTCTGCAGCGGCGGCCGGACCGTGTTGATCGTTCGATTGAACACATCGTTTGGCGGGTTTTGCGGTCCGGACAGGACTTGCTGGCGGGCCGGGTCTGCGCCGATCACCCGGATCTGCTCGAGCCCGGACCGGTTGTCTCCGCGAGCGCAGGCGTCGGGTCCCGGGTTGCAGTCCCCTTCCAGGGCATAGACGGTGAGCGCACCGGACGGAAATCGAGAGACCGCGAAGCCCGAAAGATCCAAGGTGACGGTGGAGCCGAGCACCGGCTGCAGGCCCTCGAACAGGACCACGTTCCGGGGCGGAAGCCGAGGCTCGCGGAACAACAGCACCAGCGAAAAAGACGCGTTGGCCGCGGTGTGTTCCAGCTCCCCGTCGAAGATGTCGGCATCGAAGCCCCGCAGTCGGTAGTCTCCGAACAGCGGCCCGTCCTGCAGGCGGTCGGTGATGTCGGCCCGGACCGTGTACAGGGTGACCTCCGGAAAGCCCCCGATCGGGCCCGACCGAAACACCACGTCTTGCGCCACCGGGCGGAAGACCCCGTCGGTCCCTGGGGACGCCAGCTCCACCTCACGGTCGGGCTGGGTCCGGGTGTCGCCGTCGTCGTACAGGGAGCCGCCAAAGTAGAGAAAAGCCCGCTCGAGCTCGGCGCGAGGCGGAATGTCGGTGGCTTCCACCCGCACCCGCCCTTCGGGCAACAGACCGTCGGGCCGATCGTCCGCGTCGTCGTCGAAGGTGAAGGTGCCGCCCGTGGCGAAGAAGTCCACGGTGCCGCGGACCTCGATGGCGGGCCGGAGGCAGTCCCCGCCCGGGCAGACCTGGGCCCAGGCGCCGGTGGCCCAAAACAGGGCGCACAGCCCGCCCGACCACCCCTTCCATTCCACGGCATGTTCCATCGTCCCGAATTCCGCCCGTGCGCCCGTTCGTCTCACCATGAGACGAACGGAACCCCGGATAAAGGGGGTGTCCCGAACTCCGGAAAGCGACGGAATCCGCACGGCGAATCGGCCGGACCATGGTAGACTTTCCACACTTTTGATTTGAGTTCATCGGTTGACTATAGGGATGCAGGCATGTCCCGCACGCCCCTCGCAGAGGATCTGGTCTCCATCTTCAAGGAGGCCCTGGAGGCGTCCCACGCAGGCAAGGCGGTGGAGTCTCGACTTCAGGTCTCCAGCGGCGCCATCCGGGCCGGCCGCCGGGCCATCGCCCTGGACCGGGTCGAGCGGGTGGGCATCGTGGCCATCGGCAAGGCCGCCCCGGCCATGGCCGAGGCGGTGCCGGAAGCCATCCGAGACAAGATGGACTTCGGGATCATCCTGACCAAGGAGGCATACGAGCAGAAGGTTCCGGGCTACGAGTTGCGGCACGCGGGCCACCCGATCCCGACCCGCGAGTCCGTGCGGGTGACCGACGAAATCGTGGAGTTGGTCTCCGAGCTCAGCGAAGAGGACCTGCTGCTGGTCCTGGTGAGCGGCGGGGCCAGCTCTCTGCTCAGCTCTCCCGTCAAAGAGGTGGGGCTGAACGACAGCGTGGCCCTGACCGAGCGGATGCTCGAGGCCGGGATGGACCTGGAGAGCATGGCGATGGTCCAATCCCACCTCAGCCGCATCAAAGGGGGGCGGCTGGCCGTGGCCGCCAACCCGGCTTCGGTCTTGACGCTCGCCCTGAGCGATGTGGTCGGCGACAAACTGCCGGCCATCGGTGGCGGCCCCACCGTGGCCGACCCGAGTCGGTTCAAGGACGCCATCGCAGCCCTGAAGAAGTTCAACGTTTGGGAGGAGATCCCGGAGAGTGTCTCCGAGTACCTCGAAGCCGGAAACCGGGGCGAGATCGCCGAATCTCCCAAGCCGGGCGATCCCCGCCTGGGCCGGGCGTTCGCTGCGGTGGTCGGTGGGCCCCGGACGTTGCTGCGGGCCGCGGCCCGGGCGGCCCGAGCCATGGGGCTTCGGGTCCGGTGCGCGACCAAGCCCATCGAGGGGCCCGTGGAAGAGTTGGTCGAAAAATACATGGCCCGGGCCAGCTCCATGGTTCGCTCCGGCACCGGCCGGGAGGTCTTCGTGGCCGTGGGCGAGCCGACCGTGCGGATCGACGCCCCGGACTTCGAGGGAGACCGGGATGCGCTGGGGGTCGGGGGCCGCAGCCAACACCTGGCCCTGTTGATGGCCCAGGCCATGGCCGGCGACGAGCACATGGCGTTCTTGGCGGCGGGCACCGACGGGACCGATGGGCCGACCGAAGCGGCCGGCGGCGTGGTCGACGGCTTCAGCATCGAGCAGATGCGAGGCGCCGGCGTGGACGTGGACGGGTCCATCGAGCGCTACGACAGCCACAAGGCCTTGGCCGCGGTGAACGCCCTGCTCGAGACCGGGGCCACCCACACCAACGTCACGGACCTCCACCTGCTGGCCGTGGAAGGCAAAACCAACCTCCGCAAGAAGAAGTGAACGCCGGGTCCCGCGGTGCACCGGTCCTGAGGTCCGATTGGGTCTGGATCGGGGAAGAACTTCCGGACCTGTTGCCGCCCGGGCCCACACCTCCGTCGTACGTGGAGCTGTGGCCCGGTTTGGCTGCCGAGCGGATCGTACCCGGGAGTTGGCGCCGGTGGCTCGGCCGTTGGGGGGCCGTGGCGCTCGCGGCCCACCGGCGGCAGCACCGAGCCCGATGCATGGGGCTTCGGGTGCCGACGCCCCTCGGGCATTGGGATGACGGCGCAGGGGGGTGGTTGTTTCGCAGCCCGCGGTCCGGCGCTTCGGTGGACACTGCGCTGGCCCGCGCGCCGTCGAGCGAACGCACGCAGCTCCTGCGGACGCTGGCCCGAGAACTCGGGCGGCTGTCGTTGCTCGGATGGACCCATCAAAAGCCGCACGAGGCCCTGTGGTGGGACGGAGCCGACGTTTGGGTGGAGCAAGTCTTTCGATGGAATCCATCCCAACGAGTCGACGCGTGCGTGGTCCAACGGACGGTCCGGGCGTTGGATCTGAAGCCGCTGGAGGCCGCCCGGCTCGCCCGGCGCGCCCTGGCTCCCCGGTGGGATGCAACCCCGAGGTTTCGGGCCTGCTGGAGCGCCGGGCCGGCGAACCGCCCTTTCGGCCGGACCGCTCCCGAAGTAGCTTCCGGACCGTGAATCCGCGCAGGCGGCCCCTCGGAGGAAGGCTCGCGAGCATGGGCTGTGCGTGGGCCGCAGCTTGGGCCCTGGTCGGCCTGGGGGGCGGCGCGCTCGCCCAGGACCGCCCCCCGCGCCC
>DAPKRQ010000165.1:0-10988 GCA_031800475.1 Myxococcales bacterium LLY-WYZ-16_1
GAGGGGTCGTCTCCCGGCAGAGCCTCCTACGGTCGTTCCGGGCCAGATCCCAGGCAGCGGGCGGGTGGAACGGGCGTCGAAGGTAATGGCGCCCGCCCGACGGAGCGTCGGGCCGGCACGTGGCCGGGCACCGGTCCGACACGATCGACCCCTGCGCCCGGGAGCGCTCGAAGCCCTGGGGACGCCTCCGCTGTCACCCGCGCGGCAGCGGCCAGGTCGACGGAGAGTGGAGCGTCGACGGAGAAGCCGGCTTCCCGATCGCCGGAGCGTTCTGCTGGCGGCTCGGCCCGGAGGCTGGCCCGCCTCGAACCCCGTTCCGAGCGGCGCGCCGGACGAAGGAATGCCCGCGGGCCCGGCGGCGCCCGACCCTTGGCCCGGCTCGATGGCCGCCCGGCCCCACCGCGGAACGAACCCGCCCCGGCGCCGACCTCCTCGGCTCCGAGTCGGGAGGCGGCGGTCCTGACCTTCATCGGTTTCAAGATTCGGGGGCCCACATCCAGGGTCTTCGTTCGCGTGGACCGACCGGTGAAACCGCGCTGGATTCGGCAGGGAACGGGCGAATGGGTGCTTCGCCTGCCCCGGACCCGAATCCACGAGGAAAACAATGCCCGACCGCTGGACACTTCGTTCTTCGATAGCCCGGTGGACTGGGTCCGAGCTCAGCAAAAGGGGCCCGATACCGACGTTTACATCCGTTTCCGAGCACCAGCTTCCCCGACATTGAAGCGGATCGGCACCACCGTGGCGGTGGATTTTCAGTCGGGTTCGTGACCTCCTCCGGGGAGTCGCCGGCCGGCGCTCCGATGCGTGGCGGATGGTTGAAGGCCGGGCTGCCGGAGGTGGAGAATCAGCCCCGAATGTGCACGCCGCCGAGTTCGTGGCCGCCGAACTGACCGCTCTGCCGGCCCAGCAGGCTCTCCCGAGGCTGAGCCCCCGGCACGACCCCAGCCCGGCCGGTCTCAGCCAGCTTCACCCATCGATGGTGATGGTGCTCTTCGATGTCTTGCACCTTCTCGACCGCCGCTTGGTAGTTCTGGGTGGCCCTCTGGGCCTCCTTTTGCTGCCAGAACGCCTCATCTCGGGAGCGGTCCTTGTCGTCGACCAGCCCCATCTGGCGCAGGCGGTCGTCGAAGGCCACGACATGCTGACCGTGGGCGCTGCTCCCGTTCCACAGGTTGGAAATGGTGGACATCAAGCTCGAGAACACGGTTCCGACCTCCTGATGGCGTTATCGGACAGGCCCCCTGAAGGTTGCGTCGATCCGACGGCTCCCCGGCCGCTCCGTTTCGGGTTGACCGATGAGGGCGGCCTGCCGAGACCCGAACGGTGCACGGCCCGCCGAAACGCGCTCCCGGAGTCTCCGACCCCACCGGGCGCAGGCAGCAGATCCTGACCGCCGCGGCTGAGGTTTTCGCCGATAAGGGTTTTTATAAGACCCGGGTCTCGGACATCGCCCAGCGGGCCGGGGTGGCCCACGGTCTGATTTACCATTACTTCCCCTCCAAGGACGCCCTTCTGCAGTCGATCTTCGAGGATCACTGGGGGTTGTTCTTGAAGGTCCTGGAGGACTTGCGAGACCAGTCCGACGTGCGCGCCACCGAAAAGCTGACCCGCGTGGCGGTGTGGCTGGTCGAGGCCATGGCAGTCGTTCCCAGCATCATCCAGGTCATCATCCAGGAGGTGTCCCGGTCTCGGCGCTACGTTCATCCCGAGCAGCAGACTGCGTTCCAGTCGGCCTTCAAGGTCGTGCAGAGCATCATCGAGGACGGCCAAGCCCATGGCGACATCGACCCCGAGCTCGAGCGCGCCACCGTGACCCACATGTTCTTTGGCGCCATGGAAACCGTGTGCACCGGCTTCATTTTGGGTCACATCAGATACTCGGAGCCAGGCCGAGCCGAGGCTGTGAAGAAGACCTTTGAACGGGTCCTGGTTCACGGCATATCCACCAAGCGAGCAAAGGCATGACGACCGAAGACCCCATACTCTATCAAAAAGACGGACGGATCATTCGCATCACCATCAACCGTCCGAGCAAACGCAACGCTTTGACCCAGCAAATGCTCAAGGATCTGGACCAAGCGTTCGCTCGGGCCGACGAGGACGCGGATGCGTGTGTCGTCGTGTTGCGTGGCGCAGGAGATCAGGCTTTCTGCGCCGGCGCAGATCTGTCGACCATGTCTGGCGGCGCGTTCTTGGAGACATACGACGCCCGCAGCCTGTTTCCGAACTTGTTCCTTCGAATGTTGCGTCATGGCAAAGCGACGCTCGCGGCCGTCAATGGGCACTGCGTGGCTGGTGGCATGGGTCTCATGCTGGCCTGCGACCTGGCCATCGCGAAGGCAGGCAGCAAGTTCGGGACTCCGGAAATCGCTCGTGGACTGTTCCCGTTCATGATTTCCGCGCTGATCAGCCGGACCGTCCCTCGTCGCAGTGCTCGGGAGATGATGCTTCTCGGCGAGACCTTTTCAGCGGAACGGGCCGAGGAATTGTCGCTGGTGAACCGGACGGTGCACGCCGAGGATTTCGACGCCGAAGTCGAGCGGTGGGCACAAAAGCTCGCCTCCCACTCTCCCGCAGTACTTCGTCTCGGTCGTCGCGCGCTGATCCAGCAGGAGGGGATGCCGATCGATGGTGCCTTCGCCCACCTGCAGGGACTCATCACCGTGAATGCCATGCTGGAGGACGCTGCCGAGGGGATCGCGGCGTTCTTCGACAAGAGGACGCCCGAGTTCAAAGGGCGCTGAGGACCATCGACCATGTTCGAACGACTGCTGGTGGCCAACCGCGGCGAGATCGCCCGCCGCGTGATTCGAACGGCTCGACGACTCTCGATCCACACCGTTGCCGTCTGTTCCGACGTAGACGCTTCGGCTCCGTTCGCGCGAGAAGCGGACGAACACCATGTGATCGGTGAGGCGCCTCCAAAAGACAGCTACCTCGACGTCGCCAAGATCCTGGACGTTGCGAAGCGGGCCCGGGTGGATGCGATCCATCCCGGGTACGGGTTCTTGTCGGAGAATGCAGACTTTGCCGAGGCTGTGGCTGCGGCCGGAATTCGCTTCGTGGGACCGAGCCCAGACACCATCCGCAAGGTGGGCGGCAAGCTGGACGCGCGAGCGATCGCCGAACGAGCCCGGGTGCCCGTGGTGCCGGGCTCGGGGGCCATCGGCTCGGTCGAAGCGGCCCGGAGCTACGCGGCAGAGATCGGCTTTCCGGTGTTGATCAAGGCCGCGGCTGGGGGAGGGGGTATCGGCATGACCACGGTCGAGTCTCCCGAAAAGGTGGACCGAGCCTTCGCCGACGCGCAGAAAAAGGGTCGAACCTTTTTCGGTGACGACACGGTGTACATCGAAAAACTGATCGAGTCTCCCGCGCACCTGGAGGTGCAGGTCCTCGGAGATGGCGAGGGGAAGGTGTGGGTGCTCGGCGACCGAGATTGCACCGTCCAACGGCGACATCAGAAGGTGATCGAAGAGACTCCGTCACCACGGCTGGACGACGCTACCCGGCAACAGATGCTTTCGGCGGCGGCGCGTTTGGCCGAAGAGGCGGGATACGTGAACGCAGGCACCGTGGAGATGATTCACGCGGGAGCCGGACCGGACGCGGGTCGCTTCTACTTCCTCGAAGTCAACAGTCGGTTGCAGGTTGAGCACCCGGTCACCGAGATGGTGACCGGCGTAGACCTGGTCGAGGAGCAGTTGCGGGTCGCTGCAGGCCTGGGTGTGACCGACGGGGTTCGACGGCCCGTGTTTCGAGGGCACGCCATCGAGGCTCGAGTGTGTGCCGAGAATCCCTCGAAGCGATTCTTTCCGAGCCCCGGGCAGCTCGGTCGGGTCACCTTTCACGAAGCGGATCATGTTCGGATCGACTCCGGGGTAGAGTCCGGGTCTCGCGTGCCCCCGAACTACGATTCGCTCCTGGCGAAGGTCGTGGCCTGGGGAGACGATCGAGCGGAGGCCATCCAGCGATTGTCCGAAGCGCTCCAAAACAGCGAGATTCAGGGAGTGACCACCAATGTGTCGGCTCTCGTGGACGCGCTAAGGTCCGAGGGATTCCGCTCGGGTCGACACGATACGGGGCTCTTGGCCCGTCTCGGCTACGAGAGCTGATGGCGATCGAAGAAGCACCTTGGCCGCGGGGCCTGGCTGGAGCGTGGACCGGAGCGGCGGGGGCCCTTCGCGGGCTTGGCCGGGTGCTCTCCGACCCGAAGTCGAGACTGGAGGCGATCATCCCCATCGTGCTCACGGGGGTGCTCTACGTGGTGGCCGCACTGGGGTTGGCGTTCGGCAGCGGTCCCCTGCTCGGGCTGCTTTGGGACATGCCCGAAGCGATCGGATGGCTCGTCCTGTGGTGGGTGGCGCGGGTCACGTTGGCGCTGGGTCTGTTCTTGGTGCTGCTTCTGTTGTTCGCCGCGGTTGTGGAGGCTCTTGCCGGTCCATTTTTGGAAAAGTCGATGATCCGGTCCCTCCGCCGCGCCGGGATCGACCCCGAACCCACCCCATTTTGGGACAACACGTTGGTGGAACTCGTCCGCGGCATCGTTTTTTCGGTGCTCGCGATGGTGCCGGTCTTGCTCGCCGCCGTGCCCGCCATCGGGGTTGGGTTCGCCGTGCTCGCCGCTGTCGCGACGAGCTTTGGACTCGGCAGCGGTCCCTGGAGCGCCGTTTTGGTCCTGACGGGGCGGCGCTGGCGCGAGCGCATGTCCTGGCTATGGCAGCAGCGCATGCTCGTGACCGGGCTCGGAGCGATTTCGGCCCTCGGACTGCTCGTCCCCGTTCTCGGCTGGCTGGTTCTCCCGGCCTCGCACGTGGCCGCCGCCGAAATCTATGGGCGGTTGCAGGGCCCGCGAAAGTCCACACCGCCTCAGCCATCCGGGATGCGCTCCACAGTTGCCGGACGCGGCGATTCTTGATTGCGTGCCCCCGCCCACGAGCGCCCCCCATGTCGAAACCGATGACGCAGGTTCGGGAAGAGCTGTTGAACCTCCCGATGTCCGAGGCCAGCCTCGAAGACCTTCGCTCCCTGTTTTTGCAGGCCGCCAAACCCGAGTCCGAATGGATGGTGGGGGCCGAATTCGAGGTGTTTGCGGTGCAAAAACGCGATCTGCACCCCGCTGACCACGGCGAACTCGCCATGCTCATCGAGCAGATCGGTGCTTCGGGCTCCTGGGACTTCGAACGGGAACGAGGCGGGACGTTGGTCGGCCTGAAGGGTCCGTCGAGATCGGTGTCGCTGGAGCCGGGCGGCCAGCTCGAATATGCGACCAGTCCTCACCGGCAGCTTCGCGCGATGCGCGACGAGCTGTTGGCGTACTGCGACGAGCTGAAAGAGGCGGGCGCACGGGCCGGGCTCACGTTCCTTTGTCTCGGTCATCAGCCGTTCGTCCATGTCGAGGATGCACCCCGCATGCCCAAGGCCCGATATGACCGCATGCGCAGCTATCTGGGCCCCCGCGGCGCCAGAGCCATGGAGATGATGCTCCTGACCGGGAGCATCCAGTGTGCTCTGGACTTTTCGGACGAAACGAATCTGACGAACAAGATTCGAACGGCTACGCGCGCTTCTCCATTCATCGCTGCCCTCACATCCGCTTCACCCTTTACCCGAGGCAAACCCAACGGGTTCAAGAGCGTGCGTTACCAGGTTTGGCTCGAAACCGACTCCGAGCGGTGCGGGGTCTGGCCCGAGATGCTCGACGCCGAGGGACTCACGGCCGAACGCTACATCGAGCGGGCGCTCGGCGTCTCGCCGATGTTCCTGATGCGCGATGGCCAGTTTCGGGCCACCGAAGAGCGCCCGTTCGCACACTTCGTCGAGCACGGATTCGAAGGTCAGCCGGTTCGAGTCCGAGACTTCTTGGACCACCTGACCACCTTCTTTCCAGAAGTGCGGGTGAAAAACTACGTGGAGCTGCGGGGGTCCGACTGCTTACAGCCGAGATACGTGTCCGCCCTTGCCGGGTTTTGGCGCGGCATTTTGGACCACGAACCGACGCGGCTCGAGGTGGAAGACCGACTCGCTTCGATGGACTTCGAGGCCATTCAGAATCTACAGCCGGCAGTTGCCCGACGAGGGCTCGAAGCGGACAGCGCTGCGGGCCCGGTCGTCGAAGTGACCGAATGGCTGATCGAGACGGCCTATCAGCGGCTTCGAAATGGCTCACCCGATTGCGCCGAGTGTCTTCAACCCCTGCGTGACTTGGCACGCAATGGACGAAGTCCCGCCGATGCGCTTTTGGAGCGTGCGGCCGAATCGTCGGTTGCCACCGCCTTGCGTGAGCAGGTCCAGCTCTGACTCGAGGCTGCGGTCAAGGTCGTTTGCCAAACAACCGGCCGAGAAGTCCCGACTTGGGTCCGTCGTCCGCCGGGCCGGGCGAGGGCCCGGGTTCCGCGGTCGTGACCGGGACCGAGCGCCGAACTTCCGGAGGGGTCTGCGCGGTCGCAAAGGTCTGCTCCACCGTTCGCCCGCTCTTCGTTTCCAACAAGGTGACTGTCAAAATCCCCGAGGCGTCTACCTCCAAGCTGAGTTCGACCTTTCGGGAAGTCCCCTTCGGCAGATCCCGCAGCGCGATGCTACCGAGGGGCGTACAACCTCGAATCGTCTCACCTTCGCCTTGATGGAGTCGGAGCTCCAGTTCCGACTGGCTGTCCCGGATGGGTTGGGATCGCTTCAGCACAGTCGGGAGTCGAGTCCCCGCTGCGAGCAAGGGTCGGAAACGCTGCCCCGGCAGCTCGATCCCGATCGACGCATCCAGCGTATCGGGACGGCGGGCGATGTTGCGTTGTTCTTGGGCCCGCCCCCAGCGGGCCAGTCCCTGCACATAGGCTGTCGTCGCAGGCATCATCATGGATGGCTCCTTGCCCGTGAGCTGAGCGAGCATCTGACCGAATGGCGGATAGCTCGCTCCCTCTCCAGATAGCAGCACCATGCCGATGGAATGGGGGGCGATGCCGAGCTCGGACAGGGCACCGGTGACGTGGTCGTGGAGCTGGTTCACGATCGTCTCTCCAACGCCGTAGATTCGGCTTCTGGCCAACTGTATGGTCCGGTCCAGCGTCACGTTCGCCGCACCTCCGGGTGCGGGCAGGCTGACTTTCAGCTCGACCGTCGGTGTCCGCCGCAGATCCTGGCGAGCCACGGCGAACGCCTCTCGGACCCGCACGACCGAGGCCGGGTCTTGCCGGTGGTCTTCTCCCGCTTGCTGCAGCAGCGATCGCAGCGTCAGTTCGACCACCGCGTCGTCCAGAACGCGAGCCGACACGTCGTCATATCTGCGCTCGAACACGGTACGCAGTCCCTGAGCACCCGTTCTCTTGACCACGCCAATCCCCACCGACAGCTCGTCGACCATGACGAGCAGGGCGCTGTCGATGGGCTCGTCCTCCAGGTGGAAAGCCGCCACATGACTCTCGGTCAGGCCCGGGCTTTCGGCCAGCTCCATACCGACTTCCTTCAGGGCATTGCGCAGCAGGCTGCCCGCCAGGGGGTCCAGTCCGGCTGGAAGCCCGAGAAAGACCCGATAGGGCGTGGATTGAAGCTCTCGGTCGATCAGGTCCTTTACGCCGCGCATCAATTCCAGCAGCAGCTCATAGATCTCGAAGCGGTATCCGTGGATCTGAACGAGGCCCCCCTCGGGACCCCACCCCAACAGCGGAAGATCTTTGCGGGTGATCTTGCCCTCCTGGACGGCCATCAGCAGTTCCAGTACCGACACACAGCGTTGGGGTTCGGTTTCGGCCACGACGCGGGCTCGTGGGCCAGCCTTCAGGGTTCCGTCCTGGCGGACGAAGACGAGCCCTGGAAGGGGATGTCCCGTCGGGAGGCCCACGGCTCGAAACTCTTTTCGCTCGAAACGACCGATTCGAATGGAGCGAGCTCCGAACTCGACTCCGACCGCCACCGCCGCCCCGGCGGGAACGTCCGTGGAACTTTGGTGGGGCGCTGGAGTGGACGGGGGCTCTGCGTGGCCCACGGGCCGCACGGGCCGGGCAGACTCGCCGGACTGTTGGCGTTCCACCACCGGGCGCCGCAAGGCCGGTCGGGCCGCCGCATCCGGGCCATCGGGGGCGGGCGAAGCCTCCGAAGCTGCCGGCATGCCCTGGACCCGCACGCCCGAGGTCTCCCGCCGCAGACTGCCTCGTTCCCGCACCGCCGGCGGGGCGGCGTCCGCGACGGGAGGCAGTTCCATCGCCGATGCGGGCACCTCTTCGCGCCGCGAATCGACGGGGGGAGGGGGCGCCGATGGGGCACGATGGCGGGGGCTCACTTCGGTGATGTCTTGGGCCCGTCGAGTTCGAGGGGCGGTGTCATCATCGCGCGAAGCGTCCGAAGCCTGTGGCGCCGGGGCTGCCCGCGGACCGGTGTCGTCGTCATCGGCAGCCAGCGTGTCCTTCGCTTCTTGTCGGCCGAAACCGCTGGCGCGCGGGGCCGTGTCATCGTCGTGAAAGCCGAGCGGTTTCGGATCTCGGGGCCGCAAAACGTCCGAATTCGCCGAAAATCCCCGCTGCATCTCCAGGTCGATAGGCGATACCTGTTCGTGCTCCCCCGACTCGTTCGAAACGAAGTCGGTGGTGTCCCGAGCGGCGCCGGATGACTCGGGCTCGAACCGAGGCGAAGGCGATACGTCGGTGGGTACATGCCCGTCGCCCTCGTCCCAATCGGTCGGTTCCAACCGCAAGCCCGCGGGGGACGCCATGGCGCGGGCCGCATCGGTTCCGGTTCGCGAGCGGCCAGGGGCCGTCGCCGCGTCGTCGGGGTCGGACTGGCCGGCGCCGGGTTTCGACGCGACCGGGCCCCCGGAGGCCCCGGTCGACGGACCGACGCCTTCGTCGAGCGCCATCGAGGGCATGGCCGGCTCGTGCCAGGGGGACTCGGGCTCGGGGGAGCCGTCGGCCTGCAGCGCCTCGGTCCATGAAGCCCGGCCAGCGGATGGGGCCGGGCTCGATGCGTCCGGGCTGTGGTGGGGGGCCGGGGCCGCCTCCGCGGGTCCGGCGCCAGGCCCGCTCCCAGGGGTCTCGGGCCCTGCCCCCTCCTGGCTCTGTGGGGCCGGTCTTTCGCCCGGGGCGGCGGCCTCCGACCCGAGCCCGATCGGCGCCTCTGGGGCCCGCGGGACCGGGTTCGCGGCCGGGACCTCGTCTTCGCTCGCGGACTCGGCACCCAGCGAGGCCCCGAGATCGACGGAAGACGTCTCCTCGAAACCTGCTGCCCATTGCGGAGAGCCTTCGGGCGACCGGGCGGCGGCCGGAGGGTCGGTCGGCGAGGCTTCGTTCGAGTCGGGCGCGTCGGAGCCCGGACCTGCGACGGCGGCCGCCGGGGACGGAGTCGCCGGTCCGGAGGACGGCGGGGCCACCCGGGTCCCGTCCTCCTTTCGGGAGAAGGCTTCCATGGCCGCGTCCCCGCGCTCTGGACGAAGCCCGGCATCGGCAGCCTCGGAAGGTGCCGCGGCTTCGTCGTCGTGCGACCGCGAAGCGGCCTCGGGTCCGGATGCGGCCGAATCGGCCGGAGCTTGGCCGACGGAGCCGGCCAGCGGCGCCGATGCGCCGGCGGGTCGTTCGTCGCTCCCCGGTGCTTCACCGAGCGGGGCGCCGGCCGTGTCGGCGGGGGCGGTTCCGTCGCCGGTGCCGGTCGTCAGTCCGGCAGATGGGACAACGGACGCGACATCGGGGACCGGTGCTTGCTCGCCGGTCCCATCTTCCGCGGAACTCCGATCGGCCGGAGCTTCGAAGCGCGCGCCGCCGGCGGCCGCCGCGGTGTCGGTCCGCGCTGCCTCCGTACCGAGTTCCACAGCGGACTCGCGCGGCAGGGCTGGCCCCGGGTCAGCGGCTGGTTCTCCGGGCCCGCGGTCGGCCGACCCGGCTCCGGCGGGGGTTTCGGATTCGGTCAGGGCGCCTTGCGCGGCATCTCGTTCTCCGAGGAGCCGATGCGGCTCGGAAGCCGGATCCGCCCGGACGGCGTCGGTTGTCCCGTCCGAGGCCGGGGAAGACGGGGATGTCACCCCGGCCCTGGGAACTGGACCGCGGGGCGCTGCCGCCGCCGGGCTGGGAGCGCCGGACGGGCGGGAAGCCTCGGACGGGCTGGGAGCTTCGGACGGGCTGGAAGCCTCGGACGGGCTGGAAGCGCCGGACGGGCTGGGAGCGCCGGACGGGCTGGAAGCCTCGGACGGGCTGGAAGCGCCGGACGGGCTGGGAGCCTCGGACGGGCTGGAAGCCTCGGACGGGCTGGAAGCGCCGGACGGGCTGGGAGCCTCGGACGGGCTGGAAGCTTCGGACGGGCTGGAAGCCTCGGACGGGCTCGAAGCCTCGGACGGGCTCGAAGCCTCGGACGGGGTCCTCGCTTCGAGCGCCACCGGCGCCGGCTGCATGTCGGACGTGTCCGGGGAATCGGCGGCTGAAGCTTCGACTTCCCATCGCCCGGCCGGGAAGGATGCGGCCTCGGCTGGCTTCGCAGTCGGCGCCGGAAGGGGCGGGGCTTCGGCCTCTTCCTCGGTTCTGCTGGCCGGATCGGCCTTCGAAGTCCAGGGCTCTGCGGCATCGGACGGAGGTTCGACCTCGGGCGAGGGGGCGCTGGACTCGGACGGGCTCGACGGCTCGGCAGTTCCTGCCGCGGCAGGCATCGGCTCTTCGCCCGGCGGGCCGGGGTCCGCCTCGGCGGCCCATGCGGACTGGGCCGGGGCGCCGTCCACCGCTGCCCCGCCGTCTGGAGTCCGGGGGCCCGCGGCCGGCGACGAGGGGGCCGGACCCACCGGTGCGCCCGTCTCGACCCCCGAAGCCCCGCTGTCGAAAGCCGGCAGGGCGGCGGGGGTCACCTCGGCGTCGGCATCGGCGTCCGGACCGGACGGCAATGCGGCGTTCAAGTCTGGTTGGCGCCAGATCTGGGTCTCGTCGGCCTCCTGCTGCCGGGGTTCGTCGGCCGGTAAGGTCGGTGGACCCGGAACCGGGACGGGGCCCTCGTTCGGTCCCGGGCTCGAGGTCCGGTCCCGAACA
>DAPKRQ010000166.1:0-7816 GCA_031800475.1 Myxococcales bacterium LLY-WYZ-16_1
GTCCATGCCGGCGCCGTGGCCGAGTCGCGCCTGCGCCGGCAGATCGAAGCCATGCTGCCGGCGGGCTGACGGGACCGGTCTTCAGTACGCGCCCCAGTCCTGGTCGCCGGGGATGTAGTAGCTCGGCAGGATGAACCGAAACAGTCGCGCGACGCCTCGGGCCCGCTCCAGCTGCTCTTGGCTTTCCTTGCGCATCTGGGCCAAATCTTCCGAAAAGAGCGCCCGGAAGTGTTTCTGTGCGGCTTGCCGCCGCTCTTCCTCCGTCTCGAAGGCGCTACGGATCCCCTGCAGCTCACCCAGGTCGAGCCACACGCCGTTGCAAGCCGGGCAGCGGTCCACTTCCACTTGGCGCTTCACGCTGTGAAAGTGCTGCATCATGATCATGTCGCACTTCGGGCAGTCGCGCCGACCCGGCTCCGGAGGATGCTGCGGGTCCTTGTCGATCTCGAGCAGCTGCACGCCCAAGTGTTCGTGCGCCTCGTCCACTTTCTGCAGTTCGAAATTGTCGAAGAAGACCCCACCGCAGCCTCCCTTGCAGGCTTCGACCTCCAGATCGGAGACCCGCACCTTGCTGAGGTGGTGATGACACGCCGGACACTCCATGGCGGGAAAGCTTAGCCCGAATCGCTCGAAGGATCGAACCGGCGACCCGTCCGCCGAGTCGTCCGGGGCAATTTGGGACGACAGAGCGGCTGTCCCCCCCGAACCACCCTCCTCTCCATCGCCTCCAGGCTTGTCGCCGGCGGCCATTCCGGAGAGCACCAAAGCGTGACCCCAGACGACTACAGGGCGCTCGATGGGGTGGGACTGGCGGAGGCGATTCGAAAGGGGCGCATCCGTCGGGCCGACGCGCTGATGGCGGCCTGGGACCTTTTGGACGTGGACGGTCCCCGCTTGAACGCGGTGGTCCACCGCTTCGATCCGCCGGTCGAAGATCCCCAGGCTGGGGCTTCCCGACTGGCCGGGATCCCGTTTTTTCTCAAAGACGAACTCGACTTGCGGGGCCACCCGCTGACCCTCGGGTCGCGCCTACTGCAGGGCCATCGGCCGAATGCCACCCATCCGGTGGTGGGACGGATGCTGGCGGCGGGGTTGACGGTGCTCGGTCGGACCAACATGAGCGAGCTCGGGTTGATGCCGACCACCGAGCCGGTCGCCTATGGCCCGACCCGAAACCCCTGGGACTTGCGTCGCTCTCCGGGCGGCTCGAGCGGAGGCTCGGCCGCCGCGGTGGCCGCAGGTTGGGTCCCGATCGCCCACGCGGCCGACGGAGGCGGATCGATCCGGATTCCGGCATCGGCCTGCGGGCTGGTGGGACTCAAGCCCACGCGCGGGCTCCATCCTCAGGGGCCCGCGGATCCGCCCCAGGGCTTCGTGGTCCACGGCTGCGTCAGTCGCACGGTTCGGGACACGGCCGCCTTCTTGGATCTGATCCAGCAGCCCCCGGACGGACCGCCCGATCCCCGCCGTCGACCGCTCCGCTTGCGAAACCATTTTGCGTCCCTGTCGCCCGAGCCCCTTCGCCCCCTTCGGATCGGCTGGTCGGCGGTGGGACTTTGGGGCGAACGCTGCCATCCCGACGTGGCCGCGTCCCTGTCCCAGACCGTCCAGGCCCTGCGGGACCTGGGCCACCGGGTCGAGCCGGTGGACCCGCCCTGGGGCGGAGCCCGCTTCGCCCGGGCGTTCCGAGTGCTCTGGTCCGCCGGGGCAGGCGTGTTCTTGAAGGTGGTTCGGACGAACCTGCAGGCCCGGCTGCCCCGGTGGGGTCGAAGGGCCTTGGGCCACGATGCCGTCTTTCGAAGCGCGGTTCGGTGGTCGGGCCGGGTCGAGCCCTTCACCGCTCGGCTCGCGGCCTTCGAAGAAGGGGCGAGCCCGAGCGACCTGTGGCTCGCCGAGCTCGAGTTTCGCGAAGCCTCGGAGGGAATGCGGGCCTGGTTCGCCGACCGGGACCTGTGGCTGACACCCACCCTGATGCAGCCGCCGGTCCCCATCGGCGCTCTTCAGCTCGGGTCCGACCCCGAGGAGATCGAGCGGGCGCTGCTCGGATACGTGGGGTGGACCCCCTTGGCCAACGCCACCGGCATCCCGGCCATCTCGGTCCCTGCTCCTGCGAGCCCAGACGGGATCCCGATCGGGATGCACTTTGCTGCGGCGTGGGGTCGAGAAGATCTGCTCTTGGCGGTGGCGGCCCAGCTCGAGCGGGTCCAGCCGTGGCCGCGCTTGGCGCCCGCGCCTCCGTGATGAATCACGGAGCACCGTGTTCGTTCGCTGCAATGGGTTCCAGTCGAAATCCAGCCACGCGCATCCCGGACTTCTCTTCGGCATCCGCCACCAGCGTTTCGACCGGAAGGTCGAGGGCGTCCAGCTGGGTCGGCAGCCCGTGCACGGTATCGTCGATCCCGACCCAAAACCGGGTCGGCTCCTCGGAGAACGCGATCCCGGTGACCTGGGTCGACGCGTCGAGGGACAGGCGAGGAAGCCCGGTCTCCATGTCCCACAGGCGGGCGGTCTCGTCGTCGCTGGCCGTCAGAAGCCATCGGCCGTCCGGTGAAAAGCGAATCTGATTCACCCAGTTTTCGTGACCGCTCCACACCGGACCGGGACGCCCGTCGGATGCAGACCAAAATCGAATGCGGCCGTCTTTGCCCGCCGAGGCCAATCGGTCGGTGCCCGGCACGAACGCCAGCCCGGTCACGATGGAGGGGTGGGCGTCCTCGCGGACCCACACCCGAACTCGGCTGGTCGGATCCCACACTGCGACGCCGCCGGTTCGGTTCGCGGCTGCGAAACGTCCGGTTCCGGAAAATGCTACGGTCGTGATCGGTCCGCTGAGTCCCTTTAGACGACCAATCCTGCGGTCGCGAGCTTCGTCGAAGAGTACGACCTCGCCCGGTGCCCCTGGCCATGCGACGAGCTCTTCGGAGCTCGCGATTCCGATCTGGGAATCGGTTCGGCCTGGAATATTCTTTTGAAGCACCTCCACTTCTCCGTTTGGCTCGAGTCGAATCACGCGACCCCGCGAGGTGACCGCGTACACTCGTTGCCCGGTTGGTCCGAATGTCGCGCTCCATAGCGCCGGTTCTTGGTGACTCCAGCGTAGCGTCTCGTTCGGCCCGTCCCACCATCGGATCCATCCGGCGGAATCCACCGTCACCACGTCGTTTCCTCGGGTCGCGATGGTCCAAACCGGTCCCGTGTGGCCCGATAGACGTTGGGCGCTGGTCGCTTCCTCGAGTCTCCACATCGACATTCCACCGCTCGCTTCTCGAACCAAAAACCGGTCTTCGGTCGCGGGGATCAGAAACTCGACGCCGCGCGGATCCCGAGAGAACTGCTCGATCGGCAGGGGTTGGTCCACGCTCCACAGCTGGGCCGGACCCACGCCGGCTCCGAGCAAGAAGCGGCCCGAATCCGAAAACCCGAGGTCGACCACGGGTTCTCCACGCTGCAGCTTCACCGTTTCCCCTTCCCGGCGCCAGACCACCACGCCTTCGAATCCGGCGGTCGCGTAACCGTCCCCTTTCGGATGAAACGCGATGGCCCATACCGAGCTTCCGTGGTCGGAATGACGAGCACGCGGCGCCAAGGTTCGGGCGTCGAATTCCCCCACCTCCCCCCATCGCGTGCCGACCACCACGGTTCGACCGTCCGGGGATACGGCGACGCTCCGTGGATCTCGGATCCGGGCCTTTCCGCGCACGGACCCGGTGCGCACGTCGAACCGCCGAAGCACCCCGTCCATGCCGCCTTCGAACACGAAGCGCCCGTCCGGAGACAGGGCGAGACCCCGGCGCCCGTTCCGCGCGCGGATCTTCTTCACGGGTCCTTCCAGGTCCCAAATCCCGATGGGTCCCTCCGCGTCGGCGAACGCCACCACGTTGCTGGCGTGAGCCAGGTATCGTGGACAGGCGTCGAGCTCAGCCTGCTGTATGGGGCGGTGTCGCAACAGGTCCCAGACGATCATTCGTTTCGAGCGATCGACGGAGACAGCGTGGCGACCTTTCGGGTTGGCAGCCAGGGCGCAAACGTCTCGGACCTCGGGCACCCATTCGAGCACCATGTGCCGCTGTACGAGCGGCCAGTACAGGCCTGATCGAATCGGGAGCACTCCCAGGGCCCGGGCGCGGGGATCTCGGGCTTGCAGATCGGGGTACCGGTGGGGGCTGCTCGGGATCCAGGGACTGTGAAACGCCGCCGACGTAGCGTAAAGGGCGGACGCCGCGAAGTTTCGACGCTTCGCCAGCAAGCGAGCTTGCTCCACCAAAGCTTCCGAGAGATGACGGTTGGCCTCCCGGTCGCTGGCCTCACTCCGTTGCTGGGCTTCGACGGCGGCCTGCTCCGCAGCTCGGGCTCGCTCGCGCTCGACCACGGCTTGGCGGTATGCAGCGAAGGTGGTCACGCTCCCGACCAAGATGGCGAACACCACGCCCAACACCCCATAGGTCAGGGTCTGATTCTCTCGGACGAATTTCCGGAGCAGGTCCCACGACGTGTAGTCGTATGCCGCCACCCGACGTCCGGACATGAACGCGTCCAGGTCTTGCGCCATTTCCTTCGCGTCGGTGTACCGATCTTCACGGGCCCGGTTCAGGGCCTTGTCCGCGATGGCACCCAGGTCGGGCGGAGCCTCCGGCTCCACCTCGGCGACCTTGGAAGCTCGGCCTTCGACCACCTTCATCAGCACCTCGGTGGCGGGCGTCTTTCCGAATGGAGGCTCTCCCGTCAGAATCTCGAAGAGCACGGCGCCCAAGCTCCAAACGTCCGACCGTTCATCGACCCGGTCCACTTCGCCGCGGGCCTGCTCCGGGCTCATGTAGGCCGGCGTTCCCAGAATCGATCCGGATCGGGTGTCCGAGTCCGTGCCGTCCAGGCGAAGCGGCGCCCGGGACCGCAGCTCGGCCGACAGGTCTTGCGACTCGCCCCGGACCTTGGTCAATCCCCAGTCCAAGACCACCGTGCGGCCGAACTCACCGACCATGATGTTGTCGGGTTTGAGGTCGCGGTGCACCACCGCCCGGCTGTGGGCGAAGGCGATGGCGTTGCAGAGGTCCCGAAAGTGGGTGAGCAAGCGCAAGCGATCCTGCAGGCCGGTCGACGCGTCCAGCTCGGTCCGAAGGGTTCGGCCCCGGACCAGCTTCATGGCGTAGTACAGCCGCCCGTCGGGTCTGCGGCCCACCTCGTACACGGGAACGATGCCCGGGTGCTCGAGCTGCCCGGTGACGCGGGCCTCTCTCAAAAAACGCATCCGGTCCTCGACGGCTTCGGGAGCGTCCGCCACCGGCGCGGGAAGAAGCTCTTTGATCGCCACCTCTCGGCCGATGTGCCGGTCGAAGGCCACGTACACCCGGCCGATCCCACCCCGGCCCAGTTCCTCGTCGCGGGGCACGTACCGGCCCGACGGCTCTGGGGTCACGTCTTCCGACGACTCGTTCCACATCGACGCCGGGGGCGAGACGGTCTGGGCGGTGGCTTCGCGCTGAAGTTCGGTGGAGTCGTCGGTCAAGGGCCCTCCTGGGGGTTCACGGTTTGCCGGTATTGACCACGGGCGAAAAGTCTTTGGGCCGGTAGTCGCACGGTCCGATGGACTGGACCGTCACGTTGGTCATGGACAAGGGGCGCCGGATCGAGGCGGCCGCCAACCCGCACCGGACCTTGGAAGACCCGGTGCTCCAGGAGACGTTGCCGTGGGCCCCCGTCGGGTCGCCGACCACCATCAGCCCGCCCTGCACAGTGGCTGGGTTGCTGCCCTGGCCCCGGATCGTCAGGTTGGACAGATTCACGGCTGCCACCCGGTGGGCGATCAAGCCGAAGCGGCGCTTCAGCTGGGCCTCCTTCGGGCCCGAGCAATCGGTCGACGCGGACAGCCGGTCTTCGATGACCACGTTGGACACGGACAGGTTTCCGGCATCGGCACCGAGGACCGAGATCGCGTAGCCCTGGTCGAAGGTGAAGTTGACGTCCTGCAGGGTCAGGGTGCGGCCGTTGAGGTGGATGACCAGTCCTCCCGTGCCGGTCTCCGAGGGTTGAAGAGGCAGGACGCCGTCGTTGATCCCGAGGATCGTCAGGTCGTTCTGCAGCGTGACCTCGCAGGGTCCGTTCATGATGCGCGAGTTGCCGTCGATCACCACCGACCCGGCGTTGGCCAAGGAGTTGCACGGAACCACCACCTGGCCTCGAGCCTCCGAGACCGAGATCCCGGCAAACGCGGCCACCGCCGCCCAAAAAGCCCCCGTCCGAGTTCCCATTCGTCGATCCATCGGTCCCCCCAAAAATCTCCGCGTTCGGGCCGCTCGTGGGCGGCGTTCCAGAAGGATCTTGCCGAAGTCGGGGGCGAACCGCCAGGAACGGGGCATGCGGGAAGAGACCGAGACCGAACCCGGATCTCGAGCCGAATCCGAGACCTTGGCGCTGTATTTCTACCCCAGCTGCGGCTTCTGCCGGCGGGTGCTGCAGGCGATGGACGAGCTCGGGGTCGAGGTCGAGCTGCGCGACATCACCCGGGATCGACAAGCTTTTCAGGATCTGATGGCAGCCCGGGGCCGGCCCACGGTGCCGGTGCTCCGGCGGACCACCTCGAGCGAAGACCACTGGATGCCGGAATCCGCCGACATCATCCGCTGGCTCCGGCAGCGCTTCGCCGGAAAATCAGGGTATACCTGAGCATTGCGCCCGGGGGCGGCCTCTGTCGAAGGGAGCACCATGGAGCGGCAGCGCCCCGACACCAGCAGCAACGACATCGACCTGTACATCCGGTCGATCTACTCCCTGCTTCGAAGTAGCGGGGCGGTCCGCATCCGGTCGCTGGAAGAGGTGCACACCTTTTCCGATTCGTCGCTGCATCTGGGGGCTCGCGACACCCGACCGGACCTGTCGGCCCTGGGCTACGCGGCGGCCCGGCTTCCGCCTTCGATGGTCCGGGTGAATCAGGTCGTGCTGGGCCAATCGCCCGAGCTGTTCGAGAGCTTCGGGCTGCAAGTGGGCGATTGGCGGGGGGTCCGGGCCCGCGGGCGGCGCCGGCCCATGCGACAGGACGGCGACACCCTGGCCATGTTCATCGCGTCCGCTTCGGACATCGATGACGTGGTGCCGATCCTGACCGCATACCAGATCGAATGGAACAAGGTGCATCCAGTCCTGGCCCAGGCCAGCGGACTCGATCTGTCCGACGAAGATGCCGTAGCCAAAGCCCTGGACGTGGATCCCGAAGCCCTTCGGACCCTGCGGCGGGGTTTGGGGGAGGACCTGGCGCCGCTCCTTCGAGCCATGGCAGACCGACCGCTCGACCTGCGGGTGAACCTCTTGGCCGGGTCGTTCAGCCAGTATCAGCGGGCGGCCCAACGCTGGTGGAGCGGCGTGGAGCCGATGTACGCGCCGCCAGACCGCCCGCCCCGGCCGGTGTATTTCGTTTCGTCCAATACGCACGCCCTGGCCAACCTCCTGGGGGGCTACGCGCTGCACCACCGGGACCGGGTCATCGAAAGCGCGCGTGCCGAAAATCCCGACGGGGTGTGGCCGCGCCTGGAGCGGGCCTTGGCCGAGGGGGCGCCCGACGTGGAGAACCTGCTCCACTTTTGTCTGCGCCATCACGCGCGCCGGGTTCCCGAAGCCCGGGAAGCGGTCCAGCGGTGGGATGGGGAGTTGGGGATCGAAACGGTGCCGGATCCCGGCCAGGTCGAGGTCTCGGCCCAGGTCATCGAGATCGGCCGTCTGGACCCGGCGCGCCTCGATCCCCGGGTCCAGGTCGACGGCGCGGAGCGGCTGGCCGACAGCGACGCGGTGATCCTGAACATCGACTATCCCCTGGGAATGGCGGCCT
>DAPKRQ010000167.1:0-32996 GCA_031800475.1 Myxococcales bacterium LLY-WYZ-16_1
CGAACCCCCTCCACCGCCGGAGTGAGCCCCGTGTACCGACCTTGGGAGGCGGTGAGCTCCTGGACCTGCTGCTCGAGTTGGGCGATCGGTCGCCGCTCGAGCTCCAACAACTGTGAGATGATGCCTTGGGTGTCCAAACCGGACGCCAATCCGCCTACGCTGACCATGCTCGGGTCCTTCCTGCCGGTTCGAATCGGCCCTCGACCGGCCGCCGAAAGGCCCACCCTCCGCCGAGCCGATCGGCTGTCCGAATTGAAACAGCGGCGGGTGTGAACGGCCCTCCCGCGCACCCCTGGCCAGCCCGCCAGCGGAACGCGAGAGGGCCCGCGAGGGGACCCGGCGCGCCGTAGCCCGCCGGGTCCGCTCGCGAAGCCCGGTGCCTCGGGATCAGCCGAGCAGCGACAGGGCCACCTGGGTCGACACGTTGGCCTGGGCCAAGATCGAGGTGGAGGCCTGCTGCAGGATCTGGTTCCGCGAGAACTCCGCGGTCTCGGCCGCGAAGTCTGCGTCCTGGATCCGGCTTCGAGCGGCGGAGAGGTTCTCCGACACCGCGGACAGGCTGCTGACCGTGGACTCGAACCGGCTCAAGATGGCGCCCAGGTCCGCCTGCTGCGAGGAGACCTGACGGATGGCGTCGTCCAAGGTGCCGATGGCGTCCGAAGCCTGGCTCTGAGAAGCGAGGCTCAGGGTGTCCAGGTTGATCGCCGCGTTCACGTTGGTGGTGCCCGCGGTCAGGCCCGCGTTCGCCGGCGTGGTGCCCGCCACGTTGATCGCCGAGTCGCTCTTGAGCGTGAACGTGCCGTAGGTGTTGGCCGTAGCACCGTCCGCCAGACCGGACAGCGCTCCACCGGTGTTGTTGGTGAAGTCGATGTTCCGGCCGTCTTCGGCGGTCAGCACCAGCTGGTTCGACCCGTCCAAGGACGCCGTGACGCCGGTCTGCGAGGAGACCGCATTGATGGCGTTCCTCAGCGCCGAGTCCGCGTCATCCGCCTGGATGGCCGCCACGGAGATGGTCACGCCGTTGATGTCGAACGTACCGCCGTCACCGTCGGCGATGACCGCCGCCGTGCCGGTGTAGGTGTTCGCGTTCACTTCGGCGGTGACGCCGGTCTCGGCGGCCGACGCGTTGATCGCCGCCGCCTTGGCGATGGCGGAGCTGGCATTCACCGAAGCCGACACCGTGTCGTCCGCGGCCTGCGAAGCCCGGATATCCACGCCGTTGATGGTCAACTCGTTGGCGCCGAGGGCGGTCGCCGTCACGCTGCCGCTGGTCACCTCGGCCACCGCACCCAGGTTGAACGACCGGGCCGAGGAGATGGACACGCTCAGCGTGTCGCCCTCATTGGCGCCGATCTGGAAGACCCGGCTGTTGAACGACCCGTCGAGGACGGCCCGCCCGTTGAAGGTGGTCTGGGTAGCCACGCGGTCGATCTCGCTGACCAGCTGATCGGCCTCGGCCTGAATGGCGGCCCGGTCGGACGCGCTGTTGGTGTCGTTGGATGCCTGGACGGCCAGCTCACGGAGCCGCTGCAGCGACGAACCGACCTCGTTCAGCGCCGCCTCGGTGGTCTGGGCCAGGGAGATGCCGTCGTTGGCGTTCCGGATGGCCTGGTTGAGGCCCCGGACCTGGCTGGTGAACCGGTTGGCGATGGCGAGACCGGCGGCGTCATCCTTGGCGCTGTTGATGCGCAGGCCGGTGGACAGCCGCTGGAAGCTGGTGGACAGAGCGCTGTTGCTCCGCATGAGGGCGCGCTGGGCGTTCAGCGAAGCGACGTTGGTATTGATCGCGAGAGCCATGTGAAATCGTTCCTCCTTGGAACAGTGGACCACGGCCGTGTGGTCCCTGAATGCTGGGTTTGTGCCGGACCTCGTGCCCGGCCTTCGCCGCGGGGCCTGTCCCGTTGGCGCCCGAAAGATTCGACCCCGACCGCAGGCCGTTGAGCCGCAGGCCTCAGAGTCTCAATCCGGGAGCACCCTTCTCAGTGCGGTATCTCGTGAAGAAACAGCCGCCGCGATCGAGCCTTAGGATGAGGCACGTGGGGCGCCAGAGCCGCCCTTCTTCAAGACCGACCGGGCGCGGCCGATGAGGCTGGCGGAGACGCGAATGAGCATCCAGGCCGAATCCCTGCATCCACGCCCGGACCCGGCGGACATCGCCAAACTGATCGAGCGAAACCTCACCATTCCCACGATCCCGGACGTGGCAGCGCGTGCACTGCGGGCTTTGAGCAATCCGAACTCCAGCGCCGCCAGCATCGCGGCGATCATTCAAGAAGACCAGGGACTGACGGCCCGGATCCTTCAGGTGGCCAACTCGGCCATGTACGGACTGCTGAAGGAAGTGAAGAGCCTTCCCCAGGCGTCGATGCTCCTCGGCTTCGAGGCCCTCAAGACCATCGTGATCACGGTTTCGGCCCGGGGGCTGTACAAGCGATTCGGGCTCGTGGAGCGAAATCTGTGGCAGCACTCGGTGGCGTGCGCCCTGGCCGCTCAGCACATCGCGGACGACCGCAGCTCCCAGGGCAAGGAGGAGGCGTTCGTCGCAGGCCTGATGCACGACGTGGGCAAAGTCGTCATGAACAACAGCGAACGCGAACGCTACATGCGGGCCTGTCAGGTGGCCAGCGACCGGGGCTGCACCGACCTGCAAGCGGAACAGGAAGTGTTCGGCTTCACCCATGCCGACGTGGGCTCCCTGTTGGTCAAACGCTGGGGCTTGTCAGAGGCCCTCGAGCAGGCGGTCTTCCTGCACCACGAGCCCGAGCTCGCTTCGAGCTTGGCGCCCGAGCACGAAGAGCTCGTCTACGTCACCCACGTGGCCGATCAGATCTGTTACCACCTGCGTCTCGGACAAAAGACCGCGCCTCCCGAAGACGACACGGTGGACCTGGAAGCGTTCGTGCGCCTGGGCTTCGAAGAGGAAGATCTTCCTCTCCTGTGCGAGACGATCCAGGAGCGCTACCGAAAGGCCGGCGACGCTCTTTGATGAGCCTTTCACCTGCCTCGACGCCAACCTGGACAGGCGCGTCCGAGGACCGTCTTTCGTCGACGGAAGGGAGCGGTAAAAAGGCCGCCTCGGGTCAGGCGATGTCGTCCCAAGCACGACCCGGTCGGGGCAGCGGCGTGTCCTGGTAGACCTTGCGAGCCCGCTCCCCGGCGGCGAAGGTGTCGACCGCCCGCTGCACGACTCCCCGGTACTTTCGAAACAGGTTCTGGATCTCTTCTTCTCGGCGGGTCGCCCGGTCGAGCCACCGCCGCCGCTCCGCCTCCGACCACGCGTCGGGCGGCGACGGGACGGGGTCGGCGGTCATGAGGCGCTGTCGCCGGTCGATAAGCTCCCGGACCCGCAGCGGGTGGGGCCTCGGAGAAGACAGCTCGGTTGACAGCCCCTCCGAGACCCGATCCCAAGCCTCACACCAAGGTTTGCTGCGCGATGCCGGCGACGCCATCGGAGGTGGCCAGATCCGCCGTCTCGACCCGGCTCGGCCGCAGCCGCTCCGCGGTCGGGAAGGTACCCAGGGGCAGGATGATCTGCATGGCTCGATTGTTCTGGGTGTTGAACAGGATCGGCGCCCGCAGGTTGGCGACCACTCCATTTCCGTCGAGACGCAGCACGACCCGCATGACCACCGGGTGGGTGTCGGTCTCGCCGTCGTTCACCGACAGGTTCAAGGGCGCCAAGTTGTCGATGTCCAGCTCCACGTCATAGTTTTGAAAGATTTGGTCTGGGTCGGCCAACAGGATGGCCACGTCCGGGTCTTCCACGGACTGCAGCCAATTCAGCCCGGGGGCATCGTCCTGGTGGAGCAGGCACCAGCGGGTGAGCTGCTCGAAACCGGGAAGGCCCTGGGGAAATGAGATCAGGCGATCTTCTTCGACGTCGATGGTTCCGAATCGGGTGGTGGTCAGTTTCATGGTCTTCTTACCTCATGTAGTTCAACAGGCTCAGGTCATCGAGCCGTCCAGTGATCGAAAGAGCGGCCTGAAGGCCGGTTTCCGACTCGCGAAGCTTCACGATGGCATCGGCGACGTCGGTGTCTCGCTCCTGGACCAAGGTGGCGTTGGCAGCCACTTCGGCCCGGTCCAGAGCGTCTCGGATGTTGTCCAAGCGCTGAAGTCGCTGCCCGATCTGCTGCCGGGCATCGGTGGCCCGGTCTCGAGCGCCCTCGACCTCGTCGACGAGGTCGGAGATGCGGGTGGAGTCGCTGGCCCGAAGGGCATCTTCGAGCTCGATCAAGGTCTCGACGGTGTTCCGTCCCCCTGTCTGGTCCAAGAACGGCTCGCCTCCGCCCACCGTGGCATCCAGCGACGCTCTGCGGCCCACCGGAACCGACAGACGGCCGGTGTCTCCCTGAAACGTCCCATCCAAAAGAAATGGTTGAGCCACGTTGCCGAGACCGGAGAACAGGTAGCGTCCATTCCGCTCGCTGTTGGCAAGCTCCACGACCCGCTCCCGGATCTGCTCGATTTCGTCGGCAGCCGATTGCCGGTCCGACGCGGAGTAACTGTCGTTCGCCATCTGGATCGTCAACTCGTAGGCCCGGCCCAAGGCGTCTTCCACGCTGACCAATACCGAGTCCGAGGTCTCGAGAAGCACCTGGGCCTGCCCGGCGGACCGGGCCCACGACTCGGTCCTCCGCAGGGTACCTTGCTCTCGCAAGATTTTGCGGGAGGCCACCGGATCCTCTGCGAACGAGTTGATCCGCCGGCCGGTAGCGATCTGCTCTTGGATCCGAATCAGCTCCGATCTTCGCCGGTTGACGGTGTCGATCGAAAGGCTGAACTGCATCTGATTCGATACACGCATCGTCATGGTCTTTCCTTCCGACTCAGCCCTTGAGGCCGATGATCTCCCGGGTCAGTTCGTCGGCGGTCTGGATCACCGTGGCCGCCGCCGAAAACTGCTGCCTAAACTGCATGAGGGTGGCGAGTTCCTCGTCGACCGATACCCCGGATACGGACTGCTGCAGGTTCGTCAGCTGGTCCGCCGCCAGGGTGGCCGATTCGGCCGAAGCCGAAGCAGCGAACGCCCGGTCACCGAACTCTTGCAGCACCTGACGCAGAGCATCGGGGGGCTCCTGCCCGCTGGCCAACGGATCGAGCCGGACCTCGGCCAGGTCCAGGGCCGCCCGGTTGTCCCCGGGCAGCAAAGCCGGATCCCGGGCTGCCGCGATGGCGTCCGGGTTCGCAGCGACGGCCGGATCGACCGCCAGGTTCTCTGCCGGATTCACCGCCGCGGGCGGAGCAAACAGGTTTCGGCCCGTGACCCCGTCCAGCCCGTATCCCGCTGAGTGCCGAGCATTTACCTCGTTGACGAGTTCGGTCACGAAGTCGTCGTAGGCTTGGGCGGTGGCCCCCAGGTCTTCGTCCCGGGCGACCAGCAATCCCCCGAGCTGGCCCTGGCGGATCCGATCGGTGAGGTCTGGTGTGCCGGCACCGTCGATGCCCTCGATTCGAACGAAGCCATCGACACCGGGCCGGGTAGAAAGACGCTGGACCTGACTTCCGGAGACCAGGGTGTAGCCCCCTTCGATGGCGATGTTCCACACGTCGTTTCGGCCCGGGATCACCGTCGCCCCCACGGTCTCGGACAGCTGGTCCACCAACCGAGCTCTTCGATCCAAAAGATCGTTTGAAACCCTGGATCGGCTAGAGATCTTCTCGTTCAACGAGGCCACTTCGGCGGCCAGGCGATTGACCTCGTCGACGCCTGCCTCGACCTCGGGATCGAGCTCCTGCCGCATGGCTCGCAGATTGCGCCCCACGTCGTTCACCGACTCGGCAAAGCGCTCGGCGCTAGCGAGAACGTTGCTCCTCGAAACACGGTCCTCGGGCGATGCCGCCAATAGATCCAACGAAGCGAAGAATTCGTCGAGCGTGCTCGACACGCCTGCACCCTCCAGGTCACCGAGGATCACGTTGGCGCGGTCCAGCACGTCGGACCGGGAGCTCTGGGCCGCAGCCTGTCCGATCGAGCTGCGCACCCGGCGATCCAGCGCTTCGTCGACGACCCGCTGGCTCTCCCGAACCTCGACGCCGAGCCCCAGCCTCAGGTTGCCGACCTGGCGCAGGCGGCTCGCCTGAAGGACGGTGACCCGCCGGTGGTAGCCCGGCGTATTGACGTTGGCGACGTTTTCGCTCGCCACGCGCACGCCCGTACGCCCAGCTCTCAGACCGCTCTGACCGATGTGAAAGATGCTCGAGACCATGGTTTGCTCCTTGTCCGGATCTCAGGCGGTGTAGGACACGACCACGGGCTCGCGGTCCTGTCTCGCCTCGGTTCCGTAGGTGGGGGTGGTGTCCGGGTCCAAGACCTCTTCGAGCGAGGCCAGGGCGACGCTGAAGAACTCTCGATTGATGCGAATCTCGTCCTGCGCCGCCTCGGCGGCGGCGACGAAGTCGGCGAATCTGCCGCTCACGTCGGCGTGGAGACTTCGCGGGGTATCGTCCAAGACCGCGATCAGAAAGTCGCGCGGGGGATAGCCTTTGGCCCGCAGCACCCGGTCCCGCCGGGCGCGAAAGGCCTCGAGCTGCTCGCACAGCGAGGTCTGCGCCTCCACCAGATCGGTCAGGTCCGAGGTCCGGAGAGCGGCGGCTCGGGTGCGGGCGGCGGCGCTGGCCAGTTCCCGAAGGAGCTGGGTCTCATCCGCCAGCAGTTGGTTCCAGTTCGGTACGTTCTCGTTCGACACGACGACTCCCGTCGTCGCGGCGACCTCAGAGCTGTTTCAGGTCTCCGAGCAGTCTTTCCGCGACGATGGAGAGGTTCGGCGCGTATGTCCCATTCTTGACCGCCTCTTTCAGAGACCGGATCTTTTCGGAACGCTCCGATTCCACGGCGAGACGGGTTCTCTCGTAGAGACGTCGGGACTCCGTCGTTTCTCGGTGGAACTCCAGGGCTTTCGCCACGCGGCGGCTCCGGGTGACGGGTCGAGGGCCGTCGGTGGCGACGGCGCGAAGGCTGGGATCTTTGATGGTCGTCACGATGTTGCTCCTCGAAGCGGGGCGCATGCGCCTGCTTTGATGAGCCTATCGGCGGGGCCGTCGGGAACTTGACGACCGAATGTCATTTTTTTGGGCAAGGCGTCGCGGGTCCGGCGAAAGCCCGCGGTCGAAGCCCGACGAACCTTCCATCAGCGACGTGATTCTGACAGGCCGTGAATGAGTTGGCGGGGATCCACAGGCTCGCCGTTCCGGTAGAGCCCATAGTGCAGGTGGGGACCGGTCGAGCGGCCCGTGTTGCCGCTTTCGGCCACCTGTTGGCCCCCCGATACCCAGGCTCCCACCTGCACCCGAGCCTCCGACAAGTGGGCGAACAGGGACCGGTAGCCGCCCGCGTGTTCCACTTTGACGAAGACGCCCAGGTTCGGGTCCTCCCCGACCTCCACCACGGTCCCCGAGAACGGGCTTCGGACCGGGGATCCCACCGGCACCGCCACGTCGACGCCGTTGTGGTGGTCCGCCCGACCGGTGACGGGATGCATCCGTGGCCCGAAGGCCGACGTGACCGGACCTGCCGCCGGCGGTCCTCCTCGACGGGGCCCGCCCGAAGGGGGCGGAAGACCCAAAGCCGAGGGCCCGAGGGCACCGGCCCCATCTGCGCCCTTCGGGACCGACTTTGGCTGCAGGCGGTGCTGCAGGTCTCGGACCCGTCCCATCGGGTCCGGAGCATCGGCCAGCTGGGCATGGATCATGTCCGACAGCCCCACCCCACCGGCCTTCGCGAAGTCCTGGGCCACCTCTTTGCGAAACCACTGCCGGTACATTTCGCGTCCGGGCGCCTCGGGGAAGAGATCGGAGGTCTCGACCGTCTTCGCCATCTCGTCGAACAGCGACTGCAAGAACACCGCCTCGAGCTGCGCCGCCGCATCCCGCAGGGCACGGTTTTCGGGCTGGGGGTCCGGGTCGCTCGAGGCTGCGTGCCGTGTCTCGAAGGGAACGCCAGATACCGCTGAGTTCATGAGATACCTCTTTTCACAGGATTTGCAGCTCGGCCTTCAGGGACCCGGCTGCTCGAAGCGCCTCGAGGATCGCCATCAGGTCCCGGGGAGATGCGCCGAGCGCGTTCAATGCCTGGACCAGCTCGTCGACCGTCGTCGTGGCCGGCACGGTGACCATCTCTTGCTCTTCTTCATCGACGGCCACCGACGTGTTCGGCACCACCACCGTCTGGCCGCGCCGGGCGAAGGGCCCCGGCTGACTGACGCCGAATTGGGTGATGACGGCCACATTGAGGTTGCCGTGGGCCACGGCCGCCGGCCCCAAGGTCACGTTGCCCCCGACCACCACCGTGCCGGACCGTTCGTTGAACACCACCCGGGCTGGAGCATCCGGCGTGACATCCAAGGCCTCGACCCGGGCGAGGAACGAGACCGGGTTGTCCGCCGCCTCCTCCGGCAGCGTGAGCTCGATCTGCCCGGGCGAGATGGCATTGGCCACACCCTGCCCCACCTCGGCTTCGATCGCGTCCACCATGCGACCGGCGGTCGTGAAATCCGCCTCGTTCAGGGTCAGCAGGACCTTGCCGTCTTCGACGAAAGTGGCGGGAACCGCCCGTTCGATGGTGGCGCCGCCGGGGATCCGGGCTGAGGTCGGGAAGTTCTTTCGAACGGAGGCGAAGGGGGCATCGACTTCATATCCGCCCACGACCAGCTGGCCCTGGGCCACGGCATAGGTATTGCCGTCGGCCCCCTTCAGGGGCGTCATCAGCAGCGTACCCGACGTCAGGGACCGGGCATCTCCCAGGGCGCTGACGACCACGTCGACCTCTTCGCCGGACTCGGTGAAGGGCGGGATCTCGGCCGTGACCATGACCGCTGCGGTGTTTCGCGCGTCGAGGCGGGCATCGTTCAGGTTCAGCCCGAGTCGGCGCAGGAGGTTCGCGAGAGACTGTTGGGTGAATTGGGACCGGCGCGTGTCCCCGGTGCCACTCAGGCCCACCACCAGGCCGTAGCCGATCAGCGGGTTCGAGCGGACCCCGCGGACGGTGGTCAGATCCTTGATCCGAGCAGCTCGGGCGTCGGCGGCCGACGAAACTGCCAGGGCGACGAAGGCGACGGTGGTGATGATCGAAATGCGCATGGCAAAGTCCTCGTCAAAGCGGGCTGATGATCTGGAAGAAGCGGGTCAACCAACCGGGCTTCTGCTGCTCGCTGAGCACGCCCAGGCCGGTGAACTCGATCTCGGCGTCGGCCAGCTGAAACGACGCGATCGAGTTGTCTCGACGAATGTCCTCGGGTCGGGCGACGCCGCTGACGTAAAAATGGTGCTCTTCGTCGTTCACCAGCACCACCCGGTGCCCCTCCAGGAAGAGATTTCCATTCGGTAGAACCTGCGTCACGGTGGCGGCTACGGTGAAGCGAACGTCTTCGGTCCGCCCGGTCTGGCCGAAGCTGTCGAACTCGGTGCTGCTCGCCCCTTCCAAGAGTCGATCGGAAGCGATCCCTGCTTCCGCGAGCTTTCCGGCGGCGTCCGCGCCGAACTGGAACGAAGCGTCCCGGTCCAGCTGGGTCCGGGTGTCTCGGCGGGCTCTCGCCTGCTCTTCGATGCGCACCGTCACCACGTCGTTGGGTCCGTAGGCCTTGACGTCGGTGAACAGGGTCGCGGCCTGCTGGCGATCGGACCACAGCGATCCGATCGAGCGTTCGGGAGGCTCTCGGTCCTGGCCCGCCGGAGGCTCGTAGTCCCGCCGTTTCGGCTCGTAGGTCTCGATGTGCGAAACGCTGGCGCAGCCGATTCCCAAAACTGCAGTCACCCCGATCATGTTCCACGTCTTCATCGACGGACCTCCACTTCGTTCGGACCGGTGACGGTGGCAAATACCACCCGGCTGGACCGCTGATTCAGCACGCGCACCACGTCGCCTTCCGCTCCCGACTCGAGGGCCTGGCCCATGGCCTCGACCACCAGGCTGCCCCGACGCACGAACATGTGGGTCGGCCGGCCTCGGTGGACCACCGGCGGCGAGACCAGCGAAGCGGTACGCACCGGCTTTCCGGCCACCAGCGTTCGACGAGGCACCCGACCCACGAGCTGGGACGGGTCCACCGCAAAAGGTCCGACCGGTCCGGCGAGCCGCAGCTCGGCTCGGGTCAGATCGGCCGCCCGGATCGGTTCCCCGGGCGGAAGCTCCCGACTCGGGACCCAGAAGGTGTGCACCGCGGTCCGCGGCAGGGGCACCGTCACCGCCGCCACCGGACGCCGGCCCCGGTACGCGAAGATACGAACATCCCGACCTCGCCGTCCGGACCGTTCGGCCACGTAGGCGACGCCAGGGCCGGGTCGCGGCAACCGATCGACGCCGCGAAGCAGCGAGGGCGCCACCTCCACCCCCGGCAAAGCGGCCACGGCAGCCTGAGGCGTGGAATGGGATGCGGCGATGGCCAGGGTACACAACAAGGTCGGGATCATCGAAAGCTCCTTCAGCGCAGCCGGTTGGTCTCTTCCATCATCTGGTCGGCAGTCTGGATCACCTTCGAGTTCGCCTCGTAGGCACGCTGGCCGCTGATCATGGCGATCATCTCCTCGACCACCTTCACGTTGGACGCCTCGAGAAATCCTTGGGCCAGATTGCCGAAGCCCTCGCTGCCGGGCACGCCGACCCGGAGGGCGTCGGAACCACCCACAAAGCGAAACAGGTTTCGGCCGATGGACTCGAAGCCACCTTCGTTGACCGCGTCGGCCAAGGTGATCTGGCCCAGCTCGACCATGTTCTCGCCAGATTCGTCCATGCGGGCGGTCACCACCCCATCGAGGCCGATGGTGACTTCGACGGCGTCCCGGGGAATCACGATCGAGGGCTCCAGCGGGTACCCGTCGTTGGTGACCAGACGACCTTCGGGGTCGACCTTGAAAGAGCCGTTGCGCGTGAAGACGGTCTCTGAACTGGGTAGCTGTACCTGGAACATTCCGCTGCCCTCGATGGCCACATCCAGTGCATTGGACGTGGACTTCATGTCGCCCTGCTCGAAGTTGCGCGCGGTGGCGGCAGGACGCACTCCCAGCCCGACCTGGACCCCGACCGGAGCCGTGAGGTCGACGCCCGTGGCGGCACCGGCCGTTCGGAGGTTTTGGTAGATCAGGTCCTGGAACTCCGCGCGGCTTCGTTTGAAGCCATCGGTGTTCACGTTCGAAAGGTTGTTGGCAATGACGTCGATCTTGAGCTGCTGGGCGTGCATCCCAGTGGCGGCGGTGTACAGAGCGCGACTCATGTGCGGATCTCCTCGTCGGTATGCCTCAGCCGCGGGAAGCGCGGATCAGCTCCTCGTCGGCTTGGCGATAGGCGGTGATGGCGCGGGACAAGGACTGGTAGTCCCGCTGCAGTTGGATCAGTTGGATCATGCTGTCCAGCGGTCGAACGTTGGACCCTTCGAGGGCGCCCTGCACCACCTTGGCGTCGGTGCGGAACGCCGTGCCGGACTCGGGGCTGGTCTGGTAGCCCCCGCCCCCGAGCGGGACCAGGCCTCGCGGATCGGAAACGTCCACCACGCGCAGCCGGTCGATGGGCCGACCGTCCTGGACCACCTGCCCGCCCTCGTCGACGTGGAACTCGGCCAGCCGGTCCACGAAGATCGGTCCGCTCTGTCCCAAGAGGGTGCGTCCTTCGGCATCGACCAGCCGGCCATCGGGACCGACCTGGGCGGTCAGGCTTCGCGTCAGAGTCTGAAATCCCCCGTCGGAGACGCTGAAGAAGCCTGACCCTTCGATGGCCAGGTCTCGCGGGTTTTGGGTGGCCACCAGGGGGCCCGGCTCCATGCTGACCCAGTTCTCGCCGACGGCCACCATGTGGCGGTGGGGCGCCTCGGTCGCATCGTGCAGGACCTCGTTGAACGAGACCTCCTGGGAGCGGTAGCCCGCGGTGTCGGCATTCGCCAAGTTGTTGGCCACCAGGTCCAGTTGGGTTTGGCGAGCCACCGCTCCGGCGGTGGCGACGTAGATTCCGTAAGCCAAGACAGGTCCTCCGTTTCGCTGCGACGAGGAATCGACGTATCGAATCGAAACTTGAGTCGTTTTGATATTCGCGATCGGCCCCTTTTGTCGGTCCGCGACGCGCCGAATGACCAAGCATGCCCAGCCACCGTCTGAACCGGGTGGTGCGCGCCCTCTCGAACCAGCGGGCCGCCCACGAGCAGACCCTCAGCGACGCCCGCCGGGCTCGAGATGCGTTGCTCGGCGAACTCGATGACCTGGATCGGTCCCTCGAGGCGGCGCAGCGATCCTGTACGGATCCCAACGACATGCACCTGCGCTCGGTGGCGGACCGGGCGGCGCGCCGGATTCGAGACCGTTCGAACGACGTGAAGGACCGGATCGACAGCCTGGAACGCACCCGGGTCGAGCCAGCCCGATCGGCGGCGGTTTTAGCTCGTGTCCGAGAAAAGAGCGTGGAGCTGTTGGCCCAGCGAAGGGTCGAGGCCCAAAGGGCCGAGCTTTCGCGAAAAGAGCAGCTTCAGACCGACGAATCGGCAGCCCGGATCTGGCTGGCCCGCCACGGTTGAACTTCTCCGCCCCACCAGACGGGTCCGCTTCGGGCTCGGCCTCAGACCTGGCGTGGGCGCGCCCAGTTTGCGAAAAAGCAGCGTCGGGCCGCCCCCGGACCGGGAACGGGTCTTCCCGGAGCAAGTCCGTTCAGCCTTTGCCCAAGAGTTGGTCGATGAAGTCTTGGCGATTTTGGCCCGTGGCGGTTTCGTCGAGTCGAGCCAGCCCAGAGAATTCTCCCGGCTCGGCGTTTGCGCCCGAACCCGGCTCCGCGTCTTCGATCAAACCGAGAATCCGACGTTCCACCTCGATGATGAGCTTCGAAATCTTTTGGATCGCCTGGCACGTAAGATCTTGAAACGAAAGCTCGGTCATGACCTCGGTGAGAGCCATGCTTCGCTCCGCGGTCTGCTGCTGCAGTCGCGCGATCGCTTCGTGCTCCGTCACCCGAGCCAGCGCTTCCAGATCGGCCTCGGCCTCGGCATCGCGCTCCATCAGGCGTTCGACCATTTCGAGGATGTTGTGGGTGGCCCGCTCCGTGGCTTTCGTTACCTCGCTCAGCGTGTCCGACGCACTGGGGAGCTTCTCTGAGACTCCCCCCAGGGTGCGGCGCGTCTCATCGATGTAGGCGGCGAGGGACGCAAGCTCCTTTTGGAGTGAATCATACTTTTCCAGGGCATCCTCCTGCTCTCCGGTACGAGAACCGACTCAGTCGGGGAAGATCCCGGACATCTTCTCTTCGAGGGTCTTGGCCGTGAACGGCTTCAGCAGATAGTTGCTGACACCAGCATCCATCGCTTCGACGACGTTGTCCTTCTCCGCTTCGGCCGTCACCATCAAGAAGGGCACCTCCTTGAGGTTCGGGTCCGAACGGACTTCCTTCAGGAGCTCGATGCCGCTCTTCACCGGCATGTTCCAGTCGGAGATCACCAGGTCATAAGGCTTGTCGCGGAGCGCTTCCAGCGCAGCGGCTCCGTTCTCGGCCTCGTCCACGTTGGTGTACCCCAGTTGCTTGAGAATGTTCTTCACGATGCGGCGCATGGTGGAGAAGTCATCGACGGACAGGATTCGAATGTTCTTGTCGGGAAGGCTCATCTACGATTCCTCGAAGCTTCGCAGACTAGGGTCGGACGGGGACGGTCAGCCTTGAGCGGATTCGTTCAACAGGCGCTCTCGAAGAATCTCCACGGTCTTGCGCAGGATTTGGCTGATGCGGGACTGGGTGACGCCCAGCACGTCACCGATCTCCTGCAGAGTCAGCTCCGCTTCGTAGTACAGGCCGATCACGAGTCGATTCCGCTCCGGGAGTTCTGCCAGAGCCGCCGAGAGCCTCTTCACGTGCTCGTTCCACTCCATCGAATCGATGGCGCTGTCGGACTGCTGCCACAATCCGGGCACGGACATGCTGTCCAGGGTGCTCGGATCGAGTACCTCGGGAGGCGTCTTCCGGCTCCGGGAGACTTGAACCTCTTCGATGCTCATTCCCAGGTCGTGGGCCACGTCCTCGTCGCTGACCGCCCCTCCTTCCTGCTTTTCGAGCTCGCTGCGAGAATCAGCCACCGTTCGGGAACGCCGACGCATACTGCGGGTCAGGTGGTCCAGGCTGCGCAGCTCGTCCAGTACCGCGCCTTTGATGCGAATGCGCGCATAGGCTTCGAAGGCGATCCCGCGATCTTGGTCGTACTTGGACAAGGCGTCCAACAACCCGACCATCCCGGCACTGAACAGATACTCCCGGTCGACGCTCGCCGGCATGCGCTCGGCGACCTGCCGCACGACTCGATAGACGATGGGTGCATATTTTCGAACGGCTTCGTCGGTCTCGTTTCGAGGCTGTCGGGAGCTCTGCTGCGTGTAGGCTTTCAAGAGATTCTGCATGTTCTTCTCCTCAGGACGAACGATTCTCCTCGACCAGCCGGCGGGCGAGCGCCTGCACACAGCGACTGGCGGCGGAGGTCGGGAAGGACTGAACGAAGGGCCTCTGAGCCCGAAGCGCCTTCTCGACCACCGCGTCGCGGTAAACATATCCGGCAAATTCGAGCCCGATGGACAAAAAGTGCGTGCAGGCCGAATCGAGACAGTCGAACATCTCTCGAGCTTGCTCGGCCAGTTCCACGTGGTTCACGACGATACGGAAGCGAGCGTTATCTTTCGCTCGGCCTCCAATTTTGACCAAAGCGTACGCATCCGTCAGGGAGGTAGTCTCGGGACTCATGACGACCAGAGTTTCGTCTGCCAGGGCCAGAGCAAGCCTGACGTTCCCGCCGATGCCGGCTCCGGCGTCCAGCAGCACCACGTCGTAGTCCCGCTGGTGCAGCTCGATGCGCTCCAGCAAGCGTACCTGCTGCTCCAGCTCGAGCTCCGCCAAGTGCACGAGGGCGGATCCGGCCGGGAGCAGGTCGAACCTGCCTTCGTATGAGACGGCCACATCTTCGAAGGGCCGACTCCCGTCCAGAAGGTGTCCCGCATGCGTTTGTGGGCTGAGGCCCAGAAGCAGATTGGCGTTGGCCAAACCCAGGTCCGCGTCGATCAACAGAACCCGTTTGCCCGATTCTGCCAAAGCGGTGGCCAGATTGACCGCCAGCTGGGTCTTTCCGACACCACCCTTACCGCTGGCGACCGTGATCACCTTGGGTCGCCGCGGAGCGATGGTCGGTGCCGGATTCGGCATGGCGGTCACGCCGTCGCCTCGCTGGCTCGCAGTACCGAGGAAGCGAGCCCCTCCAGTCCTGGGCGTGCCAGGTCGTCGGGAATGCGGGGCCCGAGCGAAAAATAGCCCACGGGTACTCCGGTCTTTGCTGCGGCGGCGAGGACCCGGCCTGGCCGAGGGGCTTCGTCGAACCGGGTCACGCTCAGTCGGACCCGAGGAAAGCAGGAATACGAAGTCAGGGTTCGGCAGAATTCGGCCTCTTCGTAACCCGCGGGAACCACCGCATGAACCTCGGCCTCCGGAACCGCTTCGAACAATGCTGCCATCTGTTCGATCGAATCTCCATTCTGTGGATTGATGGCAGAGCTATCCAGGATGACCGGGCGCTCTTCGGAGCGATTCCACAGTCGCTCCAGATCGGCACCGTTGTGGGCTTCGGCGTACTCGAGTCCCAGCGTCTGAGCACATCCGCGCATGACTTCTCGACCCGCCCCAGGACGGGGTCGAAGCACGCCGAGAACCGGTCGGGCACTGCCGCCCAGCGAAAGATCCGCAGCGAGCTTTGCAGCGAGCGAAGTCTTGCCGACTCCGGCGGCTCCCGAGAACACGACGAGCCGGGGCGAGATGCGCTCCTGGGCCGAGGCCACCTCCACGTTGCGAAGGAGCAGCGTACGAAGGGCCCTGCGGGTCTCGGCGTCGTCCTGTGGAGCTTCTGCCTCGAGCGCCTCGACCAGGCCCACCGCATCCGCTCGTCCATATCCCGCCGCCTCCAGCCTCCGCATGAGCCGGCTCCATCGGGGCGATACCTGCCGGTCCGCCAAAGTCGCGCCCACGATCTCTCGTTCCAGCATGGTCAGGCGGTGGGCCAAAGCGAGCACGTCTGGGCGAGCGTTCTTGCCCGCGGCCAGAGCCACTCGCAGATGGGCGAGTTCGCTCTTCAGGCCACCCAAGCCCGAGATCAGGTCCGTGGGCTCGGCCCCGGGAGCTTGGGCCTCGACGGGGGAGGCTTCCGGTTCGGCCAAGGTGAGATCGTCGGCCAGCTCGTCGGCCCGGTCCGCCGCCACCACGGCTTCCCACTGAATCCCTCCTTCGCCGCGCTTCCTGCGGACCGACAGGACCAGGGGATCCTGGCCGAGCTTCCTCTTGGCCTCGGCCAGCACCTTCTGGCGGCTTTCGGCGGTGACGACTTGAACCTGCATGGATGACCCTCGTTTCAGTTCGAGACGTCAGCAGAAACCGTGCCGACGATTCGCAGCTCGACTTGTCGGTCCAGCTCTCGCAGCGCGAGCACCGGAACGTCGGGCAAGTGGGGTTCGGTCAGCTCCCGAAGGGGACGACGAAGCTCGTTGGCCACCAGCAAAACGGGGGTTTGAGAACCTTCCGTCGCGCGTTTGACGATGTCGGCAGTTTGACCCAGCAACTGTTGATACACCGACGGTTCGGGGGCCAGATCTCCTTCCGGGCCCAGGCAGTTCCGCAGATGCAGCTCGAGATTTCGGTCGAGCACGATCACGGACAGGCCCGAATCATCGGCGAGAGAAGCACAGATCTGGCGCCCGATGGCAGCCCGCGCCACCTCGGCGAGCTGCCGAAGATCCTTGGTCTTGCCGACCGCGTTCGCGACGGACTCCAAAATGACGCGGAGATTTCGAATGGAGACGCGCTCTCGCAGGATGAGTTGCAGCACCTCGACCAAATCTCCCAGCGATAGCTTTTCGGGAACCAGCTCCTCGACGAGCTTCGGCGCCTCCTGCCGCACGAAGCCCAGGAGTTCGTGAACCTGGTCTCGACCGAGCAACTGGTGGGCGTGGCTGCGGAGCGCTTCCGCCAAGTGCGTGCTGAGCACCGTGGCCGGGTCCACGACCGTCAGGCCCATGGACTCGGCAGTGGCCCGTTCCGATTCCGGCACCCAGAACGCGTCCAGCCCAAAGACGGGCTCCTTGGTTGCGATCCCCCCCGGAACCTCTTGAGAGCCTACCGAATCGATGGCCAGGTGCCGGTCGGGCATCAGCTCTCCCTGGCCGATGGCGGTTCCGTGCAGCTTGATCGCGTACTTGCCCGACTCGAGCTGAAGGTTGTCGACCACCCGCACCGGAGGAACGATCAACCCCAACTCCTGAGCCAGTTGCTTTCTGAGCTTCTTGACCCGGTCCGGCAGGTCACCCCCCCGGCCAGCATCGACCAGGTTCAGCAGGCCGTAGCCCACCTCGAGGGTCAGTGGATCGACCCGCAGCGCCTCCACCAGCTGCGCTTCCTCATCTTCTGGCTCGTCCTCTTCGGAGGACTCTTCCGCTTCAGCGGGTTCCGGACGCTTGCGGGTTGCTGCGAACACCATGGCGCCGGCCATGACCAAGAACGGAAACATCGGAAGCCCCGGCAGCAGCCCGAGGAGGGTCAGAAAGCCCGCTGCCACGAAGAGCACATTGCGGGTCCCCAGCATCTGCTCGGCCACTTGACGCCCGAACTCGGAGCGTCCAGACGCCCGGGATATGGCGAGTCCGGCCGCGGTAGAAATGACGAGGGCCGGCATCTGCGAGACCAGCCCGTCGCCGACGGTCAGGATGGAATAGGACGACAGAGCTTCGTTGAAAGTCAGGGACTGCTGGCTCATCCCGATCGCGAGCCCCCCGATCAGGTTGATTCCGGTGATGATCAGGCCCGCGACTGCGTCGCCTCGAACGAATTTGCTGGCACCGTCCATGGCACCGTAGAAGTTGGCCTGGGTCTCGATCTCGCTCCGGCGTTCTCGGGCCTGGCTGTCGTTTATGGCTCCCGCGTTGAGCTCGGCGTCGATGGCCATCTGTTTGCCGGGCATGGCGTCCAAGGTGAATCGGGCCGCCACCTCGGCGATGCGCCCGGCGCCCTTGGTGATGACGACGAAGTTGATCACGACCAGGGTCAGGAAGACGATGATCCCGACTCCCAAGTTGCCGCCTACGACGAACTGGGAAAAAGACAGGATGATCTGACCGGCCGCGTCGGGGCCCTCGTGGCCCCGGAGCAGGATGAGGCGGGTGGACGCGATGTTGAGCGACAGCCGCAGCAGCGTCGATACCAGCAGCAAGGTCGGGAAGATCGAAAAGTCCGTGGGCCGCTCGCTGAACAAGGCCGTGAGAAACACCATGGCGGACAGGGCGATGCTCAGGGCCAGGAGCAGGTCCAGCGCTGGCGGGGGAACCGGAACCATCAGCAGGACCACCACGCCCAGGAAGGCGGCGCCCACCACGATCTCCGGGCTCATGACCCGCGGCATCGCTGCCAGTCGTTCCACATTCATGATTTCCACTCCTCGGGACGGCGCCGGTATACGATGGCCAAGAGCTTGGCCACGGGCTTGTACAGCTCGATCGGCACCGCGTTCCCTTCAGCGACCAGCGCATGCAGGGCGCGGGCCAGAGGTTTGTCTTCGATTATCGGTACATCGAACCGCTGGGCCAGCTCGCGGATCCGAGCGGCTCGAAAGTCGACGCCCTTCGCCACCACCACCGGCGACGCATCGGCGCCTCGGCGATAACGAAGGGCCACGGCGTAGTGAGTCGGGTTGACGGCCACGACGGTGGCCTCGGCAATCTGGTCGGCCAGGCGGTTCTTGGCTCGCTCTTGGGCACGACGACGCATGGCCGCCTTGACGTGCGGGTTGCCGTCGCTGTCTTTGAGGTCGTCTTTGACCTCCTGCTTCGTCATCTTGAGCTTTTCTTCGAAGCGGTAACGCGTCCACAGCACGTCTAGCAGAGCCACCACCACCATGGCTCCCGCGACTCGCCAGACGACCGTGACCGCCAAATGCTGCAGCTCGGCTGCGCTCGCACCTACCGTCCCGAACGGCAGAAGCCGCAAGCGTTCCGGCGCGTCTCGCAGGGACCAAACGGACAAGGCCACGACACCCAAGCCCTTGAGGAGGCTCTTACCCAGCGATACGGGAAACTCGGCCGACGCCAAGCGCTTGAACCATTTGCGAGGATCGAGACGATTGCCTTTGAATCCAAAGCTCTCCAACCGAAATTGAAAGCCCACCTGCGACAGTCCGACCAGGAGTGTCGCCACCCCAGCCAGCGCTCCCACCGGGCCCACTGCGCCCAACAGAAACCAAGCGGCACCCTCCACCACGTCGGCCGCCGAGCTCGCAGACAAGGGAGCATCGAGATCGTGAAGCCACGCATCTTCGAAATACCGAACCCCCATCCGAGCCGAACGAGGCAGGATCCACACGAGCGACAGGGCGAACATGGCGAGCCCTGCTGCGATCCCCGCTTCTTGTGAAAACGGGACCTGCCCTTCCTTTCGGGCCTTCTCCCGCCTTTGCGGGGTTGGTTGTTCGGTGCGTTCGGCGCCGGACTCCGACTCGGCCATCGCTTTACCTCAGCCAGCGCAGTGCCAGGTCCTCGACCCGCCCATCAAAGGCACGCATCAAGATGGGGCCGTAGCTGTACAGTGAGGCGATCATGCCCGCCACGCCGGCGGATAGGTTCAACGACGGCCCCTCGATCAACAGGTTCAATGTGGGAACGGCCCGGGCGAGGACGCCCAAGACCAGCTGCGAACAAAAGATCGCAGCAATCATCGGCGCCGCCACTCGGACGCCCAGCTCGAACATCTCGGCCCCGACCCGAGCAGCCAGAGCGTAGGAGTCGACCGAAAGATCGGTCCTTGCCACAGGCACCAGTTCCACAAACCGTCCCAAGAACAACAGCAGCCGCGACGGTCCTTCGCCCGCAGCAAACAAGCCCAAGGCGATGAACGTGAAGCCGCTGCCGAGAACCGTCATCTGGGAGGTTCGCATCGGGTTGAAAAAGCCCAGCGACGCCAGCCCCATCTGGGTTCCGGCCGCCTCCCCACCGAATGCGAAGGCCTCGACGACCAACCGAAGAGCGAACCCCGCGGCGAGACCGAGCAGCACGTCGAAGGCAGCGGTGTGCCAGCCGTACACCGGAGCGTCGGGGACCTCGGCCAGGCAAAGGGCCAGGACCCCGCCTAAGACCACTTTCGCCGGGGCCGGCACGGCGAAACCGGGAAAGGGCGCAGTGACGAAAAAGCCGCTGAAGCGGAGAAAGGTGAAAAACACCGCTTCCGGAGCCTGAGCAATCAGGTTCACTGGACCACCTGGGAAAAGCCTTCGATCATGGTGCGTACCACCAAGACCATGCGGTCTACGCCCCAAGGGAACAGCCATGCGATGACAACCCCTACTCCAATGACCTTCGGCACGAATGTCAACGTGGGCTCGTTGACCTGGGTGGCAGCCTGAAGCGCACCGACGCTGATGCCGATCAGCATTCCCGTGAGCAGAATCGGAGCCATCACGGTAGCTCCGGTTGTCAAAGCGTAGCTGAGCAGCGAAATGGCCACGTCTTGGTTCACGTCAACCTCCGAAGGTGCGGGTCAACGCCGCCACCAGCAGTGACCAACCGTCGGCCAGCACAAAGACCAGGATCTTGAACGGCAATGATATGGCGGTGGGAGGCAGCATGATCATCCCCAGCGCATTCAATAGAGCCGCAGTGGCGAGGTCGATGACCAAGAAGGGCACGAAAAGAAGAAAGCCGATGGAAAACGCCACTCTGAGCTCGCTGGCGATGAAGGCCGGCACCAGGACCCGCAAGGGCACGTCTTCGGGCCCTTCCATTTCCTCGAGTTCCGCCAAATTGGCCATCAAGGCCAGATCCTTCTGCCGCGTCTCCTCGAGCATGAACCGACGGAAAGGCTGCACCGCACGGTTTCCGAGCTCGATTTCCTCGATCTGTCCCTGCGAATAGGGGATGACCGCTCGGTCCAAGGACTCCTGGACCACGTCCCCCATGACGAACCAGGTCAGGAACAGCGACAAACCGATCAAGACTTGGTTTGGCGGCATCTGCGCCAAACCGATGGCGCTTCGCAGGAATCCCATGACGATGATGATCCGCAAAAATGCGGTCATCGACAGGAGCAGCCCCGGAAGAAAGGTGAGTAGGGTCAGAAGCACCAGGATGCGCAGTGGCGTCCCGGTGCTGAGCTGCTCGATGACGGATTCCATGGCCTGACTCCTTTTGGAAGAAGGGCGCGATCAGAGGGCGTTGAGGCGGCTGAGCAATCGACGCTTTTGCTCTCGTTCGGTCCGGGGCGTTTCGTCGAGGGATCGCTCCACGTAGCGGCTGAATGCGTCGTGCTTGTTCGACGTCTCCGGGCTCTTGAAGGGAAGGGGCTCCGACGGCTCCGGCGCCCCGCCGGCGGGAGCGAGATTTCCCAAGCCGAACATTCCCTGGGAGGTGGCTCCGACCAAAACGGGCTGTCCCTGGACGGAAACCAACAGAAGGCGCTGTCCCCGGCCGATCCACACCGATTCCTTGATGGCCAGATCCGGCCCTCCGTCTTCGACGAGCCCCGATTCCTTGCGACGCTTGACCACCCAAGCCGCGGCGAAGGCGGCCAAGGCGAGACCGGTTGCCAAACCCGCCAGCCGGAAGGCGTTGGAGGAAGTGGGGCCCTCCCGCGTAGGCGCCTCGGTCTTTCGAAGGGTGTTGACCCGACCGACCTTCTCTTCCAAAGCGGCCATCAGACGAGCTTCGGAGCCCTCCGCGAGGGCTGTGGCCGACAAAGCCGTGGTTGCGCTCAACCCCGCAACGATGAGCCAGGCTCTAGGATTTGCCCATTTCATGATCCGTTCTCCTTCAGCGATGCGATGCGTTCCGTCGGGCTCACGATGTCCGTGAGCCGGACCCCAAATTGGTCGTTGATGACGACGGCTTCGCCCCGGGCGACCAGCTTTCCGTGCACCAGCACGTCCAGGGGCTCGCCGGCGAGCTTGGTCAGCTCGACGATCGAGCCTTGAGCGAGCTGCAACAGCTCTCCGACCTGTATCGACGTTCGCCCCAGCTCGACCGAAACGACCAGGGGAATGTCGAGGATGCGCTCGAGGCCTTCCACCTTGCCGTCGTCGTCTTGAACTTCTTCCATGCTCTGTTCACTCATTTCCCGTTCTCCATCGGTTCATCGGATCGTTGGGGGTGTCGGCCCCGATCTCGGAGGTCAACTTCACCGCCACCGAGCCGCGGCTGGTGACCGGATACCCTTCGGCCTTCCCGACCCCTTCGACAGTGATGGTCAGGGGCTGCTTGGCATCGGCATCGAGCCGCAGGACGTCCCCTTCGTTCAGCGCCATCAGGTCCCGCACGCTGAGGGTGCAGTTGCCCAGGCCGGCGCGCACATCGACTTCGAGATCGCTGAGCGTCCGCTCGATCGTCGTGCGCCAGTGGTTCTCTTCTCGGTTTCTTTCGGTCTGCAGCGCCGACGACAGCAAAGGCCGGATGGGCTCGATCACCCCGTACGGAATCAGCAGCGAGATCTTGCCGCGGGTCGTGGCTTCGAGCTCGACCTCGAACACGATCAGAACCGTCACGTCGGTGGGCGCGGCGATGGCCGCAAACTGCGGGTTCACCTCGGTCCGGATGTATTCGGGCCGGATCTGAATGACCGGCTCCCAGGCGTTTCCGAGGTCGGCCAAGACCATGGACACCACCTGCTGGATGAGCCGAAGCTCGATGCTGCTGTAGTCCCGGCCCTCGACCCGATACCACGCGCCAACGCCTCCGAAAACGTAGTCGACCAGACCGAACATCAGCGCCGAATCCACGGCGACGAGGCACGTGTTGCGCAATGGAGGCATTCGAAACACGTTCAGGCAGGCCGGTACCGACACCGAAGAGATGAACTCCGAGTACTTCATCAGGTGGGTGGCGTCGTGGTGCACGTCGACCGACTTGCGAAACAGATTGAAGAACGAGATCCGCATCAGCCGAGCCAACCGCTGGTTCAGGATGTCCAGAGTCGGCATGCGCCCGCGGATGATCCGGTCGTTGCTGGTCAGATCGTACGACCGAGGGACTTGCGGATCCTGCTGAGCATCCTCGCGAGCCTGGTCCCGTTCTTCGTTGTTCCGCACCGAATTGATCAGAGCGTTGACCTCGCTCTGGCTCAGTACGTTCTCCATCCCACTCATTGGGTCACGAACTCCGTGAAGAAGATGTCGGTCGCTTCTCCGGTCCGGAGCAGATTGTTGATCCGCTTTCTGAGGTTCTCTCGAATGTCTTCCTTGGCCCTCGCGCCCTGGGTCTCCTCGAGCTGCAAACTGGACAGATAGGAGATGATCACGTCCCGAAGCTGGGCGTTGCGCTTTTCCACCTCGACCTTGGTCTGTTCGGAGCTGACGGACGCCTTGACGACCGCTTTCAGGTAGCGGCTGGTGCCCGGGTTGGCGAGGTTGATGGTGAAGTTACCGACGTCGACGGTGGGCGCCCACTTCGTCTGTTTGGGCCCATCCACAGGCTCCTCGGTCGCGACGGGCTCCGCCCCGCTGCCGGAGGCGAAGAAGAACAGCGCAATGCCCCCGCCGAGCGACAGGACGTTCGTCGCCAGCAAAATGGGCACCATCATCGATTTTTTGTCGGTGTCGGGGTTGGAACGCTCGTCTTTGGGCATCTGGGTCTCCTGCAGCGGCACGGTCGCCGCTTCAGGCCACAAGCATCGACCGTGCCACCGAGGAGTGGGCCCGTGGGGCGTCTAGAATTGACGCAAGGACCCCGTTCCGTCGGATTCTCGACTGTCGAAGCCATGGCCGTCTGTCAACCGGTCGACGGACCCGGGTCCGCCTCCGTGAAATTCCGGCTTCTGTTCTTCGGCAACGGTCCGAAACGATTCAGCAGCGATGGAGCTGTCAGATGCTCGTGCACCGAAAAGAGCCGGTCACTGGATTGCCCCGAGACACCCGAGGGCGGTAAGAGCGGAGCCCGGACGAATGGCAAAGCAGCAGTCGAACGGCGCGTCCGAGCGCGCCCACGTCCTGGTCATCGACGACGACGAGTATCTCCGTCGCTTCATCGCTCGAGGTCTGAATCGCACCGGCATGGCCGCTCGCCCCATCGAGGGAGGCCACGAGGCCATCGATCTGCTCGGCAAAGAGAGTTTCGACGCGGTTGTGTGCGACCTCCACATGCCCGAGAAGGACGGCCTGGACGTGCTCAAGGTTGCCAGCGCCATGCGTCCGCCCCCGCCGTTCATCATGCTGACCGGGTACGGGTCGGTCTCGGTGGCGGTGGAGGCCATGAAGCGCGGGGCCGCCGACTTTCTCGAAAAGCCGGTGAGCATAGATGAGCTACAGGCCGCGATTCAGGCCGCGATCCGTCAGCGGCAGCCGATCCGGCCCCTGGCCTCCGACTCGCGACTGGTGGGGTCGGCCCAGTGGCTCGAGCCGTTCCTGCAGACGCTTCACCGCGTGGCTCAATCCAACGCCACCGTCTTGATCGAGGGTGAGACCGGAACCGGAAAGAGCGCCGTGGCGAGGGAGATCTGCCGGGCCTCGAAACGGGCCGACGGCCCCTTCGTGGAGCTCAACTGCGCCGCCATCCCCGAATCCCTTCTCGAAAACGAGCTATTCGGGCACGTTCGGGGAGCGTACACCGGCGCGGTGGGTCAGTCTGGCCGGGTGGAACAGGCCAACGGGGGGACCCTGTTTTTGGACGAGGCCGGTGAACTGAAGCCGGAGCTGCAAGCGAAGCTGCTTCACCTGATCCAGGAACGTTCCTACGCGCCCGTGGGAGGCAGCACCTTCCACAAAGCTGACGTACGGTTCCTGGCCGCCACCAACCGGGACCTGGAGAGTGAGGTGAAGGAAGGACGATTCAGGGAAGACCTGTACTTCCGGCTCAACGTAGTCAGCCTGACCATCCCGCCTCTCAGAGATCGAAGCGAGGACGTTCCGCTCCTGCTGGACCATTTCTGCGACCGGGTGGCGGAAAGGCTGGAGGTCACCGGGCCCCTCTTTTCCCCCGCGGCCGTCGATGCGCTGCGGCGCTACGACTGGCCCGGAAACGTGCGCGAACTCGAGAACTTGGTGGAACGGACCGCGATCATGCATCCACCGGGAACCTTGATCGAACCCGAGCAGCTTCCCGCGCGCATTCTCAAGAATCAGCAGGCGGCCCCCCGGAGCCTACCGCCGTCCTTCGAGATGGCGGTGGACTCGGACGAAGACCTCATCGAAGAAGGCTTCTCGCTGCAGGAAGCGGTCCGCGCTTTCGAAAAGGCCAAGATCGAAAAGGCCCTTCAGGTGTGCGGCGACAACAAGAGCCAGGCTGCCAAGAAGCTGGGCATGAAGCGCACGACGCTGATCGAGAAACTCAAGAAGTTCGAACGCTGAGCTCCGACTTCGAGTCTGCCACCGAATTGACGATCGACGCCGACTCGACACGGATCATAGCCAGACTTTCGACAGCCCCCTCCCCGACCCGTTTCGATCCAGTCAAAAGGCCAACGATCGGAGCGTTCCGATCTTTGGCATCGCACTTGATAGAAGGCAGGTCGTGGTCACCGCGACCCCACTCCTGGCACTGGCGCTGACGGTCTCGGCGCCAAGCGAAGGGCCCTCGATCACCGAGCAGGTCCTCGTCCTTCGGGCACCCCGGCGAACCCGTCTCGAGTTGAAACACCTCCGAGGGGACCGGGTCGCATCCTTGACGATCACCCGACCTCCCCTCGACACCCTGGACACCCTGCGGGCCCAGCTCGGCGCCCACGTGGTCGGCGTGCGACGCAAGAGCCACGTGGACGGCGAGCTTCGGATGATGCTCGATCTGTCGAGCGAATCGGTTCGACTGCGGGCGAACCGCGTGCGCCATGCGTGGGCCATTCGAGCGAAGCCTGCGACGCTCGACGACATTCCGTCCAAGTCGGCTCTGTCCGGCCGGCTGCCCGGCTTGGTGGATCCGCCGCCCCTTCCGGTTCCGGTACCGCCGGAGCCTGGCGACTCCCCCTGTCCGGCCCGCGCAGCCTCGACGCGCCTGGGCTGGGACCGGCCGGCAGAGCACGTCGAAGAACGGTTCGGCGACGTGCAGAATCCGCGCTGCGCCGACCATCTGGCGGCCGCCCTGGCCCTGGACGCCCTGCGATCCGGCCAAGATCTGGCTCCATTCGAGCGCTGGGCGTTCAACTTCGACCCCCGCCATCCTTGGCGCGACGCCCCCCGCGCCTTCGCGTGGGTGACTCAGATCGCCGGGGAAGTCCTGCTGCGCACCGGATATCACCCGGAGGCCGAGGTGGCGCTGACCTCGCAAGCGGCGTTTCGGCTTCCCAGCGCACGACCGCACCAAGCTGCTTCCTTGGCCAACTTGGCCCAGGTCCAAGGACATCATGACGACGTGGCGATCCTGGTCGGCGGGATCCTTCCGTCCGCGCCCGAGTCCCTTCGCTTCGCGGCGGCAGTGGTGTCCTTCCTCGCTGCCCTGTCCGACGGCAATCCGGAGCGCTCGATCGAAATCGCGCTCGAGACCCGAAAGCGCATGGAACGGCCCGAAGAGCGGTCGGGGGCGATGTTCGCTTTCGCCGCAGAGGTGGCGCTGGGCCTCGATCGGCTCGATACCGCAGAGCGGCTGTACGGGTTCGCTGTCAAAGGCAACGATCGACGCACCGCCCAGTTGGCTCGCATTCGCCTGATGGACCTGTCGATGCGTCGCGGGAACGAAGAGCGCGCCCGCTTCCGATTGGCGAAGGCCTCCGGATGGAACCCCTGCATCATCGCCCATCTGCGGCTGCGGAGCGTCCTTCTCGGTACAGATTCCCTCGAAAAGCTCGAACGAACCCTGCGCCAATCGGTCCGGCGCCCCGCCTGTCCGTCGGAGCGGCGAGAAGCCACGTTCATGCTGGCGAAGCTCCACCTCGACAGTGGCTCAGCTCAGCGGGCGGTCTCCCTGGTGGTGGAGCTCGACGCCTTGCTGCCCCCACTGCTCGGCGCCCAGCGCTTCGCGCATGCGCTTCGGGACCAAGTACTGACGGCAGCGATCGCGCGCATGGTCCGCCATGGCCAGCACCTGGATCTGGTGCGCCTCTACGAAGAGCGGCTGAAGGAGCACATCCCCCTCGACCCCGCCTCTCGGCTGCAGATCGGCCTGTCCCATCTGGAGATCGGCCTTCCCGAGAAGGCGCAGAACGTGCTCGGACGCCTGATGGCCGAACCTCCCCCCGAACCGCTCCGGGAGGACGTGGCCCACGCTCTTCTCGCGAGCTATCTGGGCGGCGGAGACGACTATCGGGCCGACCTGGTCCTGTCCTATCTCGAGGACGAGCATCCCGATTCGCCGCGCCGATGGAGCGTTGCCCTCGGTCGGGCCGAGTTGGAACTCCACCTCGGCCGTCCAGATCGTTCCCTCGACCACTCGCGCAGCGCCTCGGTCCCCAACGGAGATCCGACCTTCCAAAAGCTGTGGCTCGAAAGCCGAGCCCTCGGGGCTCGCGGCGATGCAGTGGGAGCAACCCGCGCATTGATCGCAGCCCTCGAGGTTCCGTTCGAGCCGCAAATTCCATCCGAAGGACCGATCGTAGAGCGGCTTTCGGAAGCTTTGCGCACCGGAAATCGCCGTCTGGTCGAGCCCTTGTGGTCGGCGGTGCTCCGGCGGTTCGGCCCCGACTGGCCTTCCGAACGAATGAAGTGGCATGCGCGACGGATGGGGCTCCCCCCGGAGTACGAAGCCACTCCACTCGTCGAAACTCTTTCCGCGGCTGCGAACCGCCGCAAACCCTCGGAGGGATCCCGATGATTCAAACGAAAGCAAAGGGACTGAAGTTGGAGGTCAATGGCAGCGTGCTCGCTGTCGCCCGCCGGCCGCTATTGGCGGAGCTCGAGCCCGCCTTGCGCGGCATCGCTCTGTCGGACTCACCGGTCTTGGTGCGCGCAGACCCCTTTGACGCCGACCACGTGGTCCAACGCCTTCACGTCCTCAGTCGCCGAGCCGAGCTACCGCTGCGGTCGGTTCATCATGAACGAGACGTTACGTCCTTGTTAGGGGCCCTGGGGAAGGATGGCGAAGCCTGTTCGGAGGCCCGCGGAACCTGGGCACTCCATCACGTGCACTGGTGGTCGATGGATCGGCAACTGGACCTGGCGGCGCTACTCGAAGACCTGGATACGGCGCGGCTTCACGGCCGGCTGGGCCATCACCACATCCCGCGCATCGTGGTGGTCTCGGGTCTCGGCGAACGCCTCGGGAAGCTCGAACCGACGCTCGAGCAGCGTCTAACCTTCTTCCACCTGACGATTTCACCCAATCTCGAGAAAGGACTCCACTGATGTTGCCTGTCGAATCGATCACCCCATGGCTGGAGCGCGCGCTGGACCTGTCGTCCCGGCGGGCCAGCCTCCTGCAGTCCAACGTGGCCAACGCCGACACTCCCGGGTTCGTGCCCACCGACCTCGAGTTCGACCAAACCCTCGAGGCCGAACTGAATCACCGGGCGCACTTCGGACCGCTCCCCGGGGAGCCGATGGCGCACGAGGTCTACGACGTCGAACCCGGTCTCGACGGAAACCGCGTGGACCTTGACCGTGAGATCACCGCAATGGCGAGCAACAAGATCAAATACGACACGACACTCGAGCTCCTGAACCGACACTTCGCGCTCAACCGATACGCCATCGACGAGGGAGGCCGCTGATGAGCTCGATCTACGATGCACTGAACGCGGCCGGTCGCGCCCTGTCCGTCCAGCGCCAGCGACTCGACGTGGCGTCGACCAACCTGGCCAACGCACAGACCACCCGATCGGCCGACGGTACCGTGTTCAAGCGCCGTGACGTGCTGCTGAGCGACGCCGAAGTGGGAGACCCCTTCGCCTTCGAGTCGGAGCTCGACAAACTCCGTACGGTCGAAGTCGTCGAGGTGGTCGAAGACGATGCACCGCCCAAGATGGTATATCAGCCGAATCATCCCGACGCGGATCCAAACGGCTACGTCGCTTATCCGAACATCAATACGGTTGAAGAGATGGTCAACATGATTACCACCATGCGCAGTTACCAAGCCAATCTCAACATTTTGAGTGGATTCAAGCAGATGACCGACCGCGTGCTCGGTATCGGGAGGATGGGCTGATGGAGGCGCTCCAGCTGCAGCTTCAAAACCGCGCTGATGTCGCGGGACCGGTCCAAGGTGGCGTCAATGCCAGCGAGACCAACGCTTCGCCGGACTCGGACCATCTGTTCCAGGACGCCTTCGAAAGTGTCCGAAACGCCATGGAAGACGCGGACCAAAAGGGCACCGACGCAGTGCTCGGAAGGGGCGGCCTCCACACCGCCATGATCGCCATGACTCGGGCCGATCTTTCCTTTCGATTTCTGACCCAGGTCCGGAACAAGGCCGTCGAGGCGTACCGCGAAATGATGAGCCTTCAGTTCTGAGGACGAGCCGAGCGGAAAGAGGGACTGAAAGATGAATGCTTTGGAACGCGTCCGTGCCTGGTGGCAGGCCGCAACCCCCATCGCCCGAGCCGCCGTGGTCACGGGCCTGACCGTGCTGGTGGTCGGAGCCGGGTACCTGCTAATGGGGCCCGAAAACCTGGACATGGCGCCGCTGTACACCCGACTGGACCCTGGCGACGCCCAGGCCATCGCGGAGCGTCTCGAGCAGGACGATGTCCCACACCGGATCGGTTCCGACGGGACCACGATCGAGGTCCCGCGCTCCCGGGTGGCGAGCCTTCGGCTGTCGATGGCCTCCGAGGGCCTGCCGCGGGGTGGGGGCGTTGGGTTCGAGTTGTTCGATCGAAGCGATCTGATGATGACCGACTTCACCCAGAAGGTGAACTACCGGCGGGCTCTGCAAGGGGAACTCGCCCGGACCATCTCCCAGATGCCCGAGGTGGAGTCGGCCCGGGTGCACCTGGCCATCCCAGACAACTCCCTGTTCACGCGCAACCGGACCGAGCCTTCCGCTTCGGTCTACGTGCGCCTTCGGCCGGGGCGGGTGCTCGGGAGCAAGCAGTCCCAAGGCATCCTCCATCTGGTCTCGAGCTCGGTCGAGAACCTGCCCGCCTCCAAGGTCGCACTCTTGGACGGCAGTGGTCGCTTGCTGGGTCCCCCGCCGGACTCGGATGGCTTGGGCGCCACGTCCCGGGCCCTCGGCCTGACTCAGGAATTCGAGCGCCACATGGAGCGAAGAATCGTGGAGCTGCTCGAGCCGGTGGCCGGTATCGGGCGGGTCGTGAGCCGGGTGAACGCCGACCTCGACCTGAGCCGGGTCGAGGAGACCTCGGAGGATTTCGATCCGGATAACCGCACCCTTCGTTCCGAACGAACTCTGGAGGAGACGACTTCGCAAGAACGGGCGGCCCGAGGAGGCCTGGCGGGCACGCCGGGAAACCTACCCCAGCGGCCCGAGGGGAACGGGGGCAACAACCCCGGAAGCCGGAGCAATTCGGACCGCAAGACCGTCGAGACCGACTACGCCGTCCCGAAGATCGTGCGCCGGACCCAGCGATCCATCGGAGAGGTGCAGCGCCTGTCGATCGCGGTTTTGGTGGATCGAAAGGGGGCCAAGCCAGACTCGGATTCGACCGAGGATGACCCGACGACAGAAGATAACGACGGGCTGGACCTGGCGAGCCCCGCGCTGTCGGAAGAAGCCATTGCCGAAGTGATCAAGAAGGCCGTCGGATTCGACCCGGAGCGGGGCGACCAGCTCCAGGTGGTGTTCGCCCCCTTCACCGAACCCGAGACCGGTCCGGGGACCACGGCCCAGGTCCAGGCCTCCATGATGCCTTCCTGGGTCCCGATTTTGGGGGCCATGGCCCTGATGGGACTCTTGGTAGGGGGCACGATCTTCGCGACGGAGCGGCGCCGAATCAAAAAGGAACGGGAAGAAGAAGCCCGCATTCGAGCACAGCAGGAAGAGCTGGCCAAGCAGGCCGACGGCGACCAAGAGCATCCGATCCACTTGAAGGATCAAGTGCGTGAACTGGCCGGAAGCAATGTGAAGGCCACCATCGAAGTCCTAAAGGGCTGGCTGGCGCCCACGCAAGAGAACCACGGAGGCTGAACGATGGGACGTTCCTCACTCACCGGGGCCGAAAAGGCCGCCGTCATCTTTTTGCACATGAACGAAGCGACCGCCTCGGAGGCGTTCAAGTCCTTGTCGCGTCGGGAGATCAAGCTCCTCTCCATGGCTTCGAAATCGGTGGGACAGCTGAACGCCATGCAGGTGGACGCGATTTTGCAAGATTTCATCCAAGAGCTCGAAAGCGGCAATCCGGAGTTGCGGGGTGGCCACGAGTTCGTGAGTCAGCTCGCCGCCCGAAACCTGGGCGCCCAAAAGGCCAAGGAGTTCCTCGACGACGACAGCGGACTCGTGGACACGTTGGCCGACGTGGACGCCCAGACCATCTCGGGCCTGATCCGGAAGGAGCATCCGCAGACCATGGCGCTGATCCTGGCCCACCTTCCGCCCGAGCGCGGCGCCGAAGTTCTGAACCTACTCCCCGAGAATCTGCAATCCGACGTTCTGCGGCGGATGGCCAAACTGGATACGGTGAGCCCGGACGTGGTGGAGCTGGTGGAAGAAGCGCTGATCACCGAGATCCAGAGCATGGGCAAGGGCCTGTCTCGCAAGGTCGGGGGGATCAACATGGTCGCCGAGATCATGAATCAGCTCGAAAAGTCTCGCGAGCAGACCCTGATGGGCGAGCTGGAAGAAGCCGACGCGGTGCTGGCCGAAGAGGTCCGCAGCTTGATGTTCGTCTTCGACGACCTGGTCAACGTGGACGGCCGGGGCATCCAGACCCTGCTGCAGGAAGTGGAGCGAGACACACTGGTCATGGCCCTCAAGGCCGTGGACGACGATTTGAAGGCGCACTTCTACTCCAACCTGTCGAAGCGAGCCACCGAAATGATCGAAGAGGACCTGGAGAACAAGGGCCCGGTCCGGCTGAGCGAAGTGGAGGCCGCCCAAGGAGAGATCGTGAAGGCCGCCCTGGCGCTGATGGAAAAGGGCGAGATCGAGATCTCGAAGGGAGGAGAAGACGCCTATGTCTAAGGCACGAAACTGGAGCCAAGTCCCGTTCCACGCCCACGAGGAGCGGGCGGTGGCCTGGTTTCCAGCGGACCGGATCGCCCCCACCGCCATCGAGACCTTGGACCTGCCCGACGTCAGCAACGAAGCCCGCCACGACGAGGCCCGCACCGCGTCCGAACCGGAAGTGCCCCCGGTGGACGTGGAAGCAGAGATGGAGGCGGTGCGAGAGCTGGCCGAAAAGGAGGGTCGGGCCAAGGGTCGCGAAGAAGCGGAGGCGAAGCACCAGCGCACCATCGAGAAGCTCCAAAAGGAGATGGACGGCGTGGTCCGTGCCATGCGCAGCGGTCTGGATCGGGCGGAGCTCGACAGCGACCGGGACGCCGTCCGGCTCGGGATCCTGGTGGCCGAGCACGTGCTCCGGCGCCGGTTGACCGAGGACGCAGAATCGATCGCGTCGTCCTTGACGGCCTCCGCCGAGGAGCTGGAAGGCATGGAGCCCCTGACGATCGCCTGTGGACCGGACGGGGCCGAGACCGTGCGGGACCACCTGACGGCCCTGCAGGAGACCTTGCAGATCGCCGGGATCCAGGTGGAAGAGGACGAGGGGCTGGCACCTGGGGACTTTTTGCTGCGCCGGGGAGACGCGACGGTCGACGCCCGGATCACTCCGCGCCTCGAGCGCATCCGCGAAACGATTTCGGAGGCGTTGGGCTTCGACGCCGCACCCAAGGCTTCGGGAGACTCGGCATGAGCCTGGCGATCGCCGCCTGCGCCAAAGCCCTGCAGCAGGAACGTCCGCGGGTTGGGGGTGTGTTGTCCCGGGTCAACGGCAGCAGCCTCGAGGCGCGGCTGCCGTCGACCCAGACCGGAGCCATCGTGCGGATTCCCGGACGCCATGGTGCACCCGATCTGAAGGCCGAGGTCATCGGCTTTCACGACAGCGAGGCCATCCTGGCCCCCTTCGCCGAGCCCCGGGGAGTCAGTCCCGGCGACTTGGTGGTGCCCGAGGGACGTACCGACCGCCAGGTGCTGAGCGACGCCATGGTGGGCCGGGTGCTCGACGC
>DAPKRQ010000168.1:0-10119 GCA_031800475.1 Myxococcales bacterium LLY-WYZ-16_1
CCCTCCGTCGGTCCCCCGGCCCCTGCGGTCCTTGCGGTTCCCCCGTCCTGCCCCGGTGGTGCAGCAGTGGCAGTCGAGACCGGATTCGGGGGCGCGAAACCGGCGTCTGGTGCTGATCGGCGCCGTCAGCGCCGCGGCCGCCATGCTCGCCACGGCCGCCGCCACCCGCTGGCCCCCCGGACAGAACCCTCCCGAGCCCGAAACCGCGGCACCTCCGTCGCCGCCGGCCGCGCCGACCCAGCCGGAAGTCGAGCGACGGTGGGTCCGGGTGGCGAGCCAACCCACCGACGCGGAGGTGCGAGATGCCGAAAGCGGAGACTTCCTGGGCCGCACGCCGCTGGAGCTTCCGATCGCCGGCTCCCGCCGGCTCGAGCTTGTTGGGGACGGCGGCCTGAGAAAGGTCGTGACCGTCACGTGGGACCAAAGCGACTGGAACCTGACACTGAACTCCGCCGCGGCCTCTTCACCCGGCCGCGCCGACCCGAGCCCCGTCGAAGCGGCGTCGGCCGAGGAGGCCCGCTGACAGCCTCAATCCTTGCGTTTGGATTTTCGGGCCCGCGGGATGCCGAGCGCATCCATCCGATTCAAGAAGGTGCGAAGGGGAATGCCGAGGGCCTTGGCCGCTTCGGTCTGGGTCCGATGGGACTCGAGCGCGTCCCCGATGCGGCGGCGTTCCAAAGACTCCAGCTCTTCCCGGAGCGAGAGCACCGGCGGATCTTGCCCGGGCGACGTATCCTCTTCCACCTCGACCGAGCCCGGTCCTTCCTCCTCGGACTCGTCGTCGCCCAACCAGCGGGCGTCTCCGCCCAGCAGGGGCTTCAATCGGGCAGAAAGCTGGGCCAGCGGCTCGGCAGAGACCACCGCGGCCACCACGTGTCGCTCGTCCGCCCAGGCCAACCACACGCCGACAGACGCCAGTCTTTGGGCCAAGGCCGTGCCGTCATCGGTGGTGAGCTCGAGCCGGCACCGGGTCGAATCCGGCCCGACGGGGAGCGGGTGGGCATCCCGTCCCGGATCCAGCCATCCGGCCCCGTAGATCCGGCCTGCCGGCCCGCCACCCGAAGCCTGGGTCCACGCCACCTCCGCCTCCCCGAGTCGGGCCCAAACGCCTTCGGGCAGCTCGACCAGCTCACCGGCCGGGACCGGTGCCCCTGCCGGCCCAAGGATCGGGGACCCGTCGGCCAAACCTCGAACCGAGACCGTGTCGGCCACCACGACCTCGAGCTGCGGCCCATCGCCGTCCGGGTGCGCCAGGTCTCCACCGGCCAGCATGATGGACCCCAAGGCAGGCAGCCGATGTCGGACGTGACGTTCTTTCGTTCGAATGGACAGGAACCGCTCGCTCACGCCGAGTCTCCTCCGGTCCGGAGCCAGTCGGGCAGCTGGTGACTGCGCACGGGCTCGGCCGAGGGTTCCAGCGCATGGACCAGTCGATCCAAGCCGCGCAGGTTGTCGGGCCAATCGAACTGCAAGAGCGCCTCGGCGGCGTGCGGATGGAACCGGGTCAACGGGCCTTCGCCGATCCCTCGGTCCCGGAACCAGCGAGCCTGCAGACGTTCGAACCAAGCGAACAAGTCGGCCTTTCGCTGTCGCAGGGCGGGCACGTGAATCCGCCACAACGAAAGGCGAGCCAGAAGGTCCTGCCGAAACTTCCCTTCCCGCACCCGAGCCTCCAGGTCCCGGTGGGTCGCCGCCACCACGCGCACGTCCACCGGCACCGGCTTGGTGCTGCCCACTGGCAGGATTTCGCGCTCCTGGATGGCCCGCAGGAGCTTCGGCTGAAGCTCCAAGGGCAGCTCTCCGATCTCATCCAGGAACAGGGTTCCGCCGGCCGCGGCGCCGAACAGCCCGGGCTGGTCCGAAATCGCTCCCGTGAAGGCCCCCTTCGCGTGACCGAACAGCTGGCTCTCCATCAGCCGATCGCTCAGGGCCGCCGCGTTGACCGGCACCCACTCGCCCGGCCGGCCGCTCGCCCGGTGGATCTCCCGGGCGACCCATTCCTTGCCGGTGCCGGTCTCGCCGGTGATCAGGACCGCCGAAGTGTCGCGGGCGGCCCGGGCCACCTCGGCCCGAAGCCGCAGCATGGCGAGCGCCTCGCCCGGAAGGGCAGACCGCGAAGCCTGCACCCCGGCTCGGACCGTGCCTTCGTGCCCAGCCTCGTACACCCACAGCACGTCTCCGGTGCGCACGATGGAGCCGGGCTGCAAGGGCTCCCAACCCCGCAGCAGTCGGCGGCCATCCACCCGGGTGGAGTTTTTGGAGCCCAGGTCCAAGACGGCGTGGGTCCGAAGGCGCGGATCCCAATCCACCCGGACGTGGCGGCGCGACAAGGTGGGATGGGGAACGGGGATCCGAAGGGGGCCGTCGGTCCGCCCGATCTCGAGGGTTTCATCTCCGATCTCGATCCGGGCCTCGAGCCATCGCGGGTGAACCAACACCAGGCGCCCCCCGAACCCTTCCGGCGCGCTGCCCTCGCCCGTGGCGCCCGCCGCGGTGCCGTCCACGGTTTCGTCCAGGCTGCCGCCGTCTGCAAGCACCACGGCCTGGAGGCTAGCAGGCCCCGGGATCCGGCGGAACGACCCCGGCGCGACGAGCCCGGCCAGACTTCGTCGCCCGGTCAGGGATTGCCCCGGAGTGTGCCGGGCCGCTGTCGGGCCGGAAGCCCTTTACAATCGGGCAGACTTGCGTCAGTAGGCCGGCGTCGGAGCGTCCCCGTGATCAAAGACCTCTCCACGATTCGAAACATCGGAATCTCGGCCCACATCGACAGCGGCAAGACCACGCTCACCGAGCGCATCCTGTTCTACACGAACCGAGTCCACGCCATTCACGAGGTGAGGGGCAAGGACGGCGTCGGGGCGAAGATGGACTCGATGGAGTTGGAGCGGGAGCGCGGCATCACCATCGCCTCCGCCTCCACCCACTGCACGTGGAAAAAGCAACACGTGAACATCATCGACACCCCGGGCCACGTGGACTTCACGGTGGAGGTGGAGCGCTCGTTGCGGGTGCTCGACGGTGCGATCCTGGTGCTCGATTCGGTGGCGGGCGTGCAAAGCCAGTCTTTCACGGTCGACCGCCAGATGCGGCGCTACAACGTGCCGAGGCTGTGCTTCATCAACAAGTGCGACCGGACGGGCGCCGACCCCTTCCGGGCCGCCCAAACGCTGGTCGACAAGTTGAACCACAACGCGGTGATGATGCAGGTACCGATCGGGCTCGAGGACAAGCACGACGGGGTCATCGACTTGGTGGAGATGAAGGCCGTCTACTTCGAGGGCCCGAACGGCATGCAGGTTCGCCGGGACGAGATCCCCGCGGAGCACATGGACAAAGCCCAAGAATACCGGGAAAAGCTCTTGGATTCGGTGTCCATGTTTTCGGAAGAATTGATGGAGGCGGTCCTCGAAGACAAGGTCACACCCGAAATGGTTCGGGACGCGGTCCGTAAGGGCACCTTGTCCCTCGAGCTCACTCCCGTCTTCCTCGGTTCCGCCTACAAGAACAAGGGCGTGCAGGAGCTGCTGGACGGCGTGATCTACTACCTGCCGGACCCGACCCAGGTGGAGAACACGGCCATCGAGCTGGCCAAAGACGGCACCGAAGGCGACACGGTCGTGCTTCCGGCCGATCCAGAAAAGCCCTTCGTCGGGTTGGCGTTCAAGCTCGAAGACGGCCGCTACGGTCAGCTGACCTACATGCGGGTCTACCAAGGCAAGCTCAAGCGCGACGAGTTCGTATTCAACCAGCGAACCAACAAAAAGACCAAGATCGCCCGGCTGGTGCGCATGCACGCCAGCGACATGGAAGACATCGAGGACACCCAGGCCGGCGACATCGTGGCGATCTTCGGCCTCGACTGCGCTTCGGGCGATACCTTCACCGACGGCAACGTCAAGTACGCGATGAGCTCCATGTTCGTGCCGGAGCCGGTGATCTCGCTGTCGATCAAGCCGAAGGACAGCAAGTCGGAGCAGAACCTTTCGAAGGCTCTGAACCGGTTCACGAAGGAGGACCCGACCTTTCGAGCCGGCGTCGATCCCGAGTCGGGAGAGACCGTGATTCAGGGCATGGGAGAGCTTCAGCTCGACGTCTACATCACGCGCATGGATCGCGAGTACGGCGTCAAGGTCGAAACCTCGCCCCCGCAGGTTGCGTATCGTGAGACGATCACCCAACCGGCGGACTTTGCATACACCCACAAAAAGCAGACTGGTGGGTCCGGTCAGTTCGGACGGGTGGTGGGCCGTGTTTCGCCGACGGAAGAGGCGGACTTCGAATTCGTCGACAAGATCGTGGGCGGTGCCATTCCGAAGCAGTTCATCCCTTCAGTCGAAAAGGGCTTCAAGTCGCAACTCGATAAGGGCCGATTGATCGGCGTCCCAGTGGTGAACATGCGGGTCGAGCTGGTCGACGGCCAGTATCACCCGGTCGACTCGTCGGACATCGCGTTCCAGGAGGCCGCTCGTGGCGCGTTTCGAGAAGTCTACGCCAAGGCCAAGCCTCGCATCATGGAGCCGATCATGAAGGTCGAGGTCGAAGGCCCCTCCGACCACGCTGGTAACGTGCTGACCACGATCATGCAGCGGCGAGGCATCGTGATCGGTTCGAGCGAAGACGCTGGAATCACCCGGACCGAGGCCGAGGTGCCGCTGGCCGAGATGTTTGGTTACGCCACCACTTTGCGGTCGGCGACCCAGGGCAAAGCGGAATTCACGATGGAGTTCACCAAGTACGCCCTTTGCCCCAGCAATGTGGAAGAGGAGCTGATCGCCAAGCACCAGGAAAAGGAAGAGGCCAAGAAGTAGGCCCTTTTTCCACCATCCCGTGACCCCCCTCCCCCCTGAAGAACTGGGCTTCGAGCCGAGACCGGGCGAATTGTGTCTCGGGCTCGCCCGGGCCGGAGTGGGTCGCACGGCCTTCTTGGTGCAGCTCGGCATCGACGCGCTGCTCCGGGGAGACACCGTGTTCCACCTGGCCAAGCCCATGAGCGACGAAGAGCTCTACGGCTGGTACGACGCCCTTTTGCAGCGCCGTGGGATCTCGACGCCCCGCGAGGAAATCTTCGCCCGCCTGCGACCGTTCACCCGACCCGAGAACGAAGACCTCGACATCCACTGGATGGAGGCCTGGCTGGGCTCGGTGGCGGACCGGCACCGGTCGCTGTTGCTGGTGGACGGCTTCGACTGGGAGGGTTGGACGGTCGTGCGGGCGGCCGAGCTGGGAGGTCTGCGGACCCTGGCCCAGCGGCACCAGGCGCCGGTCTGGATGACCGCCCGGACCTTTCGGCCGTGGCAGCCCAACGAGCCGTGGCCGAGCCCGGTGACCGATTTCGAACCCCTGTGCCGACACGCGGTGGCACTGGTACCGCGCCAAGACCGGGTGCTGCTTCGGGTGATCAAACGCGATGGGCTCAACCTGGCGCACCCCGACGACCTGGACCTGAAGCCGGAGGACGTGGGTTTGGTGCGTCCCGAAGCCACGCCGCGGGCCCTGCCGCGGCGGGCGTACACATTGCTTTCGGGTGGGGCAGCCGGAGCCGAAGAGACCTTCGGCGCGTGCGCCGAGACCTGGGGACTCACCGAGGTCCACTTCTCCTTCCCCGGCCGGCGGGTTTACCGCAGGCGCGGCGTGGTGGAACTGTCGGACGAGGACCTGCAGCAAGGTCTGGTCGGTCAAGCCTACGTCGAGTCCCAGCTCGGACGCCGATTTCCCCGCCGGGAAGGTTTCGAGGAGCTTCTCGGCACCATCTGGCACCAGGTGGCCACCGCCGGAGAGGTCTTCGTGGTCGGGGTCCTGCTCCCGGACGGCACCGTCAGCGGAGGAACCGGCTGGGCCGCCGAACTTGCCAAGCACTTCATGAAGACCATCCACGTCTTCGACCAAAGCCAGGAGAAGTGGATGCGGTGGGAAGATCGGGAATGGGTGGTGGTGGCGCCGCCCCGGATCCGCAAGGCCCGCTTCACCGGGACGGGCACCCGCTACCTGAATGCTGCGGGAAAGGCGGCGGTCGAGCGCCTGTTCACGGACACCTTCGGCCCGCCCGACACGCCCACCGCCGACCGGCCGCAGCTGGACTCACAATAGGGGCCGAATGTCGTTTGGGCTCGGGGGCCCGGACGGCGACTTGACCCCGTTCACGTAGAACGTCGGCGTGCCTGAGACTCCGGCCTGCCGGCCCATGGCCATGTCCCGTTGAACCCGCTTTTTGACCGCCGCATCGTCCATGCAGGACGCGAAAGCGTCTTTGTCGAGGCCGATCTCTTCGGCCCATGCAGCGTATTTGTCGTCGCCCAAGGCCCGTTGATTCTCGAACAGCTTGTCGTGCATCGGCCAGAACTCGCCCTGGCGATGGGCGCACTCGGCGGCCATGGCGGCGGGCATGGCCTGCTCGTGGAAGCTCAGCGGGAAGTGGAGGAAGTATACCTTCACGTCTTCCGGAAATTCCTTCACCAGCCGTTCCACCGCGGGCACAGCCCGGCTGCAGTATGGGCACTGAAAGTCCGAAAACTCCACCACCGTGACCTTCGCGTCCTTGGGTCCCTTGAACGGACGCCCTTCGAGTTCGAAGGATGCCTTGGGCAGGTCCGGTGGGGGAAGGCTGGTCTTCACGCTCGCGTCTTCCTTGAGCGACGCGAGCTTCTTTTGCACCACGGAGCGCTGGGACTGGCTGCTCAGATACTGGACGATCCGCGTACGCACGTCTTCGAGCTTCTGTCCGCTCTTGGCCACCCGCTCCTGGTAGAACGACTCGATTTCCTCTTCGGTGGGCTGCTTCGCGCCTTTGGACAACGAGCGCATGTACTCTCCGGGCTGCATACCCTCGGACTCGGCCTTCTTCTCGATCAGGTGCTGGACGATCATCTCGTCGAGCTTTTGGCGCTCGATGGAATGGACCTTTTGGAGGTACTCGGTCCGTGCCTTGTCGAGCTCGGACTGGGCGGCTTCCGCCAGCTCTCCGTAGGTGATCTTCCGGTCTTCCAAGGTCGCGACCACCTCGTCGTCCGGCAGCCGGCCTTCGCTGGCCGCGTCCCGGTTGGAAGCGGCGGACTCGGAGGCGCCTTTCGCCGATTCTCCGGGTGCACCGGACGACGACGGGGTGCATGCGCTGAGGGCAAAGAGCCCCAGGAACAAGATTCGCATGGGGCTGGCATGGCACGCCGGGCCAGCCATCTCAAGAAAAGCGGGGCGTGCCCGGTGATTGGCGCCGCGGATTCACTCGGGCTTTCGCGCCACCACCACCTTCGACACCGAATGGGGGGTGGACGACTGCACCTCGAAGCCCACCTCGGCGAGCCAGGTGGCCAAGTCGTCTCGGACGTACTCCCGGTAGAAGGGCTCGTGGTAGACCTCGGCGAAATTCATGAGCGGGACCTCGAGGTCGGGGCTGTCCGAAAGCTGGGCCGAATCGGTGACCATGAACAACCCGCCCGGCTCCAGCACCCGAAAAGCTTCGCGCCCGACCTGGCGCCGGACCGCCCGGGGGAGCTCGTGGAACATGAACACGGAGGTCACCACATCGAAGGCCCGGTCCCGGAAGGGCATGGCTTCGGCGTTGTCGGCCACCAGACTCAGATCCGACACGTCTTCCAAGACGTGGGCCGCTTCGCGGAGGTAGGGGCGACTCAGGTCCAGCCCGGTAAAGCGGGCCACGGGCAGCGCCTGCGCCAGCTGGAGCAAGAAGCGGCCGGTGCCGCAACCCACGTCCAGGATGCGGGGGGCCTTCACTCCCTGCAGGTGGCGAATCACCGCAGGAATGCCCATGCGGCGCATGATGTCGGCCGTGCCGCCGAACAGCATCTCGACCTGCAAGTCGTACAGCCGGGCCGAGCGCCGCGAAAGCCAACCGTCGGTCTGCCAGTGAAAGTTTCGAAGGTAGTAGCGGGGGTATCGGTCGGAATCCACGCCCTCGGGCAGGTCCCGGTATGCGTTGACCCGCTTTCTGCGGGCCAACTTGGGCAGGTCTGCCAAGTCCTCCGGCATGCGCTGCAGGTACTGCCAGTACGGAAACTGAAACAGGAGGCGCTCGGGGTAGTAGCCGGCTTCCACGTTCTCGAGGTCCTGGCGGAGCAGCTCGCGGAACCGCCGCACCAACTCCCGGGCCGCTTTGGTGTCCGGGGGTGCCACCGCCCCGGGCAATAGGGTGCGGTAGATGGCCCGCATGGTGAGGCCGAGCCCCACCGCCAAAGAGGTGTGACGCGCTTGGTAGCGGGCCCGCACGGCGGCTTTGCGAAGCCGGTGAAGGCTCGCCCCTCGAACCTCGGTGGTCATGGTAGACAGTGTGGCCGACACCGGTGTCCGAACAAACCTCCAAGCGGCCTTCGCACCTCCATCTTCAACCGGTTTCCGGAGAGGGAACCGGTGTTTGGGTCGGGCTGCACGGGTGGGGGCAGAGCCGGGAGGTCTTTGCGGCACTGCCCGTGCCGGCGGGTTCGACGCTTTGGGCGGGGGATCTGTTCGGGCACGGGGGCACTCCCCTTCCCCTGAACTTCGACCTTGCCGCGGACGCCCTGGCCGAGGCCGTGGCCGCCCTCCCGGGCCCCTCGGCGGCGACAGGCCTTTCGAAAGACCCGGAAGTGGGCGCCGGAGCGGACGCCTCGGGCAGGCCGGCTCCCCAAGACCCGAGCCTTTGCGACGCCCGAGCGCCGAACGAGGAACCGGGGGCATCGGGCCCGTACGTGGTGGCGTACTCCTGGGGCGCCCGGCTGGCCCTGGCTGCGTGGGCCCGCCACCCGAGTCTGTGGCGGGGCGCCACCTTGGTGGGCGTCCATCCGGGCCTGCGACACGAGGCCGAGCGCACGGCCCGACGGGCCCAAGACCGACAACGGGCCGAGCGCCTCGTGCGCCTCGGTGCCGCCCGGTTCTTCGAGGACTGGGACCGCCAGCCCCTTTTCGCCGGCCGCACCCGATCCCCGCCCGGGCGCGACCGGCACCGCACCCCAGACCTGGCGGCCGCCATGGTGCGCTTGGGTCTCGGCGAGATGCCAGACCTGGGTGCCTTGCTGTCCGCCCGTGTGAACGACGGGACCGCGCAGGTCGTGGTCGGGGAGCACGACACCAAGTTCCGCCGAATCCTGACCCCTTTCTCCCCCCGCGTGGTTCCCGGGTGCGCTCACGACGTGCTCTCCACCGCCCCCGAGCGCCTCGGCGCCCTGGCCGCCACCCACGCGAGCCACCTGCAAAGCTGAACGTGCTTTTCCCCCGCCTCCGCTCGACCCGAGCCTTTTCGGTCAGGGCGCTCGACCCGCGGCCCACCGTGCACTCGGCGGTCTGCAACCTGGGAGGTGGGACCCGCGGTGCGACCGGCGGTCTGAAGCCTGGGAGGCGGAACCCGCGGTGCAACCGGCGGTCTGAAGCCTGGGAGGCGGGACCCGCGGCTCACCGTGCATTCGGCGGTCTGAAGCCTGGGTGGTTCGACCCGCAGCCCGCCGTGCACTCGGCGGTCTGAAGCCTGGGAGGTGGGACCCGCGGTGCAACCGGGGGCACCGGCGGGGGCGTCGGGGGCACGGCGCCTGCGAGGCGCCGCGTTTCAAAAGACCGTGGGCCCGCCTCACTGGGGACCCCGAAAGGCCTCACTCCGAAAGACCGCGGGTGCTGCCCCAGAGTCCCCCTCAACCCCCACCGGCTCCCCCGACGCACCGCTACTTTCCGCCTCCGCTCGACCCGAGCCTTCTCGAGCCTGCGACCTCGACCCGCGGCCTCGACCCGCGGCCCACCGTGCACTCGGCGGTCTGAAGCCTGGGAGGCGGGACCCGCGGTGCAACCGGCAGTCTGAAGCCTGGGAGGTGGGACCCGCGGTGCGACCGGCGCGCTTCGACACCCGGCGCCGGCCGTGAGCGCAACGAAAAACGCAGCCGCCGAGCGTCGAGGCGGCACGCGCCGGTGCCGGCGCGGCGACGGAGCGGCGGGGGGCTCGAGGGTCGATGCGCGGGGCTCTGGGGCAGCACCGAGGTCTTTCGAAGCGGACGGTACCAGGGCCCCCAGCCGAGGCGGGCCCACGGCCTTTCGGAGCCGGGCGCCCCGAGAGCGCCGTACCCGCGCGGCGGCCCTCGAGCCCCCCGACGCAACCCACCCAAAGCCACGAGCCGGCACCCCGATGCCGACAGCGCAGCCCCCGAA
>DAPKRQ010000169.1:0-26661 GCA_031800475.1 Myxococcales bacterium LLY-WYZ-16_1
ATCCCGCCCACCGGGCCGAGGGTCCCGGCGACTGGGCGAAAGAGGTCCCGTTCGAAGGCGGAGATCCCAGGCAGCTGGAGCTGCAGTTCGCAGCGGGCAGCCCTGCCGCCGAGGCCGCCGCTGCCGTCCTCGGCGAGGCCCTGCAGGGCCTGGGGTTCCAGGTCCGCCAACGGGCCCTCCCTTTTCGGACGCTCTTCGATCGCATGGAGCGCAGAGTCCACGGGGAGGTGGTGGTGTTCGCTTGGCGAACCCGACCGGACTGGGACGCCCGATCGGTCCTGCACGAGACGGGTCGCCAAAACTTCTCCGGATACGCCGATCCGGAAGTGAACCGATGGCTCGAGGCCGCAGAATCTGCGAAGACATCGACAGCGTGGGTGGACCAGCTTCAGCGGGTGGCAGAACGGTTCCGGCGGGATCTGCCGGCGATCCCACTGCTGTTTCGGGACACGGCCAGCCTCAAACCGGTCGACCTGGAGGGGTGGCGACCCACGGGGACGACCACGCCGGTCACCGCGACCGCGGAGCACTGGAGATGGCGACCGCCTCCGCATTGAAGGATCAGCCTCTGGCCACCGTGGCCGGCTACGGGTTGACCCGACTTTTGGCCCGGGGCGGAATGGCCGACATCTACCGGGCCCGGCCCCTGGCTCACCCCGAAAGCCGCTGGCTCGCCCTGAAGCTGATGCGCGGGACCGTGTCCCAGGAGCCAGTCCGAACCCGCCTTTTCGAGCGGGAGGTTCGGATCGCAGCCCAGATCCGACACCCCAACGTGGTTCGGCTGGTCGACACCGCAAGCGTGGGCGATCGGCGCTTCTTGGTCATGGAGTACTTGGGGGGCCGGGACGCCGAGAGCTTTCTCGGCAGTCCGATCCGCCTGCCCCCCGAGTTGGTGGCGGCCCTCGGCGCCCAGGCGGCGGCGGGGCTGGCAGCAGCCCACCGGGCGGTGGACGGTGCCGGACAGCGCTTGCACGTGGTGCACCGGGACGTGAGCCCGGGGAACCTGCGGGTCGACTGGAACGGCCGGGTCAAGGTCCTGGATTTTGGCGTGGCCCGCCTGCAGTCGGCCGTGGAGCCGGAGACCCAGACCGGCGTGATCCGGGGCAAGTTCTCGTACATGTCGCCGGAGCAGGCCGACGGGTCTCCACTGGACGCCCGAAGTGACGTGTTCTCCTTGGGTGTGGTCCTGTACGAGCTTTTGACCGGCATTCGCGCCTTTCGCACCCCGAACCCGGTCGAGACCTTGGCGCGGGTCAAGGCGGTTCGACTGCCCCGTCCCAGCCGGGCGCGGGCGGACGTCCCGGCAGAGCTCGACGACATCTTGGCCCGCTGTCTGGCCAAGGATCGGGCCCTTCGCTTTTCCGATGCCGGTCGTCTGGCCCAGGCCCTGGAGGGCTTCCTCCAGCGGCGCGGCGTGGACCCGGTGCGCAGCTGGAGCGCCTATCTGGAAGCCACTTGCCGGGAGCAGCGCTTGCGGGAAGCCCAGGAACTCGAAGCCGAATCTCGACGTTTTTGGGCCGCGGTGGACGGCGCCGCCTTTCGCCGCTTGGACCGATCGCGCTCGCTCGAACCCAAGTCGGACCTGACCGGCCACAGCCTGTTGCACGGCCGAGACCGCCGGGAGGGCGCGGAAGCCTCCCCGGCTTTGGCGCAGGGCTCGACCGCACCGTCCCCGTCCCCCGTCGTCCCGCGACGGCCGATGGGGCTCGGGTTGCTGCCCGCGCACGCCCTGCGGGGTGGACGGTGGCTGTGGTGGGCCGGTGCGGCCCTGGGGCTTTTGGGCTTTGGCCTGTGGTGGAGCCTTCGTTCGGCCGAGCCGGAAGGGGTGCGCTTGGCGCCGGTTCCGATCCGGGCCGAGCCGGATGGTGCCCGGACCGAGCCGGGCGCAAGCGCCCCGTACGCGCCGAGTTCGAGCGGGCCCTGACGTTCGAGGAGGGCAGACTTGACCGACCCGGCCTCCCTTCGCAGAGGGCTCTCGTGTGGATCGTCCGCCGGCTGCTGCTCGGACTGGGGCTGTCGCTGATTCTTTCGCTGCTGTTGTTCGGGCTCCTCGGCGCCATGCCCGGCCGGTCCGAGGAAGCGGTGCTCGACGCGGAGGACCCAGAGCGGGTCGACCGGCTGCGCGGACGGGATCTGGATTCCTGGACCCGGTACCGCTGCTGGTGGCTCGGCCGGCAGGCGGAGGGCTGCCAGCCCTGGCCCGGCGAAGGGCTGCTTCGAGGCGACCTGGGATTCTCTTGGGTATATCGTCGGCCGCTGACCGAAATCCTACCCGGCCGGCTGGCCGCGTCCGTGGGCCTGTGCGGACCGGCCATCGCCGCGGCCGCCGGGGTCGCTTTGCTCCTCGGTGCCTTCGCCGCCCGGACCGGTCGGACCGGTACCTGGATCGCATGGGGCCTGAGGGTGGGGTCGGCCCTTCCCCAGCATTGGCTGGGACTGCTGGTGCTGTGGCTCGGCGCCGTGAAGCTCGGCGCGTTTCCGGTGGCCCCCGGCCCGGAGGTCGGGTGGCTGTCCCGGGTCGGGCCCCCCGCCGGTGTGCTGGTGGTCTTCTTGGCGTCCCGATGGGCGCGGTTCGTCCGGGACGAAGCCATCCGCGTCGCCGCCGAAGAGCACGTGTTCGCCGCCCGCGCTCGCGGCGTGCCTCGGGCCCGCCTGTGGCTCGTGCACATTCTGCCGGCGTCGGCGATTCCGCTGGTAGCGCTGGTGGCCCAGTCGGTGCCGACGGTGTTCTCGGGCGCCGTGGTGCTCGAGACCGTGTTCTCGTACCCGGGCATGGGCCGACTGATCTACGAAAGCATTCTGAGCGACGACGCCCTGACCGCGGTCACGGTGTTCGTGGTCTACGCCTTCACGACCTTCGCCGCCGGCGCCCTGGCCGACGGGTTGGTTCAGTGGATCGACCCAAGGGTGCGCTGGGGGCAGGGGCCGTGAGGATACCGCGGACCGTCGTCGGGCTGGCTGTTGTCATTTTTGTTGTCGTCGCTGGAGCGCTGTCGTCCGACCCGTACACGATGGACCCTCGAGCTCGGTTATCTCCACCTGGCGCCGAGTACTGGCTCGGAACCGACGAACAGGGCCGCGACGTATTTGGGCGCCTGTTGCTGGGTACCGTCGTATCCGTGTCGGTGGCCGCGGCGGCGACGGCAGTCAGCTCGGTGCTCGGTCTGACCCTGGGGCTGGTCGCGGGCTACCGCGGCGGGACCTTCGATGCCGTGTTCGGCCGGGCCGCCGAGGCGGTGCAGGCCATTCCCAAGCTCCCGCTGCTGTTGCTCTTCGCGTCGGTCGAGCCATCGGCTTTCGGATTATCGCCGGGCTCCGCAAGCGACCTTGCGCGGATCGTCGTGTTGTTCGGGCTTTTGGGTTGGGTGACCATGGCCCGGGTCGTACGGGCTCGGGCGGCGCAGTTGCGGGAAGAGCCTTGGGTCGAAGCCGCCCGGGGCCTGGGCCTGTCCGAATTCCGCGTCGCCGTTCGGCACGTGATCCCGCACCTCGGCGGGCCCGTCCGAGTCACGGCGTCCCTCGACTTGGCCGATGCCATCTTGCTGGAGACGAGCCTGTCGTTTCTGGGACTCGGGGTTCGACCGCCCATGCCCTCCCTGGGCAACCTGTTGTCTCGCGGCATCACCTACATGACGGCGGCTCCGTGGCTGCTGTGGGCGCCGGGCCTGGTGACGGTCGCCTGGGTGGTGTTCTTCGGCTGGTGGGCCGAGCGATCACGCAGCGCGCAAAACCCGGTGGCGGACCCGGTCGCGCCGCGTTAGGGTCGGCCGGCATGGGCAATGTGGTCGTCGTCGGCGCCCAGTGGGGCGACGAGGGCAAGGGAAAAGTGGTCGACCAGTACGCCCAGCGGGCCGATTGGGTGGTCCGCTTTCAAGGCGGCAACAACGCCGGTCATACGCTGGTGGTGGAGGGGGAGCAGACCATCCTGCACTTGATCCCGAGCGGGATCCTCCATCCATCCACCCGCTGCGCCATCGGAAACGGCGTGGTGGTGGACCCTCGGGTGTTTCTCGAAGAGGTCGACATGCTCCGGGGCCGGGGTCTGGACCTGGACGGACGTCTGTTTCTGTCGAACGGCGCCCACCTGATCATGCCGTACCATTCGGCCCTCGACCGGGCCCGCGAACGGCGGGAGGCCATCGGCACCACCGGACGGGGCATCGGGCCGTGCTACGAAGACAAGGTCGCCCGGCGCGGCATCAAGGTGAACGACCTGTTCCGGCCCGACCGCTTGGCCGCCAAAGTCCGAGCGAACGTGGCCCGGGTCGACGCGGAACTGGTGCACCTCGGCGAGTCCGCCCTCGGACCGGACGCCGCAGAAAAGACGATCGAAGCCTACGTTGCCCACGGCGAGCGAATCCGCGCCTACGCCGCCGACGTGGGACGCCTTTTGGGCCGCACGGATTCCGGCAAGATTCTGTTCGAAGGTGCGCAAGGCATCTTGCTCGACATCGACCACGGCACCTACCCCTACGTCACTTCGTCGAACACGGTGGCCTCCGCCGCTGCTTTGGGCACCGGAGTGGGGCCCCACCAGCTCCACAATGTGGTGGGCATTTTGAAGGCCTACACCACGCGGGTCGGTTCGGGTCCCTTCCCATCGGAGCTCGCCACCGATGAAGCAGCCCGCCTGCGCGAGCTCGGCGGAGAGTTCGGGGCCACCACCGGCCGGCCGCGCCGCTGCGGGTGGCTCGACCTGGTGGCGCTGCGGCACGCCGTCCAGGTGTCCGGCATTCGGCAGATCGTGGTGACCAAGCTCGACGTACTGGCCGGCTTTGGTCCCTTGAAGGTCTGCACCGGCTACGAGTTGGATGGGGCCCGGTACGACCATTTTCCAGACGACCCCGAGCTTCTGCGAGGCGTGCGCCCGATCCTGGAAGAAGTGGATGCAATCGGTGAGCTTCCAGATCAGGTCGACCGGTGGGACGACCTGCCCGACGGGGCGCAGCGCTACCTTCGGCAGGTCGCCTCGGCCCTCGGCGTCGACGTTGCCGCCGTGTCACTGGGGCCGGAACGCGGACAGGACCTCAATCTGGTGGACCCCTTCGGGGAGTGACCGATCGAAAGCGAAAGTCATGCCATACAACCCGAATGCGATCGAGCCGCGATGGCAGCAGTGGTGGAGGGAGCAAGGTACCTTTCGGGCCGAGCAGCGGACCGACCTGCCCAAATTCTACGCCCTTTCCATGTTCCCGTATCCTTCGGGAAAGGGCCTGCATGTGGGTCACCCAGCCAGCTACATCGGTGCGGACATCATCAGCCGCAAGCGCCGTGCCGAGGGATACAACGTGCTCCACCCCATGGGCTACGACGCTTTCGGGCTGCCAGCCGAGCAAAGGGCGATCGAAGAGGGCACACCTCCCGAGGTGAGCACCCGGGAAGCCATTGAAAATTTCCGGCGACAACTGGAGATGTGCGGGCTGTCCTACGACTGGAGCCGCGAGGTCAGCACCGCCGACCCGAGTTACTATCGGTGGACTCAATGGATCTTCACCCGGCTGTACGCGGCAGGGCTGGCGTATCGCACCGAAACCTTCGTCAACTGGTGTCCGGCTCTGGGCACGGTCCTGGCCAACGACGAGGTCATCGAAGGCAAGTCCGAGCGGGGCGGACACCCGGTCGAACGGCGCCAGATGAAGCAGTGGATGCTTCGCATCACGGATTTCTGCGAAGAGCTGCGTCAAGGACTCGAGCGAGTCGACTGGCCCGAAATGACCAAAGTGGGTCAACTGGAACGAATCGGTCGAAGCGAAGGTGCCGAGATCGACTTTCCGGTCATGGGCCATGACGACATCATCACCGTGTTCACGACTCGACCCGACACCCTGTGGGGAGCGACCTATTTGGTTCTCGCCCCCGAGCATCCGATGGTCGAGCGCATCGCCACCGGCGATCGACAGCAAGCCGTCGAGGCCTATCAGCGTCGAACCGCAGCCATGAGCGAGGTGGACCGGCAAACCACCCGAAAAAAGTCGGGTGTGGATACCGGAGCTCGCGCGAAGCATCCGACCACAGGCGAGCCGATTCCAATCTGGATCTCGGACTACGTGATCTACGGATACGGAACGGGCGCGATCATGGCGGTGCCGGGCCACGACGAGCGGGATCACGCATTCGCGAAGGAAATGAACCTTCCGATCGTGCAGGTCATCTCGGGACCTTCGGTGGACGAGGCCGCCCACACGGGAGAAGGGGAGATGATGAACAGCGGCCCCTTCGACGGGACTCCGACCGCCGGCCGAGAGGCGATCCGCGCCGTCATCGCCCATCTGCAAGCCGAAGGCCTGGGGCGGGCCAAGATTTCTTACAAGCTTCGAGACTGGACCTTCGCGAGGCAGCGCTACTGGGGTGAACCGATCCCGATCCTGAAGGATCCCGAGACCGACGAGGTGGTCCGGGCCCTGGAGCCGGATGAGTTGCCTTTGGAGCTTCCGCCGGTCGAAGACTATCAGCCCGCTGGAGGCGGCGCCTCTCCCTTGGCGAAAGCCGTAGATTGGGTCGAAGTGGAAGACCCCCAGACCGGCCGCAGACTCGTGCGCGAAACCGACACCATGCCCGGGTCGGCCGGGTCGAGCTGGTACTTTCTCAGATATTGCGACCCCCACAACACCGAGACCTTCTGCGATCGCACCTGGAGCGACTACTGGATGCCGGTCGATCTGTACGTCGGGGGCCCCGAGCACACGGTGGGGCACCTGCTGTATGCGCGAATGTGGCAAAAGTTTCTACATCGGGAGGGTCTGGTCCGAGACGACGAGCCCTTCGCGAAGCTGCGCCACCAGGGCATGGTGACGGCCCTGACCTACTATGATCGTTCCAAGCGAATCGTGCCGTGGTCTCGAGTCGAAGAACGCGACGGGGGTTTTTTCGAGAAGGGCACCGACGAACCCCTCGTTCAGGCCAACGAGAAGATGTCCAAGCGCAAGGGCAACGTGGTGAATCCGGACGAAATCATTCGGACCCACGGCGCGGACGCCATGCGAATCTACATCTGTTTCTTGGGCCCGCACGAACAAGACAAGCCCTGGGCCCCCCAGGGGATCGAAGCGCAGCATCGGTTTCTGAAACGGACGTGGCGCCTGTTCTTCGACGACGACGATCGGCAGCTCGTGAGCGAGGATGCGGCGCCGGACGAGGCGCTCCGACTCGTACACAAGACCATCGCCAAGGTGTCGGACGACATCGAGAAGATGGCATTCAACACGGCGATCTCCGCTCTGCACGTGGCGGTTCGAGACCTGACCACCATGGGCTGCCGGAGCCGAGCGGCCCTGGAGCCTTTGGTGCAGCTGTTGGCGCCCTTCGCCCCCCACATCGCGGAAGAGCTGTGGAAAGAGGCCCTCGGGCGGGAGGGCGGCATCTCTCGGGTCCCCTGGCCCGAACCAGACCCTCAGTGGCTTCAGGACGACACGGTGGAGCTGGGCGTCCAGGTTTCGGGCAAGACCCGCGGTTGTATCCGCATTCCCCAAAACGCGCCCGAGGCCGATGCGGTGGCGGCCGCCCGGGCCGAGCCGTCCATCGCCCGACACCTGGAAGGCAAGACGCTGCAGCGGGTGATCTACCGTCCGGGCAAGATCCTGAACCTGATCGCCCGTTGATTCGGCGATCGGTTCTCAAAGGGAAGGCATCGATTGCCCGTCGGGCGGCTGGCCCGTATGGCCCGCGCCATGGGGAGCCCCGAAGCCCTGGCCCTTCTGCGCATCGCTTGGCCCATGATGCTCGCCCAGGGCGGCATGATCTTCATGGGGGCGGTCGACACGTTTTACGCCGGCCGGGTCTCGCCCCTGACCTTGGGCGGAGTCGCCCTCGGCAACACCTGGGTGTCGGTCGTGATGGCCGCCGGCATCGGTCTGGCCATGGGCCTGGAGCCGTGGGTGGCCCAGGCCAAGGGCCGGAGTGACGGGACCCGGGCCCTTCGCTGGCTCGGCCAAGGCTTGTGGCTCTCCGCCTTGGCCACTGTGCCGCTCGCTGGCTTGTCGCTGGTCTTCTTGGTCTCGTTCGAGTGGATGGGCGTGTCTCTGCCGATCGCGGAGCAGGCGAAAAGCTACGTGCTGGCCCGTTTGCCCGGGCACTTTTTCTGCTTTGCTTTCAGCACCTACCGCTCGTTTTTGTCGGCGAGCGGCACGACCCGACCGGTGATGTGGGCGGTGGGTTTCGGCAACATCGCCAACGCGGGCCTCGATCACCTCTTGGTGTGGGAGTGGGGCATGGGTGCAGCCGGCGTCGGCTGGGCCACGTCGGTCTGTTGGATGCTGATGTGGGCTGCCGCGTGGCTCATCGTCCGCGACCGCCATCGAAACGAGCCCCGCGAGGGCCGGGGCCCGGCGCGCCGGGAGCTCGGGTCGCTCGTTCGGCTGGGCCTTCCCATCGGTTGCCAGCTTGCCCTGGAGGTGGCGATCTTCGCTGCGGTGGGCACGCTGGTCGCCTCGGAAGGGGCCGTGGCCCTGGCGGCCCATCAGATCGCCCTGATGCTGGCGGCCCTGACGTTCATGACCGCCACCGGCGTGGCGATCGCCGCCACGGCCCGGGTCGGCCAATGGGTGGGGGCCAATGATCCGATTCGGGCAGGCCGGGCCGGATGGACCGCCATGGCCGTGGGCTCCGGAATCATGGCAGTTGGCGGGGTGGCGTTCTGGCTGTTTGGTGCGCCGCTGACCCGGATGTTTTCGCCGGACGACGAGGCGGTGGTCCGCATGGGGGCGGACCTGCTGAAGCTGGCGGCCGTGTTCGCGGTGTTCGACGGACTGCAGGCAGTAGGGGCCGGGGCCCTTCGGGGCCTTGGCGACACGGCGTTCACATTCGTCGCCAACGTCATCGGACACTGGGCCGTGGGCTTTCCCGTGGCCCTGGCGGTCGGATGGGGAGCCGGTCTGGGCGCCGAGGGCTACTGGTGGGGCCTGGTGGCGGGGCTCGCCAGCGTGGCGGTCATGTTGGTTCTTCGGTTTCGATGGATACTCTCTCGACCTCTCGTTCCATTGGAATCCACCCAAGCGATCTGATCAGCGCATCGACGGCCCTCGTCGCGGTAGCCCCCGGAAGCTGGCCGCACGCGCGCGATGCATCGGAAGCAGACACCATCGCAGCCGTCCGTCGTCTCGGCCCGGTCAGTCCTCTTCGATCTTCTGCGCGGCGCCGGCCGACAAGCGGGGGGGCGCTTCGAAGCGGGGCGCCGTTTTCGGCGGCGGCAAGCTCTGCGGCGGACGGGCGTCGCCCCGGCGAACGGCCGCCGGCTGGGTGTGCGGACGCCCCAGGAGCCTGGACAGGGCGGTCCGCATGCGGGTCGAGAAATAGGCGCTCACGAAGTGGGCCGACACGTCGGGCACGAGATAGGGATTTTTGAGTCTTCCCAGGTGCACCAGCGCGAGCACCTGCTCGGCCACGCTGACCGGGCATCCGGCGAGGCGCATCACCGGCTGGTTTCGGGTGGCGAACAGGCGCGCCTGAACCTCGATCATCTTGGCAAAGATGTCCTTGTCTCGGGCCGTTTCCGGCGACCGCTGAGAACGGTCCACGTAGAGATTCTCGATGTGCACCGGTTTTCCGCCGATCTCGCCGTCGTACTCGGCGCAGTCTCCGATGAAGATGACCTTTTCCCCGGGCTCCGCGGCGATGGGCCGGTCGACCTTGCCGAACACCAAGTGCAGCTTGGGCATCTTGGCATCGGTGGCCGCATCGACGATGCGTAGGATCTCGATGGCCTCTTCCAGGGCCCCTGGGCAGCCCCCCCAACAGTAGTCGTGGGTGTCCCCCGGCGGCCGCCCGCCATAGGCACGGATGCTCGTGCCCCGAAAGTAGTCATCGACCCGGATGAGGCCCGTCCGAAAGCCCTGAGCTCGCTCGCGGGCCTCGTCGAGGGACACGTCTCCGCCGATCTGGATGTCCTCCAGGTCGATGGGACCAAAGCCCCGCTCGTGGGCGACCCGCAGGTGCTCGACCTGTCGCGGATCGACCCCCGCTACGTGACAACAGACCACGTCGAACGCGAGCTGATTGTCCCCCATGAGCACCAAACCCAGATCGAAGGGGAGGGGGGTCAACATGCGACCCTCTCCAGCGGTAATGGCGTCGATGGCGATGAATCGGGGCTGCAGTGCGTACTGAAGGTCGGCGACCTTTCGCTCCAAGAGATGATCGTGGTCCAAGAGGCGGTGCCGGTCGTCTTGGATCCCGATGTACGCCTTCATGCTGAAGGTGACGGTGGTCCACGGGTGCGCCTTGAACTTCGGACAATTCACGAAGAAGTCGGCGGAGGCCACCGAGGTCGGGGTGTAGAAGTGATCCCGAAGACGCCCGTCGTGGTACAGCGGGATCGGAACCTGCACTTCTTCTTCGAAGTGCCGAAACCGAAGTCCCGGCACTCCACGTAGCGCGCGGTAGTAGCCGGCTTGGTCGAACGCGAAGCGGGTCGGCATGGTGATGCCGCACCGTTCGCCCAAGGCCAGCTCCTCGAGGGGCCCTTCCGCCCGGTCTTGCAGGGCCTCCAAGACGCCCTTCAAGAACTCGGGCCGGGTGTAGGCGTGGGGAAAAAACCGGCCGGCAGCCACCGCATTGGGTTTCACCAGGGTCCGACCGTGGGGACGCAGGTCCAGGGTCTCGAGGCCCTCCCGTACGATGCGACGGATCCGATCGCTGTCGTAGTCGGGGCAGCTTCGGATCAAGACCCGGGCCATCCGCGGAGGGTGCGCAGGGACACGAGCTGCCCGCAAGCCGCATCGCGATCCCGGCCGCGAGCCCGCCGGATCAGGGCCCGGCGTCCCCCGGCCATCAGCCGGGCCTGAAAGCGCTCGACCCGCTCGGGGGCAGGTGGCCGGAACAAGGCCCCGGTCGGATTGACCGGCAGAAGGTTGAAACGCACCTCGCGGGGAAAGTCCGCGAACAAGGCCAAGGCGGCATCTGCATGAAACAGATCGTCGTTTTCGCCTTCGAGCAGGGTGAGTTCCACGAACAGCGGTTGGTTTCGATGCCGCACGACCCGGCCGAAGGCCTCGGCCAGTTCCCGGACCGGGTGGCGCGCAGTGGGCACCAGGCGCTGGCGCACCGAATCGATGGCGCTGTGAAGAGACCACGCCAACCGTCCCGGCCACGCCGCGGTCCGTTCGATGGCCCGCACGGAGGGGCCGACCGTCGATACGGTCACGTGCCGCGGCGCGAACGCCCACCCTCGGGGATCGACCAGCCGCTCCAATGCGGTCTGGACGGCACGAAAGTTGTCGAGAGGCTCCCCCATGCCCATGAACACGAGATTGCGCACGACCGGCAGACCGAACGCATCGGCGGCAATAACCGCCCAAGCCACCTGAAGCTCCACTTCGTCCGGCGTCAGGTTCTGCGCCCGGGAATCCCTGCCCGTGGCGCAAAACAGACAACCTCGACGACAACCTCGCTGGGTGGATACGCACACCGTGCTTCGGCCCCGGTCGGACGGAATCAGCACGGTTTCGATCGCGCCGTCCGGTTCGAAGGGCCAAGCGAACTTCAGGGTACCGTCCTCGGCTCGGATCGCCTGCAGCGGTGCTCGGCCCAGACGACCGTGCAGCCCCTGCAGGGTTTCGACTCGACGCGACCCCCAATGCAGGCGATCCATCCTCAGGCATCCCCCTTCATTCTTGGTTTCCCCCCGTCAAAATTCCGTCGACAGCCGGCGAAACCCGGTTTCCCTGACCTCCGCCTTTCGCTACCTTCGCACCTCGAAGAACGGCCGATGTGCCGCCGCCAGGATGAAGGGGGGTCATCTCGGCGCGCTCCAAACTCGCAGAGCTCCCCGAACGGAGGTCGATCCGCATGGGATCACAACATCCGCTGCTGTTGATAACGTGTCGAGGGGATCTTCCAACCGTCGATTGGAGCGAAGCGCTTGGATGTGACGTCGAACACGTTAGCGACCGTTCTCGTTACGAATCGTTCGTGCGCAGCGCGCGCCCGGACGTCCTGATCACGGACCTGGATCCCGCCGGAGACCGGTTGGAGTTGCTGCGCCGCTTCCGCCGCTGGGTCCCACAAGCGCGCATTCTGGTTCTGCTCCCGGCCGCCGACCTCATCTCCCTGTGGGGCCCGGCGCTCGAGCTGGGGGCGACGCAGATGGTTCCCCTTCCGGCCGATCGAAAGTTGCTGGAGCACACGGTCCGAAAGCAGTTCGAGGAGCTGGCCGCCATCCGCGACGCCCAGCGTCTGCGGAGCGCCGCAGGTCTGCCGGAGATCTCGATACCGGGAACCACCATGGACGAGATCGAAAAGCTCGTGATCCTTCGCTCCCTGGACGCGGCCGGAGGCAGCACCGGTCGAGCCGCGAAGATGCTCGGCATCTCGGTTCGGAAGATCCAATATCGACTCAAGGCCTGGAAAAAGAGCCAGCCGGACCTGTTCGAACGCCAGGGAAACCGCATCGTGGTTTCCAAGGTCTGAACGGGTCCGTCCGCGCCCGGCGGCGACCTCGTCCGAAGGCCTCTCCGGCAAAAGGGCATGCCGCCCGGCCGGCCCGGAGAAGCGAAAACCGGGTTTGCCCTGGAACTCAGCCTGCCCGGACGACCTGGCGAATGCGGCGCCCCACCGTTTCGATCTGGCCATCGTCCGACAGAATGTCGATGCCGTAGCCCGACCCCAGGCCTCCGTCCACGACACCCACGCTCAGGTTCACCGAGCGCTCGAGCCGATCATCGGTCCGAGGAAACGCGCCCTTGCGAATGTCGAAGCCCCGCTCGGCCAGGGCGGCCCGGACGTGCTCCATGTTCGAGTACACGTGCCAACCGCTCCGATCCAAGGTGGTCGTTCCGAGCTCTTCGGCCACGCGTCTAGCCCGCTCGGCGGTCTCGAACACCATCACCAACAGGGATCCGACCTCGCCCTCCGGGTCGGTGATCGTTCGAAACGACACGCCGTCCAGGCCTTCGAGGTGTTGCTTCAACTGGGCCTTCTTGGACCGAAGCGTCTGGGTAATGTGGTCGAGCTTGCGAAGCTGGGCCAGGGCGACGGCGCCGGTGAGCTCGTTGATCCGGAAGTTCATTCCCAGGATCTCGCGCCGGCCCACTTCGACACCGGTCCGCAGAGGGCGATGGCCTTGGTCGTGGTAGCCGAAAGCCTTTTCGTAGAGCTCCGGGTCGGAGGTGACCAACAAGCCCCCGTCGCCGGCGGTGAAGGTCTTGAAGAAGTTGAGTGAAAAACCGGCCATCCGCCCGAAGCTGCCCACGGGCTGTCCTCGGTAGCGGGCGCCGCCGGCCTGGGCGCAGTCCTCGATCAGGTCGACGCCGCGGGATGTACACAGGGCCCGGATCCGATCGAGGCGGGCCGGGTTGCCCAGCATGTGGACCGCCACCACCGCCCGGGTGCGGGGGGTGATGCGGGCTTCGGCGTCCGCCGGGTCCAGATTCAGCGTGTCGTCCACCTCGGCCAAGACGGGCGTTGCACCGGTGAAGAGCACAGCGGTGTAGGTCGCCACGTAGGTGTAGGCTGGAACGACGACTTCGTCTCCCGGCCCGATGCCCATGGCCCGCATGGCGATCCACAGGGCGGAGGTGCCGGAATTCACGGCCAGGGCGTGGTCCGTTGTCACGAACCGCGCAAACTCCCGCTCCAAGGTGACGACTTTTTGGCGAAAACGCGGATCGTCCGGATCGCCGTAGCGGTACAGGTGGCCGGAGCGAATCACGTCCAGCACTTCTTCTTCTTCTTCTTTTCCGACCAAAAACGACCCAGGTCCGGGCATGATCTGCGCCTCCTTCGCGAGTGCGCCGCTGTACGCCACCGGGCCCGCGCCGGCAAGGGGAAGCCTTCGTGGGCGCCGTCGCGGAGCGACCTCCGGGGCGTCATCCCTGTCATCACATTGTTGCAATTCTCTCATGGCGGCGTCTCGCGAGGCACGTTTATCTCCCGGCGCCGGGCGAACCGACCGACCGGCAGGAGGTGACCGTGCGAATCGCATACGGTGTTCACGGCTATACGCGGGGCCACGCCACCCGCGCCGCTTCGATCCTGACCGAGCTGGTGCAGCGACACGACGTTCGAATCTACGCTGGCGGGGACGCATACGAGGCCCTGAGCCCGAAGTTCGACGTGACCGAGATCCCGGTCCTCGGCTTCAGCTACGGAAAGCCCGGCCAGATGTCCAAGCTGGACACGGCCCGGCAGAACCTCCCGAAGGTCGTGGATCTGTTCACCCGCGGACCCCAGTTCGCTCGAGTGGCTTCGTCGCTCCGCCGCTTCGATCCGGACGTGGTGATCTCCGACGCCGAAGCCTGGACCCATCGCGCCGCCTTGGCTTTGGGCATCCCGCGGATCGGCTTCGACCACTTCGGCGTCATGGTCTACTGCAAGGTGCCGATGCCCCTGACCGACCGCTTGATCAGCGTGTTGGATCGAACGGTGTACCGGACCTTGATGGGCGAGCCCGAGCGGATCCTGGTGTCGTCTTTCTACGACGCCGACCCGAACAGCCTCGACGTGCGGATCGTCGGGCCATTGGTGGGCGACGACGTGGCGGCGCTGAAGCCGTCCTTGGGTGAGCACCTGTTGGTGTATCTGAACATGGGAGTGAGCCAACTGACCGATCGGGTGCGCGGTGCCCTCGCCGAGTGCGGCGCGCCGGTCCGGGCCTACGGCCCAGGCTTCGAGGGAAAGGACGGCAACATCCAGTTTCACCGTCCGAACCGAGAGGGGTTTTTGGCCGACTTGGCCTCTTGTCGGGCGGTGGTGAGCACCGCCGGAAACCAACTGGTGGGCGAAGCCCTCCACCTGGGCAAGCCGCTCATGGTCATGCCCGAAGCCACGGTGGAGCAGCGCCTGAACGCGTCGGCGGTGGCCCGCATGGGCATCGGTGAGGTGACGAGCTTCGACCGGCTCGATGCGGGTCAAATCCGCCGGTTCCTGGCGGACCGCGAACGGTATGCCCGGGCAGCCGTGCGGCACGCGAAGAACGGGCGCAGGGCCGCCTTGGAGCGGCTCGAAGCGTGGTTCGAGGAGCTGTCCGCCCGCCGTCCGAACCGGCCCGGGGCCATGCTCCCGACCTGACCGAGGGACCGGGGTGCCCGGTCTTTCGAAACCACGCCGCGTCCGCCGGCGTGGCGGACATCGAGGCTTCAGCCGAGCCGTGCCAGAGCCATCATCGGAAAGTAGTGGCGATAGAGCGCATAGCTGATCATGAACGCGCGGCTGAGCTCCACCCCCTGATCCAACCGGGCGGCCACCGACGGGTCGTCCACCTTCACCCCGAGCCCCACCCCATAGCCCGGAAAGCCGGTGCCGGTGTATTGCGGCTCGTCCCAAGTGCCGCCCTGCTGGTGCCCGGTCAGCCACGAAAGGCCCCGAGATCGGACGTGCCGGTCCTGCGGCCGATCCACCGCCGCCAATCCGATCAAGGCCCAGGCGGTCTGGGAGGCCGTGCTCGGGCCCCGACCCACGGCGGCCGGATCCATGTACGAGGTGCACGACTCGCCCCATCCGCCGTCGGCGTTTTGGTGAGATACCAGCCAGTCGGCACCCCGCTGCACCCAGGGCTCGGAACGGTCCACCCCGATGGCCCGCAGGGCCGGCAGCACGGCCCCGGTGCCGTACACGTGGTTGACGCCCCAGCGGCCGAACCAACTCCCGTCGGCCTCCTGTTCCCGGCGCAAAAAGTCCAGGGCCCGCCGGACGGCCGGGTGCCCGGCCCGGTACCCCAAGGCGGCCAGGGCCTCGACCACGTGGGCCGTCACGTCGACGCTGGGGGGGTCCAGCACCTCGCCGAAGTCGCAGAAGGGGATTCGGGTCAGGTAGGCCCCGTCGTTGTCCACGTCGAAGGCGGCCCAACCCCCGTTGCGACTTTGCATGCCGAGCACCCACCGTTCCGCGCGGGCCAGGGCTCGCTCGAGTTCGGGCGTCCGGTGGCGGGGATGGAGGCGAAGTCGAGCGAGCACCAGCATGGCCACCGCCGTGTCGTCGATGTCCGGATAGTGGAGGTTTTCGTACTCGAAGGCCCAGCCTCCGGGCTGCAGCCGCGGGCGCCGCCGGGCCCAGTCACCCCGAAAACGCACTTCCCGATCCAGGAGCCAGCGGACCGCCCGATCCATCGCGTCCGGGTGAGCCTCGACCTGGTCCGCGTCCAAAAAGGCCTGGAGCGTCAGCAGGGTGTCCCAGACCGGAGAGACGCTGGCCGACACGAAGGTGGCATCGTCCTCGTCGACGCGCCAGCGCGGGTCGTCCAGGGCTCGAAGGCCCTGGCGCAGGACGGGGTGCTCGAGACTGTAGCCGCCCACGTGAAGGGCCAGCAGACTGTACACCCAAGGCGGCTGAATCCCGCCCCAAACACCGTCCGCGTCCTGGTGGCGAACGATCCATTCGAGCACCCGTTCCACCGCGGCCTTGCGGAAGGGGGTGAGGCCAAGGCTTTGAAGGCCGTGCAAAACCCGATCGAGCTTTGAAAAGAATCCCTCCCAAGACAGCCAGCGCTCGGGCGAGGGCAGGGCGAAGTCGAACCGCTCCCGGCCTTCGGCAAAGAGTTCATCCAGGCGGTCGCCGCCGGGCAGAGGCACCACCGGACGGTGGGCGCTCAGCACCGCGAGCGGCATCAGGGTCGCCCGCGCCCACGAAGCGAAGCGATAGATGCTGAAGGGAAACCACGTGGGCGCGTGGACGATCTCCGGAGGCAGGTTTGGCGTCTGGCGCCAGTCCCACACGCCGATCAGGGCCAGCCAATACCGGGTGAATACGCGGACCTTGGACAGGCCTCCAGCCTGAAGGATCCAGGCCCGGGCCTTCTCCAGGGCCGGATGGTCCGGCGCCATCCCCAACGACCGGAGGGCCGCATAGCATTCGACGGTGGTGTTGATGTCGCCGGCGGGAGCGTCGAAGAAGACCTCCCAACTTCCGTCCTCTCGCTGTTCCTTCAGGATCGCCCGTCCCATCCGGTCGCGGAGGGGATGATCGCGCATCCCCAAGACATGCAAGGCCAGGACCCACTGGGCCTCCATGCAGCAGTTGGAACGCAGTCGACCCACCCAGTGGCCGTCTGGATGCTGGGTCCCCAGGCTCCAGTCCAGGGCCTCTCGCAGCGCCTCGGCGGGGGCCCGTCGGGATTCGTGGGCGGCTTCGGACATGATCGCTCTTTCGAACGGACCGGCCTCCGCGGTCATTCTCCCACCGCGGACGGACGGGGCGCCGAAGAGTGGAGCGCGGCGAAGAATGCCCGCAAGCGCCCGTCGTCCGCGGCAGCCTCCCGAGCGTCGGAGAAGATGGCCAGGACGCGGGCCCGGTCGATCTTGGACCGGGCCGGGTCGGTCTCCAGGACTGCCAGGGTCGCCAGGGCCAGACCGAGCGGCACGGCACAGAAGAACCGGACGGCTTGACCGGGACCCTCGGCGGGCCAAGCCAAGGTGTATTCGACCGCGTCCTCCAGGTGGCCGCGGGCACGCTCCGCCACCTTGCGCCACACCGGGCGCCGGGCACCCGGATCCAAGGCCTCGAATTCGGCCCGAGACAGCCCGTGCTCCTCCAGGAGCACCTCCGGCACGAAACACACGCCCCGCGCCAGGTCCGCATCCACGTCCTTGAGCACGTTGACCAACTGAAGGCCTTGCCCGAATGGGACGGCCTTGCGTTCCAACTCGCTGCCGAGACCCGGCTCGTTCGGGGGGGCGAAGCGAAGGAAGAGCCCGGTCAGCAGCCGTCCCACCGTGCCGGCCACGAAGTAACAGTAGCGGTCCAAATCCTCGAAGTCTCGGATCCGGACCTGACCGTCCCGGGCGACCCTCGAACGGTACTGCTGCATGCCCTCGGCCATCTCCAGGACCGAGGGTCGAATCGCCGCCTGCATGCCCGGGTCCAGTCGCCCGAACGAATCGAACACGTGATGGGCCCCTCGGCAGAGCTCCGCGTCGGCCCCCGGCACTCGCCACTCGGGGGCATTTCGAAACGCCTCCACGTCGCCCATCCCGCGGAGCAAGTCTCGAAACGCCCCGAACAGGGCGTTTCGACGCTCGAGCTCGATGCGCGGATCGTCTTCGATGGTGTCGACGATCCGGCACAACAGGTAGGCGGTTCGGACCGCGTCTCGCAGGGGGGCCGGCAGGGCCTCGATCGACAGGGCGAAGGTCCGAGAGACTTCGGGCAACATCTTCAGCTCGAAGGCTGCCGACTCCCGTTCTTCCGTCCCCGCAGGAGGCCCGACCTGGGCCGTTCCGGGATCTTCCACCGAAGCGATCGGCGCCACGAATCGGTCGGCCAGGTGTTCGGCCAAGCGCGCCAAGTCGCGGTGCCCGGTACGACCGGCAGCGTCGAGAGCCGCTGCCCGGTGGACGCGGATCTGTCGGAGCGAAAACGACAGGCTTCCGCCATGACGAAGCAGCTCTTTCGCCTCGCGAATGTGGCTTTCTCGGGTCTCGGTCTTGGGCAGCTCCAGGATGTGCTGAAGCCGCGTTCGGTCGGGCTCGGCCAAGGTCGCCAGCGCGTGCACGACCATGCAGCTTCGCTTGCCTTCGGCCACATCTTCTCCGACCCGGTCTCGCCCCTTTTCCCCGAATAGGTCGAGGACGTCGTCTTGGATCTGAAAGAGGATCCCGAGATGGTCGGCGACCTTGCGCACGGCCTGGACCAACTCCCGCGGCGCTCCCGCGACGATCGCCCCTCCACCCATGGCCAGAGCCATCAAAGCCGACGTCTTGCCCCGAACCATTTGCAAATAGGCTTCGAAGTCTGGGCGGGCCTCGAGCTTGAGCGCGAATTCCCGTTCCTGTCCGTCGATGATCCGAATCGTGTCCCGCACCGATGCCCGGAGCAGCTCGGCTCGCGTATCGGCGGGAAGGTCCAGCCGTTCGATCAACAGGACCGTGTAGTGGAACATGGCGTCCCCGAGGTTTATCGCCTGGGGGGCCCCGTACCTGGACCAGATGGTGGGTCGCCCGCGACGATGGGTGTCGCCGTCTTGCAGGTCGTCGTGGACGAGCGTCGCGTTGTGCAGCATCTCGCAGGCCGCGCCGAACGGGATGGCCGCGTGAGGGTCGGCGCCGAGCGTCTCCGCGACCAGGCAGGGCAAGAGGGCGCGGAGCCGCTTGCCCCCGGTGTCGAGGTGATAGCGAGTCATCTCGACCAAAGGAGAGCCGGCAGGGCTGTCTTCTCGGGCCGCCCGGTCGATAAGCTCCATGATGCGAGGGAGCAGATCGCTTTCGAGTCGTTTCAAGCGATGATCGGCCTCGTTCACGGCGCGGCCCTCTCGTTTCGAAGACGGTTCAAAAGGCGTTGGGCCGCGTCCCGGTCATACTGCCGGGCTTCGGCCATGGCGCGGCTGACCGCGTCGATCTCGCTTCCGACCGCGCCCACCTCGGCCGCCAGGTTTCGGGCGTGAAGGCGCATGTGCCCGGCTTGGATGCCGTCTCCCGCCAGGGCCCGCAGGGCTCCCAGATTCTGAGCCAGACCCACCGCCGCCGCCAATTCGGCCAGGTCGCTGGCGGTGCGCACCCGACCGAGTCGCAAGGCCGTGCGGACCCCCGGATGCACCTTGACGACTCCGCCGACCACCCCGACGGCCAACGGCAAGGTCATTTCCCCATGAAGGTACTCGCCGGTCACCCGCCAGCGGGCCAGGGCAGCGTAACGTCCGTTGCGGGCGGCGTAGGCGTGGGCGCCAGCCTCGACCGCCCGCCAGTCTTGGCCCGCGGCCACGAGCACCGCGTCCACGCCATTCATGATGCCTTTGTTGTGGGTCGTGGCCCGATAGGGATCCCGTTCGGCGAAGACCGAAGCCTCCACGATGCCCTGGGCCAAGTCCGAACCCCGAGCCGCCTCCCGCCGATCGAGCCGGTCCAGCGGGACCCGGCCCCGGACCGTGACGGTCCGATGGTCGCAGAGGTTGGTCAAAATCCGAAGCCGCGCTCGGCCGCCGCTCAGGTCTTCCAAGCGCGGTGCCACGGTCTCGCACATGGTGTTGACGACGTTCGCCCCCATGGCGTCGCGCACGTCGACCTGCAGGTGCACCACCACCATCGGGCCCACCGGGTCGTCGGGGCCCAAAGGCTCGAGCCGCCGAAGCTCCAGCGAGCGGGCCCCACCGCCGGCGGCGGTCAGGCGCCGGTGGTTTTGGTTGGCCAGATGCAGCAGTTCGAGGGACGCGGCCTGGATGGCCCGTTCGGCCCGATCCGGGTCGGGCACGTCGAGCAGCTGGACCTGGCCCACGACGATCGGTTCGCTGCAGTGGGCCTCGATCCCGCCCCCGTGACGCAAGAGCTTGGCGGCGTGACTGGCTGCCGCCACCACCGAAGGCTCCTCGATCGCCATCGGAGCCACCCTGTCGACCCCGTTGATCCGCAGGTTCACACCGATGCCCGCCGGCAGCGAAAACGTCCCGAGGGCGTTCTCGATCATCCGATCGGCCGATTCGGCCGAGAGGCCCGCCCCGTCGAACACCGAAAGCTCGTCTGGGTCCGCCATATCGGCGTCCACCAGCCGCTGCCTTCGGGCGGACAGGTCGAGCCGATGAATGCCCGACATTGGATGCTGATCTTCCGCCTCGGAACCTTTCGTCCCCATGCTGCCCTACCGCGTCCCCAAGTGCGGACAGAAGCGTTCAAGCGCGGCTTGCGGGCGATCGCAAGGACGAAGGCGGGTGATCGCCGCCATCGCTTGACCCCGAGCGGTCCGGCGGAGATTCCCGTGGCGATGGTGACGCCCTTGGCGGACATGTTGGAGGCCCGCGGACGGGAGAAGTTTCGGCTGCACGAGCTGCATCTGAATGGCCAGCTGGTGCGGGTCCTCCGCACCATCGGCTACGACCGGCATTACGTCCGGGCGGAGGGCCCCTACCTGTACGACGCCGAGGGCCAACGTTACCTGGACCTACTCAGTGGATTCGGCACCTTCGCCTTGGGGAGAAACCATCCCACCGTCCGATCCTACCTGAGGGAAGTCCTGGATTCCGACTGGCCGAACTTGGTCCAGCTGGACGTGTCACCGCTGAGCGGCCTGCTCGCCGAGGCCCTGCTCGAAGTGGCCACCCCTGGGCTCGAGAAGGTCTTTTTCGCCAACTCCGGGACCGAGACGGTCGAAGGCGCCATCAAATTCGCCCGGGCGGCTACGGGTCGTCCCGAGATCGTTTACCTCGACCACGGGTTCCACGGCCTGACCTTGGGCAGCTTGTCGCTGAATGGCGAGGGCATCTTTCGGCAGGGGTTCGGCCCCCTTTTGCCCGACTGCACTTCCGTGCCCTTCGGAGATCTGGACGCCTTGGAGCAGACCCTGAAGAAAAAGCGGGCCGCTGCCCTGATGTTCGAGCCGATCCAGGGCAAGGGGGTGAACCTTCCTCCCGATGGGTTTTGGCTCGAAGCCCAGCGGCTGTGCCGCAAGTACGGCACCCTCTTCGTGGCCGACGAGGTCCAGACCGGCCTGGGTCGAACCGGGGCCATGTGGGCCGTGGAGCACTGGGGGCTCGAGCCCGACATGCTGCTGACCGCGAAAGCCTTGTCGGGAGGACACGTGCCGGTCGGCGCCATCCTCAGCCGGCGCTGGGTGTTCGACAAGGTGTTCGACCGGATGGACCGGGCGGTGGTCCACGGATCGACCTTCGGCAAAAACAACCTGGCCATGGCCGCGGGCCTGGCGACCCTGCGGGCACTGAAGGAAGAAAACCTGGTCGCAAACGCCGCGGCCCGGGGCCAACAGCTGCTCGAGGCCCTCCAGCCCTTCGTCGAGCGCTTCGAGTTCGTAAAGGCGGTGCGGGGTCAGGGGCTCATGATCGCTTTGGAATTCGGTTCGCCCCGTTCGTTCAAGCTCAAGGCGGCCTGGAGTCTGTTGTCCAAAGCGAATCCCGGTCTGTTTTGTCAGATGATCTTGATCCCTCTGTTCAAGGAACACCGGATCTTGGCTCAGGTGGCCGGTCACGACCAACCCGTGATCAAGCTCTTGCCGCCTTTGGTCGTCGACGAAGCCGATTGCCGGTGGGTGGTGCGGGGCCTCGAAGAGACGATCGCGGCCTGCCACCGGGTGCCGGGATCGATCTGGGACCTGGGGTCGAGCCTGGCCGGCCACGCCCTGGCCAGCCGGCGCGCAACCTGATCCGATGGGCTCGCCCCCGGAAAACCGGCGGCTCGCCGAAGCGAAGGCGACCGGCCCGGAACCGAGTGCGCCTGCGGCGTTCGAACGGGTCCGGCTGGCCTTGGCCCAAGGCCTGTTCAACCCACTGGACGGCGTGACCCTGGGCGACTGGCTGGGTCTGTTGGCGAGGCACGGCCGCCGAATCCCCGCCCATTACTGGCCCCGGACGGTGTTCACCACGGGCATGGCGGCGCTCAACAGCGGGGTCGCGGCATGGGAGCGCTGGCGGCACGCAGGCCATCTCGAGGCCACACCGATTCGGCCTCCGGTCTTCGTGCTGGGACACCACCGAAGCGGCACCACCCACCTGTGGAACGTGCTCAGTCGGGCTCCAGGCTTCGCCTACCCCTCCATCTTGCAGGCCGTCTTTCCCCATTCCTTTTTGACCTTCGAGCCGTGGGTCCGAGTTCCGGCCCGGATCTTCACGATGCGGCGGCGCCCGCAAGATCGGGTCGAGATCGATCCAGACGGGCCGATCGAGGAGGAGCGGGCCCTGTGCACGAGCACCTTCGCATCGGCCCAGATGGTCCGGCATTTTCCACGCGAAGCGGCCCACTACCGCCGGTACCTCACGCTGCGCGACGTGCCGGAGCCGGAACGGCTCGCCTGGAAACACGCCTTCGCTCTCTTCGCGCGAAAGCTCGCGATCCGTCACGGTACGGATGCGACACTCCTGTTCAAGTCTCCGGACCACACAGCCAAGCTTCGGACCCTGTTGGAGCTGTTTCCGGACGCGCGGTTCGTCCACGTCCACCGGGACCCTTTCGTGGTTTGGGCGTCGACCCTTCGGATGGAACACCGCACCCGGCAGATCTACGCCTTTCAGGACTGGCCCAGCGATGCGGACCTCGAGGACTACGTCTTGTGGCGATACCGTACGATGTACTCGGCGTTCTTCGAGGATCTACCCGAGGTACCGCCGGAGCGCTTCGCCGAAGTTTCCTTTCGAGAGCTCGAGGCCGACGGCCTGGGCACGGTGCGCCGAATTTTCGAACAATGGGGCGAGCCACTGAATCCACAGGGCGAACGGGCGATCCGGGATTATCTCGACGGGATTCGAGGCTATCGCAAGAATCGCCACCCGGAGATCTCGGAGCGGACTCGACGGCGCATCGTCGACGCGTGGGGATTTTGCTTCGACCGTTGGGGCTACTCGAAAGAACTGGGCTGAGGACCGGCCGAGCGCTGGAACAGGCCGAGTCCTTCCCGCAGCTGGTAGTGGACCAGGGCCGGCACTCCGACCAAGACCTCGCGGGCCCGCTTTCCGAGACTCAGCGAAAAGGCCAAGGGTGCAGGCACTCCCAGGACCTCCCCGAGGACCACGAATCCGGTCTCCTGCACGCCCAGTGCCCCGGGCACGGCGAAGCTCGCGGCGCGGATCAGCTGGTTGGTGCCTTCGAGGATCACCGCCTCGACCCACGTGACCGGGTGTCCGAACCACTGTGCCAAAAGGAACACCTCCACCGCCAAGCCGAGACGGAAAGCCACGTGGCCGAACACCGCCAGGGCGAGTCGAGGGCCCTGGTAGACCGCGGCCAGCTCGCGTTCCACCTCGTGGGCGCCGCTCGTCCAGCGCTCCCGGTGCGTCTGCGGCAGAAGCCGCCCCGCCAGTCGGCCACTCCAGCGCACCAGACCCCGGCGCTGGGCCACGTAGAATCCGGCACCTGCCAGGCCGATCAGGAGGGCGCCGGCGACCCCGACACCCACCAGGCGGGTGTCCGCAGCCCGACCCGACAACAGGCCCAACCCCAAGGCGCCGGTCAGGGCCACGCTCGCCACCTGAGCGGTCTTGTCGGCCACCAGACTGCTGACGACGCCAACCGGCGGGCTGCCGCTCGCCACCGCCACCCGGGCCCGAACCAGTTCCCCGCCCACCCGGGCTACGGGCAGGAGCTGATTCACCCCGAACCCCACCCAGTGCCCGTAGGCCAGGGTGGACCAGGCGGGGGGCCGGGTCCGAAAAAGGCTGCGCCACACCCACGTGGTGATTCCCAAAGGCACGGCGAAAAGCGGAACGAGCCACAAAGTTCGCCAGCCGGCCTGCAGGAGCGCGTCGGCCACCGGCTCGAACCCCTGGGCGACCGCCACCCCCGTGAACAACACCAGTCCCAGGAGCGTCGCTCCCCAAGCCACGCGGGTGGTCCGCGACGCAGTCATCGTGATAGGGCCCCCACGTGGCCCGAAAGCCGCTGGCGCAGGCTGGGTTGCAGCACCCGCTGATGGGGGCGCGCATTCGAACCCTGCTCGGGACTTTCGCCGGATACGGCCTGCCCTCGATTCGCAGCGCCCCGCTGGTTGCGGCCATGCTCGCTTCGGCGGTGGCACGGGCTCCGTTCGCCCCTTGGGAGGCGTTGCGCTTTCGGCAGTTGCGACGGCGGCTCGAAGGCCCCCTGCCTGCGCCCGTGTTCATCGTGGGCCACTGGCGCTCGGGCACCACGCACCTGCACAACCTCCTGGGGACCTCGCCTCGGTTCGCGCACATTTCCCCCCTGGCCTCCGGTCTGCCCGATCAACTTTTGACCTTGGCCACCTGGCTGAGGCCATGGCTGGAAAGGGCCCTGCCCGAAGACCGGCACGTGGACGGGGTGGCGGTGACCCCCCGCTCGCCGCAAGAGGACGAGATTCCGCTGGCGAACCAGCAGATTCTGTCGGTGTTTCACGCCGTCTACTTTCCGGCCCGCTTCGAAGACCGCTTCGACCGGGGCGTCTTCTTCGACGGCGCCACGGCCCAGCAGATTCGCACGTGGTCTCGGCATCTGGTCCGCTTTGTGGAAAAGGTGGCCCTGCAGCAAGGAAAGGCTCCGGTCTTGGTGAAGAACCCGGTCTACACCGCGCGCATTCGCCGTCTTCGAGAAATCTGGCCGGATGCTCGCTTCATCCACATTCGAAGAAACCCGTACCTGGTCTACGCGTCGACGCTGCACTACTACCGAAAGCTGCTGGCGCAACTGGCGCTGCAGCCCTGGGATCACGTGGACCTGGAGGCATTCGTCCAGCGGAGCTACCTGCGGCTGATGGGCACGTACGACGCCGAAGCACCGGCGATTCCGAGCGGGATGGGTGTGGAGGTGGCGTTCGAAGAATTGGAGCGAAACCCCGTGGCCGTCTTGGATCGGATCCACCTGGAGCTTTCGCTCGAAGGATGGGACGAAGCCAAGCCCCGGATCGAGGCCCACCTTCGGCAGGTCTCGGGTTATCGAAAGAATCGACTCGAGCTGTCCGACGCGCAGCGCCGGTCCGTGGAAGACCGTTGGGGTGAATATGTGGACCGATGGGCGTATCAAGCGCCTTCGTTCACTTGACCGAAAACTCGACAGCGGCCTCAATCCGCCCCGATGTCGAGCACCGTCAACGCCCCGGAACTGGTGGAGCCTCGAGCTCTTCGAAGCAAGAAAAGAGGCGCCCGCATGCCGGCGCATATCACCCGCTCGATGCTGCGGCAGCAGCTGCAAAATCGGCTTGCGGGAAAGAAGCGCTTCCCCTTCGTGCTGATGCTGGAGCCTTTGTACACCTGCAACCTGGCCTGCCTCGGCTGTTCCACCGAGCGCCACACCGGAAAGCTCAAAGACCGGATGCCGGTCGAAAAAGCCCTCGAGGCTGTGGACCTGAGCGAAGCACCCATCGTCTCCCTGTGCGGGGGCGAGCCTACGATCTATCCCGAGCTGCCGGAGCTCGTCGATGGGATCATCGCCCGAAAGCGGCACATCTACCTCTGCACGAACGGGCTGATGCTGGACAAAAACTTGTTCGGCCGCATCCCCCCAAACAAGCGCCTGACGATCAACATCCACCTGGACGGACTGAAGAAGACCCACGACTACGTGTGCAATCGCGAGGGTGTCTTCGACAAGGCCATCGACATGATCCGCCAGGCCAAGGATCTGGGCTACCACGTCACCACCAACACCACCGTCTTCAAGGAGACGAGCGTCGACGAGGTCGAGGAACTGTGCCAGCTGGTGACCGACCTGGGTGTGGACGGCATTCTCTTGTCGCCCGGGTACCACTACGAGTCGGTGCAGCGGGACATCTTCCTGAGCCGCGAAGAGACCCATAAGAAGTTCCAGCGAATCCTCGAGTTCGCGGGAGACTATCCGCTGACGAGCACTCCCTTGTTCCTCGAGTTCGCTGCGGGCCTGCGGGACTACCGGTGCTCCCCTTGGAGCACCGTCACGTTCACGCCGTTGGGCTGGAAGGGACCGTGCTACCTGATCGGACAGCGCTACCACGCCACTTGGGAAGAGTTCTGGAATCAGACCGATTGGGACTACTGGGAGTCTCGCAAGGACGACCTTTGTCAAAACTGCATGATGCACTCGGGCTTCGAGGCCTCCACGGTCATGGAACTGCCGAAGAGTCCCAAAGACATGCTGCGCATGGCCCGCTGGCACATGAGCTGAGCGCCACCGGAACGTGACCGAAACCCTGGTGGTCTCGGCCCTGCCGGGCGAGCAGGCGGTCCTGCGCCGGGCCCTCGGGGTCCGCCGGCGCGGTTTGGCTTCGGACGGGGCAGGTCTGTACGTGCTCGCCACGGGTGACGGTGCACGGCGGGCCGAAGGTCGACTGTCCGAAGCCCTCGATCGGGTGAAGGTGGATCGGGTCGTGGTGGTGGGC
>DAPKRQ010000170.1:0-17904 GCA_031800475.1 Myxococcales bacterium LLY-WYZ-16_1
GATCTGTGGGGTCCCCTCCGGGCCAGCTACGGCCCCTCGGGGGTCGCGTTCGACGACCGGTGCGGTCCGGACACCGTGATCGAAGTCGATGCGGAACAGCTTCGTCAGGTGCTTCACAACCTGATTCAGAACGCCCGCGAATCCCGGCCGGAGGACGGGGCTCCGGTTCGGATCCAGGTGACGGCGGCGCCGGCCGAGGGCGGCTTGGAGCTGCGGGTCGAAGACGACGGCCCGGGTCTGCCCTCAGACGCCGAACCGCTCTTCGAGCCCTATTTCACCACCAAGTCCCGGGGAACCGGTTTGGGACTGGCGATCGTCGAGCGGATCGTCTCCGAGCACGGAGGCAGCATCCAGGCCGGCCGCTCGGCCCACCTGGGGGGCGCGATCTTCAGGGTGTGGCTGCCTCGGGGCCCCGGCCCCGACGGGCGAGCGCCTGCATCAGCTCCGACAGGCGCTCCGCAGACCCGGCCCGGGTCGGGGGCAGAGCCTGAATCCGACCATCCACCTCCAAGGCCACCGTCCGCGACCCCGCCGGCCCATCCATGAACCCCATCCCTTCGACCTGACTCCACCGCACCAAGGTGTGCAGGGCGGCATCGCGAGCAAAACCGGCCCGGCACAAGCGCAAGGCCGGCTCGGGGCGGCCCGACGGGCCCCGAAGCAGCACCACCACCACGCCGCCCCGGTCCGCGTGGGCCAGCAGTTCGATCCCGTCCTCGTGCCCCAAGCGGGGCGGAAGCTCCAGGTTCGGGCGAAGCGGAGGCCCCCAGGCACCCTGTGCATGCCAATGGGCCGCCAGCGGATCCTCGATGTACACGGCCTCCTCGGCGCCGGGCGGGGTCCATCGATAGCCCCGCTCCGCCCGCTCGAGCCGTTCCGGAGGCAACATCGGCAGCAGATCCATGGCCAGCTCGATGGCCTGGACCGCCTCGGGCGCCTTCCGGTCCACCAGGCGGGCCCGCAGGGACTGAAGCACCGGCCCGGATTCCCTCCGGCCGCACCGGCCGATGGCCAGGGCCCAAGCGGCAGACTGCAGCGGGTCATCGGCCGTCAGAGCCGCCCGCTCCAACCCGTCGAGGGCCGCGTCGCCGACGCTTTGCTCCTCCGCGATGGCGCCGATCAGCTGGTCGTCCGGAACCTCCAGGGCCAGGTACGCGCCGCTCATGTCGGCTCGTCGCCCGCGTCGCCCTCGAAGGGCTCCTCGCCGGCGTCCTCTTCCACCGCATCCGGCCCCGGACCGGCGATCGCTCCATCCCGATCCGAGGAGACGGCCGCCCCCTCGGCTTCGGCGCCGGCTGCCGGGGTGGGCTCGTCGTTTTCGGCCACGCCGCAAACGGCTTGGACCCGGTCGTCGGCGCCCAGCCGGACCAGCCGGACCCCCTGGGTGTTCCGACCGAGCAGCGAAATGTCCCGAGCGATCATGCGTATGATGACCCCTCGGTTCGTGATCACCATCAGGTGCTCGTTGTCCGTGACCTGGCGAACGCCGACGACCGGCCCGTTCCGTTCGCCCTGCTTCATCAAGATGATCCCGCGCCCTCCCCGGCCTTGGGGCCGGTACTCGGAAGCTGGAGTCCGCTTGCCGTATCCATTTTCGGTCACGGCCAATATGGCGGCCCCCGCGTCCACCACGGCCATGCCGACCACCTGGTCATCTCCATCCAAACGAATACCGCGAACCCCGACCGATGGCCGGCCGCTGGCCCGCACTTCGCTGGCTCGGAACCGAATGGCCATGCCTTTGCGGGTGCCGAGCAAGATGTCGTGGTGATCGTGAACCACCGCGGCGGAAATGATCTCGTCGCCCTCCGCGATGCCCGCGCCGATGATGCCACTGGGCCGGGGTCGAGAGTAGTCGACCAACGGGGTCTTCTTGACGGTCCCCATCCGGCTGCAGGTGATGACGAAGGCGTCGTCCGTGAATTCTCGGACGGGCAGGATCGCCGTCACCTTCTCGTCCGGCCCCATCTGCACCATGTTGACCAGGGGCTTGCCTCGGGCGGTCCGGCTGCCCTGCGGAAGGGCAAACACCTTCACCCAGTACACTTTCCCCTGGTTGGTGAACACCAACAGGTAGTCGTGGGTCGAAGCCGCGAACAAGGCTTCGACGAAGTCTTCGGACTTGGTATCCGCGCCGGCCACACCCCGGCCACCCCGCTTTTGGGCCCGGTATTCCGTCACCGGGGTCCGCTTGACGTACCCCAGATGGGAGAAGGTCACGACCATGTCCTCCTCGGCGATCAGATCCTCTTCGGTGTAGACTCCGACCTCTCCGGTGATCTGGGTTCGCCGGGGATCGCTGTGCTGTTCTCGAACTTCTTCGAGCTCGCGGACGATCACGTCCATCAGCGTGGCATCGTCGGCCAGGATACCCCGCAGCCGCGCCATCTCGTTTTTGAGGTCTTGGCCCTCTTCGCGCAGCTTGTCGGATTCGAGCGCCGTGAGCTTCTGCAGGCGCAAGTCCAAGATCGCCTGCGCCTGCCGTTCGGTCAGGTGCACGTGACCCTCTTCGAGAGCTCGGTCCACCTGCTCGTCTCGAGCGTCCACCAGCTTGCGAAGGTTTCCGAGTTCTCGAAAGGGCTCGGCCATCAGGCCAGCTTTTGCGGTAGGCGGGTCTTCGGAGCCGCGGATGATCTCGATGACCCGATCCACATTGTCGAGGGCGATCAGCAGACCGAGGGTGACATGAAACTTGCGTTCCGCTTCGGCCAGCTCGAACACCGTGCGGCGGGTAACGACTTCGCGACGGTGCTCGATGAAGTGCCGCAGACAGTCCAGCAGAGTGCACAGCTGAGGCTGACCGTACACGATGGCAAGGCTATTGACACCGAACGACGACTCCAGGGCGGTTTGGGCGAAGAGTTGATTCAAGGTCACCTGCGGATTCGCGTCCCGGCGCAGTTCGACCACGACCCGCATGCCCCGCCGGTCAGACTCGTCCCGAACGTCCGATATCCCGTCGAGGCGCTTCTCTCCGACCAGTTCGGCCATGCGTTCGATCAAGCGAGCTTTGTTCACCTGATAGGGCAGCTCGGTGATGACGATCTGGTGGCCGCCTTTCTTGCGGTCCTCGATCTCGGCGACGCCCCGAATCTTGAGGGACCCGCGCCCGGTCGCATAAGCCCGCCGGATGCCGTCGCGCCCACAGATGACGCCCCCGGTGGGAAAGTCCGGGCCCGGGAGCACTTCCATGACCCGGTCGAGTGACGCATCCGGCTCGCGGATCAAGAGAATGCAAGCGTCGATCACCTCGCGCAAGTTGTGCGTCGGTATGGCCGTGGCCATGCCGACCGCGATCCCTTGCGCTCCATTCACCAGAAGATTCGGAAATCGGTTGGGAAGAACGACCGGTTCGGTCTCTTTTTCGTCGTAGTTTGGAATGAAGTCGACGGTGTCTTTGTCGAGGTCGGCGAGCATTTCGCCCGCGAGCTTGGTCAACCGGACCTCGGTGTACCGCATGGCCGCCGGCGAATCGCCGTCGACCGACCCGAAATTCCCCTGACCATCCACCAGGCGCTCGCGCATGGCCCATTCCTGCGCGAGCCGAACCACCGTGTCGTAGACCGCGGTGTCCCCATGGGGGTGATACTTACCGATGACGTCGCCGACGACGCGGGCCGACTTCTTATAGGGCCGGTTGTAGAAGTTGCTCGCCTCGTTCATCGCGAACAACACCCGGCGATGGACCGGCTTGAGACCGTCTCGCACATCGGGCAGGGCCCGCCCGATGATCACGCTCATGGCGTAATCGAGGTACGAGGTACGCATCTCGTCCTCGAGGTTTACCGGGAGCAGCTCGCCGCCGCCGCCGCCGGGCGCGTCCGGGTCTTCCGGTTGGGACATCGGCTCCTCCTATCCCGCTCCCGGAAGCCGGTAAAGCGGGTTCTAGGGCGCTCTGCTCAGCGGATCCAGCCCGGCGGGATGCCGGCTTTTCGGGCTTCGGCCGGAAGCTCTACGTTGAGCTCGTGAGCCAGGGCGTCGATCTCCTTTTCGAGCTTTTCGAGCTGCGCCCGCAGCTCGTTCTTTTCCTTCACCTGGCCCGGAAAAAGGGCGTAGTCGGCGCGGATCGCCAGCGCGTCGTACTTTTGCTGGGTCTGCCGGTAGGCCTCGAGCTTTTGGTCCAGCCGGGAGCGCAAAGACAGGTACCGCTTGCGCCACTCCGCCTTGGCCCGTTCCCGGGCCTCGTTTTGCGCACGCAGCCGCGCGATCTCCGCTTCGAGGGCGGCCAACCGGTCCTGGCCGGCGGTTTCGGCATTTTGGCGCAAGGCCCGGCGACGGGCTTCGGCCCGCTCGCGGGTCTTTTGCTCGTCTCGAATCTTGGCCTCCAGCTCCTTTTCGGCCCGCTCTTGCTCCGCCAGCATCTTGTTGTAGTACGCCCGTCTTTTGGGCGGCAGCTGCGAGAGGTTGTCGGTGTAGACCACCGTTCCGTCGGGCTTCACGTACTTGAAGATCTGAGCATGGGCTGCCGCCGGCAGCAGCGCCAACACGAGCCCCAACAGCGCGACCATCCCTCGATGCATGGCAAGAGGATCGCACGGAGAGCCTCCGGGCGAAACGATTTGCGCCTCCCGACGGGTGACGGGCGGGGTGCGGGTGGCCTACGGTCCGGGGGTGGCCCAGCTGCCCTTCACGTTTCGCAGCCAGGTTCGTCCCCAGCCCGACGACCCCTCCGAGCCCCATTCCTCGGGCGTTCCCGCCTCTGGGCGGGGCCGGGGAACCTCGACGGGCCGGACCGGTCGGACGGCCCCCTCCGACCCGCCGGCAGACGAAGATCCCCGGGCGCCTGTCACCGTCTCTGCGTTGTGCAAGCGGCTTCATGGAACCCTGGAACGGGCCTACCCGCAGGTGGCGGTCGTCGGCGAGATCTCCCGGTTCAAGCGCCACGACTCGGGTCACGCCTATTTCACCCTGAAGGACCGCCACGCCCGCATCGATGCGGTCATGTGGGCCCGGGTGCTGGGGCGCTCCCGGTTCGTCCCTCAGGAGGGCATGGAGGTGATCTGCCGAGGCCGGCCATCGGTCTTCGGACGCAACGGACGCCTGCAATTGGTGGTCGCCCACCTCGAACCCCATGGCGTGGGCGCCCTGCACGCCGAATTTCGCCAGCGGCTCGAAGACCTTCGGGCGGACGGCCTGCTGGACCGGGCGCGCAAGCGACCTCTGCCCCGGATCCCCCGGCGGATCGGTATCGTGACCAGCCGCGACGGTGCCGCGCTGCACGACGTCTTGCGAACCCTGTGGAGCAAGGATCCGGCGGCGGACCTGGTGCTGTCGGCAACCCCCGTCCAGGGCCGGGGCGCGGCGCCCCGGGTGGCCGAGGCCCTCCGGCGTCTGGACCGCACGGGCGCCTGCGACGTGATCTTGTTGGTGCGCGGCGGAGGCAGCCTGGAGGACCTGTGGGCCTTCAACGAGCGCCCGGTGCTCGAGGCGGTGACGGGCGCGTCGGTGCCGGTCGTCTGCGGGGTGGGCCACGAAAGCGATGTGACCCTGGCGGAGCTGGTGGCCGACGTGCGGGCCGCGACGCCGACGGCGGCTGCCGAGGCCGCGGCCTGCGACCGCGCCGCGGAGCGCCTGGCCTTCGATCGTTTGGCGACCCAGCTGGACCGGGCGGCCCACCAGCGACTTCAAAGCCTTCGCCACCGCTTGGCGCAGCTGGAGCACCGCCTGCCCCCGGTCGACGGCCCCCTGTGGATGCGGCGTCAGCAGCTGGACGAGCTGGTGGAGCGCCTGCACCATCGCGTTTCTCGGCGACTTCGGCGATACGAACGCCGCGTGGTCCAGGCGGAGCGTCGGCTCGGCGCCCAGGCGCCGAGCGCCCGATGCGCCGCGGCCCGGGGTCGGCTCGAACGGGCCGAGGGGCGCTTGTCGGCTGCCCTCGAGTCCCGGCGGGCCGCCTGGCATGCCCGTTTGTCTCTGGCAGCCGGCCGGCTCGAGGCCCACAGTCCGCTGAAGGTGCTCGCCCGAGGATACGCGGTGGTTCAGCGACCGGGCGGTGAGGTGATCCGCGCGGCCGACCAGCTGCGCCCGACCGATCCGGTCGAAGTCCGACTGCACCGGGGTCGCATCACCGCCGAGGTTACCGGCGTGAGCCCTCAGGCGGAGGTCGACGAGACGTCATGAGCGATACCGAACGAGATCCATCCGAGGCCGGCGAGACCGATTCTTTCGAATCGATGGTCGAGCGGCTCGAAGCCCTGGTGGAACGACTCGAAAACGAGGAACTGCCCCTCGAAGATGCCCTGGCCGCCTACCAAGAGGGGGTGCGCTTGGCCCGGGCCGGGCACGCGCGGCTGGACGCAGCCGAACGCCGACTGCGGGAGCTGCGTGGCGAGTCCCTGGTGGACGTCGAGCCCGATCCGTCCTGACTCGAGTCCGCCCATGCCGCCGCGAAGACGGGCCGACGACCTTTTGTGGGCCAGTGGAAAAGCCCCGGACATCGAGACCGCCCGAGGCCTGATCCTGGCGTCGCGGGTCCTGTGGATCGACCAGGCGGGGCGAGAGCGAAAGGTGGAAACCACGGGCCAGGGCCTGCCGGAAAATGCTCGGTTTCGCGTGAAAGGAACACCCAAGCGTTGGGTGTCTCGGGGCGGCGACAAGCTGGAGGGGGCAATCGATGTCTTTTCGATCGACGTGAACGGCGCCTTCGCGGTGGACGCGGGTATTTCGACCGGTGGCTTCACGGACTTCTTGCTGGCCCGCGGTGCACGGCGGGTGGTGGGCATCGACGTGGGTTACGGCGACGTGCATCCGAAGATCCGCTCCGATTCCCGGGTCGAGCTCTTGGAGCGAACGCACGTGCGAGAAGTCTCGTCGAAGCGACTCCGAGAACCCGCCGACCTGGTGGTGGCGGACCTGTCGTTCACCCGATTGGGCCCGCTGCTTCCGATCTTCGGCGGCTGGCTGCGGCCAGGCCGCCCGGCCCTCGTGCTGGTCAAGCCGCAGTTCGAGCTGCCGAGGCACGACGTTCCCAAAGGCGTGGTCCGAGATCCCGAGGCTCGGCGACGCGCGGTCGAGCAGGTGCGGACCCAGGCCGAGGCATCCGGATTCCGCGTGCTCGGAGCCGAAGAATCGAGTCGGCCGGGCGCCAAGGGAAACCGGGAGACCTGGCTCCACCTCGACTGGCTCGGACCCGAGCCGAGATGAATCGAAGCGCCCGGAATAGACCGCCGGCCGTGCCGGTTGCGTTCCATGAGGGTCCGGCCCTCCGGCGGGCACGGGCGCTCGGTGATCCCTCCCCACCGAGACGTCCGAGCCGCGTCGCGGGGGGCCCGAGGAAGGGCAGCCTCGGGTCACCCCCCAACCTTTTTCTGGCACACTCGCTCCATGCGCGTGGGGATCTTCGCCCTGTCGGGCCCGTTCGAACGACAACCCTTCGAAGCGGGCCTGCAGCTCCTTCGCGAAGCCGGTTTCGCCCCCGAACTCGCCCCCGGAGTGTTCGAGCGCCAGGGATACCTGGCGGGCGACGACCGCGTGCGGGTGGATGGCCTCGAAGCGCTCCTCGACGATCCCGACCTTTCGCTGCTGATGGCCGCCCGGGGCGGGTACGGCATTCATCGGGTGCTGCCGCGGATCCCCCACCGGCGAATGAAGGGACGGTGCGTGGCCGGCTTTTCGGACGTGACGGCCCTGCACTGCGCGCGCTTTGCCGCAGATGGCGCTTGGGGCCTGCACTGTGCCGTGGTCACCCAGCTGCACCGACTCTCGGAGCCGGCGCTCGCCGCCACCCTCGCAGCCCTGCGCCACCCGGAAGCCGGCTGTCGCCTCGTCGGAAGCCCAGGCTTTGGACCCGCGGTGGAAGGCACCGTGGTCGGCGGCAACCTGGCGCTGCTCGGACACCTTGTGGGCACCCCGCATCTGCGTTGGCCGCCGGACCCGATTCTGCTTCTCGAAGACGTGTCGGAGGCACCCTATCGCCTGGACCGCATGCTCACCCATCTGGAGCTGACCGGCCTGCCCGACCGCGTCCGCGGGGTGGCGGTCGGTCGCTTCGAGGGATGCCGGGGCCCGGCCGACGGTCCCGAAGGCCACGCGGTGGTTGCGGAGCGACTCGAGCGCTGGAACGTCCCGGTCGTCTTCGATCTGCCGGTGGGACACGGGCCCGACAACCATCCGGTTCCCGTGGGCCGAAAAGGCCGGCTCGAGCCTGGGTCGGGCCGGTTGGAAGTGCTCCCGTGCTGATCGGACAGCCCCAGGCGGTGCCAAAGGGGCCGAGACCCCGGTGAACCGGCTCGCCCTCCTCCTCGACCGCGCCGTGGCCCGCGGCGTGACCCCGGGCGGACAAGCTTGGGTCGTGGACCAGGGCCGCACCGTCGTGCGGCTGCCCTTCGGCCGGCTGTGGCCTGGTGGGCCTCCGGTCCGCACGGACACCCGCTACGATCTGGCCTCGCTCACGAAGCCTCTGGTGACCGCGATTCGGGCGCACCAGCAGGTGGACCAGGGCATCCTGGACCTGAACCAGCCTCTCGGACCGGGCTGGCTACCCGCGGCTCCCGAGGCCACTGCAGGCGACCTGCTGGCCCACAGCGCCGGTCTGGCGGCCCACCGACCCCTCGGCTTGGGCCCCCACCCTTCCTTCGGACGGATCGTCTGGGAAGCGGGCCGGGTGCCAGCGGTGGCCCGTCCCGGCGCTCGGGCGTTGTACAGCGATTTGGGGTTCATCCTGTTGGGCGCTTGGGTCGAGTGGGCCGGGGGCGTCGGGCTTGCCCGGTGGCTGCGGCACGAGGGGGCTCCGCTGCACATGGCCGATGGCCGGACCGGCGACCCTCCGGTGCCCAAAGCGGCGCCGGCCGCCCGCCAGGTGCCCGCCGGCCGGGTGCACGACGACAACGCACGACGGATGGGCGGCTGCGCCGGACACGCCGGTGCCTTCGGCAGTGCGGACGAGGTCGCTGCCTGGGTCCGACGCCTTTGGGATGATCCCGAACTGGTGAGCCCGGCAGCCTGGAAGCGGATGCAAACCCCGAGCGACGTGCCCGGCTCGACCCGAACCCTGGGCTGGGATCGGCCCAGCTTCGGGCCGACCACCAGCGTGCCCGGCTGGCCGGCCCACGCCATCGGCCACCTGGGCTTTACGGGGACGAGCCTTTGGATGCTGCCCCCGCGCCGGACCGCCGCCCTGCTGCTCACCCATCGCACGTGGTTCGGGGTCGAACCGGATCCCATCCGCGCACTTCGACGCGAATTTCATCGCACCGTGGCCGAGATGCTCGGCCTGTGACGGGGCGTTCGGGTTAAAAGGCCCTCCGACCGGCCCGATGGGGGTGGACGCGGCTGTGCCCCACGGACCACACTTCCCCATTGGTGAGGCGCATTTCGTCAGCATGGATCGGTCTGATGGCCGCTGCCTGCGGCGACGTGGGTTCCGACGTCTATCTGGGAGAACGGCCCGAAGCGGACCGGGTGGCGGTGCGCTTGCCCCCGGTGATCGGACATGCCCCGGAGCGCACCGAGTCGCAGGACGAGACGGACGAGCCCAGCACGCCGTTGTCCGATCCGGCCGAGCCGGAGCCCGTCGCGCTGCCGAACCTGGTCTTGGTCGACGTCGACGCCCCCCGCTGGGCGGCACCCGGCCAACGGGTGCCTCTTCGATACACGGTCGAAAACCAAGGCGAAGCGCCCGCACCCGCCGTGTCGATTCGTTTCGAATTGGTCGGCGAGCCTTCGTTCGAATGGATGTCCGCCATGCTTCCGGCCCTTCCACCCGGCGCTTCCCACACGGTCGAGCAAACGATCGAGGTGCGCGCATCTCTGCCGCCGGCCCGTTATGTCTTGAATGGGCAGGTCGATCCGGACCGCTGGGTGACCGAGACCCACGAAGGGGACAACCGCTGGTTTGGCCAGCACCTGCACGTGAGCCGGGTGTTGGTCGAACCGGCCGAGTTGGAGTTTCCACCGGTCGCCCCCGGGTGCAGCCACGTGGAAACCGTCACGTTCCGAAACCTGGGTGATGCTTCGGTACGCGTGGCGGAGTTCGGCTTCGAGGCCAGTCCCACCGCGGGCGAGTTCTCGGTCGTCGGACCGGGCTTCCCGCTGCACCTGGAGCCGGGTCGGACTGCCTCGGTGGAAGTCCGGTTTCGGCCCAACTACGTGGCGAGCCACCACACGCAGCTGCGGTGGCGGGGCGAGCACCACCGCGAGCCCTTTTTTCTGCCGGTGTTCGCTTCGAGCGAACAATTCCCCTTTCGGACCGACCGGCATCTGCAGGGCCCGGCCCAGATCGACGTGCTTTTGGTGGTGGACGACGGTCCGGGCATGGCCGAGGAGCATGCCGAGCTGCGACCCCATCTTCAGCAGATGCTCGACCAATTGCAGGGGCGACCCGCCGACATCCGGGTCGCCGTCGCCGGGTCCGATCCCCGGAAGGGGTTGGCCGGCCCCCCAGTGGACGGGCGGAACCCGAGTGCCTTCGCCAAACTCCAGCTGCTCGCGTCCCCCCCAGTCCGACCTGGTGGAGGCGCCCAACTCCTCGAAGCCGCGGTGGCGGCCGTGGAAACGAAAAACGGGGGCGGGGCTTGGCTGCGACCGGGCGCGGCCCTCCTGATCGTGCTCGTCAGCAACCGGGACGATCGCTCGACCGGGGCGCCCGAGGACTTCGTGGCGCGGTTGGCCGAGGCTCGGGACGACCCCTCTTTCGACCGAACCGCGGCCAACGGAATCATTTTGGACGGATCTCCCCGTTGCGGGGGCGCCGCGTCCCCGCGCTTGGCACGTTTCGTGTCGGCCCTGGCCGGCCACCTGGACCCGGTGTGCGACGCGGACCAGTTCGACGCGCTGTGGTGGCTGCCTCACGCACGGTTTGGCTTGGATCGTCGGTTCGAGCTGTCGAGCCCGATGCTGCCCCGAACTCTGGCGGTCCGGGTGGACGGACGGGGAGTGCCGGCCCTCGGGGCTGGGCCCAGGGGCCGCTCGGTCCCGCAGTGGAGGATCGAGCGGGGCGCGGTGCTGTTCGAGCCCCGGCGACAGCCCCTGGCGGGGGCTCGGGTCGAGCTCGAGTACGTGCCGGACTGCCGACCCTTCTGACTCACTCCAGCATTTCCGCTCTCCGCCACCGACGACCCCATTCCCCGCCCGCGCGGCAGCCAGCTGCGCGGCCGGCGCCCGCAAGCGCTCTTTCGCCACCGAGGTCCGTCCTGCGAGGCGCCGCAGGCGCCCGCGTCGCGGGGTCTCTGCCGGGTCTCTGCCGGGCGGCCAGGCGTTCAGGTGCGGCGGCCTGAAAGCCGGCATCCCGATCCGAGCCCGGTTCTCTCGGTCTGGGCGGGATCGGCGAGGTCCGAGGTCGCGCCCGGACAGCCCGGGAAAGCTTCAGCGAGGCCGACAGGCGGCCCGCAGCCGCTCCAAGTGCGCGCTGTCCGGATGTTCTTGGACGAACCGCTCGAGGTCGCGGGCTCCCGCCACCAACTCACCGCGACCGCAGGTGATGAGAACTCGGGCCGCCCGCCGCTCTTCGACCAGGACACCTTCGGGAAAGCGCCGGGCGTGCTCGCGAACCGCCTGCTCCGCTCGTTCCCAATCCCTGTCCCGCAACGCCGCTTGCATCCGGCGCACCACCCGAACCTCCTGGGCCAGTCCGTGGGAGATGCGGCTTTCGCCTGCCTCAGCCTCGGGTCCGCGCCCGTCAGCGGACGGCGCGGCCACCCGGCCGCCTCGGGCGCCCGCTTTGCGCTCGGCTTTGCCCGGACGGTCGCCCCCGAGCCCCGGGTTCCGCCCGGGCTTCGACGCCGCTGGGGCAGGCCGTTCGGAAGCGGTCTGCCCGCCACTCGAACCCATCTGCCCGACCCGCGGACCCGAAGATGGATCGGCCCCGGGCCGGACAGCTTCGGCCCGACCGGAGCCCGCTCGCGGACGTTCCGGGTTGGACCGAGCCGCGTCGATGGAGCCGGACGCCTCGGCCTCCTCCGGGGCCCCACGGGACCTTTCATCGGTCAGCCTGGCCCGCGCCGATGCTTCCGGCGGTTTCGGGGTTGGAGCGGCCTGGCGCCCGGACGGGTCGGCCTCGGCCGTTTCCCTCTCTGCCGGACCGGTCGCCGGACCGAGTCCACCCAGCCCCAGGGCGACCAGCAATCCAGCCGCGCCCGCTCCGGCGCCCAGCCACGGCCCCCACCGAACGCTCCGGCCCGCAGCGGATCCGTGGGCTCCCCCACCTCCCATCGGTTTAGGCGGAAGGGCCTCCGCCGATCTGGGTTCTCCCGCGGCGGGTTCGCCTGCAGCGTCCAGTTCCGGGGCCAGCCGAGCCCACAGGGCGTCGGCCTTGCCCGGAGGCGGTCGTTCCGCCCGGGCGGCTTGCTCCAGAACGGCCCGAGCTCGAGGACTCAAGGTCACGGTCGCGCCCTCCGATCCTTGGCGTGCAGGCGTTCCACCGCAGCCTCGAAGGCTTTGCGGGCGGATCGCAGCCGGCTGTAGACGGTGTTCACCGGCACCTCCAGGATGTCCGCGATCTCCGGGGCGGACGCCTGCTCGAGCTCGGCCAAGATGAACACCGAACGCTTGGCTTCATCGAGGCCATCGAGAAATTCCTGAAGAAAACGGCGGGCTTGCTCGGCCTGTGCGTCCGATTCGGGATCGCGGCGGCCCCCGACCAACTGCTCCGGAAGCCGGTCGTGCTGATCCTTGCGAACGATCCGCCGGCGCTGGTTGCGGGCCACCCGCAGCGCGATGCCGAACAGCCACGTTCGAGGCTTCGAGCGCCCCTCGAAGTCTTCCCAGCGCCGGAACGCCACCATGAAGACCTCTTGAACCGCGTCGTCCGCGAAGGCGTCCGGCACACCGAGGCGGCGCACGGATCGGTAGACGAAGTCGAAGCTGTCCCGGAAGATCGCTTCAAAGTCTCGCTCTTCCACTCCCGGTCCGGGTTCCACCGTCTTGCCGTCGGCGTCGTCATGGTTTCGTCGCGGGTGACTCGGCCCCAAGGCTCGTCTCGCATGTGGGTGTCGCCGGCCGCCGGGATCCGTCACGGAAACTGGAAAAATAGACCGATCGAGCCGCCGACGGTTACCGGTTCTGCGCGGAACACCGTCACCCGTGCCTGCAGTGGGCCAGGCTCGGCGTCGACCTGCAGCCGGGGCCGCACGGCCGGCACCCGAACCTCCGCAGAAACCCAAAGTTCTACTGCCCGACCGAGCCACACGCCCGCGGTTCCGTCCAGCCCCGGTGCCCCCCAAAGCCGGCCCTCGGACTCCCCGACCCCGGTCCGGATCCGCTGACTCCCCCACTCGGTCACGGCACAGACGGAGCCGACCCAACGGCGCCTCCCCCACACCCGGCACCCGAGCAAGGCTCCTCCGACCGCATCCACGTCGTACGGAACCTGGAAGGCCTGCCTTTCGGAGGCTCCCCGAAGCCAACCCTCGGCATGAAGCTGCCACGGCCCCCGTGAAATCCCGAACCCAGCCCGGACCTGGCCGGCCACGCCTGGCAAACCGCCCCAGTGCACACCGAGGGCTGCCCGGGTGGTCCAAAGCCAAGGCCACCGCGCCCGGACCGCGCCCGTGGTCATGCGGCCCCGCACCGGTTGGCGCGTCCGGGCCAGCGCGGAACGCTCGGCCACTTCGGCCGACGCGGCGATGGCGACCACCACCGCCACTGCATCGGCCAAGGCATGGCAGTCTTCGCCCCGAAAGCGGCGCAGCGAAGATCTGCCACCCGCCTGCAGTTCGAGTCGGGCCGTCCAGGGTTCGGCGGACACGGTGGCGGAGGCGGCGAGGGACAGGCCGTCCAGGGGGGTGCCTGCCAGCTGCTCCACCTCGGCTCGGACCGCGTCCGCCGTGGGGCAGCCCTCTGGCGCGTGCCACGCGAACCCGGCCGGCGCGACGCCGGCCACCCATGCGATCGCGGCCCAAGGCAGCACGCCGTCACTCGTACCGGATGAGCAGGGGGTCGTCCGGGACCCGGGGGCCCAGGCGACGTCGCGCCCCCAACGCCCGTCTCTTCGAACGAAACGCACCCACCCGAACCCGGTGCCAAAGTCCCCGCCGGCCCAGGTCCACCGGCGTGACGAAGCGGGGAAGGTTCACGTCGTCGAGGGTCTCGAGCAGCTGAACCGCCTCTTTGCGGGTTTCGAAGGCTCCCAGCTGCAGTCCCCAGGCCCCCCGCGGGGGCTCGGCGTCCAACGGCCCCCGGCGGACTGACCGTTCGGGCCGCTCCGCGTCCCCACGGACGGCTTGCTCGACGTCGGCCTCCGGCGTGTCGGCTTTCGTGGAGCCGTCGTCGGGTCCGAGCGGGCCGGACTCCGGCGGAACGGCTGCCGCCTTCGACGGCGACTCGATCGCCGGGGCCGACGCCCCCTCGGATCCGGCCAGCGGCCTGGCCGGCTCTGCATCCCGGTCGGAGCGAAAAAGCCCCTCTGCGGACGGGGACCCTTGCGGTCTGGTGACTCCCGGTCCGTGGGACCGAGCCTCCGGGGACGCCTCGCTCACAGGCCCCCGGGAGGGACCGACCAGGCCACCGCTTCGACCGACCCATCGACCGGCGACGTACGCCCCGGCATGGCTCGACAAGACGGCGCAGACCCAAGCGAACGCCGCCCCGCGGGACAGTTGAAACCGCAAGACCCGGTGTTCGGCCCGCCGCCTACGGCGAGCTGCGGAGAACCGCGAAGACGCCATTGCGCCGTCCTACCGCCACCGCGTCGGCGCGACCATCCCCGTCCACGTCCCCGCAAAACAGCGGCCCGCCCTCGGTCAAGCCCGGCATCTCGAAGCGCTCCGGGACCGCGTCCAAGGCCCCAAAGCCATCGCCGACTCGGACCTCGAACCGCCCGTCCCCGGCCCGCACCAACCCGACGTCCTCGAAGCCGTCTCCGTTGAAGTCGGCCACGCACACGGACTCGGGCACCTCTTGCAGGGGAATCCGGCGGCAGTGGGTTGGGTCGTTCCGCGGCACCCGCCGCAGCAACCGGGGTTGCTCGAGGCCGTCTTCCGTGACCGAACCGGCGGTCAACAGCGCGCCGAGGCACCCGGCTGAATCCTCGACCTCTCCCTCAATCGGGCAATCGAAGCCCGCGCAGGGCGACCGAGACCACCACAGCAGGTCGGGGCGATCGTCGGTTCCGTCCACCCGAGGGTCCAAGGATGCCACGAGCACGTCGTCGTGCCCCTGGTTGAGCGAAACGCCCAAGGCCAGGTCGTACCTCCACGCGTCGCCCTCCACGAAGTTGACGAGGTTGGGGGTCGCTACGACGAAGTCCCGGCTCATGGGGCCCCGCAGCGGCCCCACCGCCAGGCCTCGCGGCTCGACCGGGCTCTGGATCGGCCCCGCGGGAATGCGCGCCATGATCGGCCGGGCGCAATCGTCCTCCTCGATGCGTCCCGTGGGGGCACCGCAGAGCCGCGGCGGCGGCGGCTCGCAAAAACCGAATCCCTCCGGGTCGGCGCAGGTGCACCGGATCTGGTCGACGAGTACCGGCGAGTCGAGATCTGGGACGATCTCGAACAGCTCGATGCGCTGAGAAGCCATGGCACAGGCTCCGTCCTCGGAGCAGTCTTCGTCGCGGGGACACTCGCAGAGCACACCCGGTTGACACGGCACCCGGTCGTCGACGCGGCCCCGCATCGCCGCGGCCACCCGGGGTCGCAACCCATTGAACACGACCTCCAGGTCGACCGCGTTCGACGAGGTCGTCACCACGGACGGCGCCCTGCGAACCCATAGGTCCCCATCGTGCTCCAGCATTTCGATCACGGAGGCCTCACACGAGCAGGGGCGACCCATGCCGTCTTCGCAACGACAGAGCCGTCCTCGTGGACACGCTGCCGGACGGCAGTCTCCCTGTCGAAGATGGGCCACCACCAGGTGGTCTTCGCCTCCGTAGTCTACGGTGACCGCGTCGACCGGAAGATCGTCGTCCGCGACTTGAGCCGGGTCGACCTGGGGTTCGAAGGCGACGCCCCGCACCAGCGTCAACGCCGAGCGGCCGAGCTCCGCCTCGACCGAAAGGTCCTCGGAAAATTCGCATCGGCCCGACCCGGTGCAGGAAAGTACCGCCGCATCCAGACTTCCATCGTGGTCGAAGTCACCCACATCCACCGCGGCAGCCCGGCCCTGAATGCCATCGGCCGAAGCGCGTCCTTCGAACCGAACCGGCTCGACCACGCTGAACCGGCCCACCAAGGGCTCGGGGCGCTGCACCGGATCACGGGATGGACCGTTACCAACCCGAGCCCAATCCGCATCCACCCTGGCCTCGATGGTCCCGGTTCCACCCGGCAGCTGCAGAAGGATCGACGCCGTTCCGTCGGAGCCGGCCACCACTTCGAGCGCCTCGCCGACGGCCCCGCTGCTGGGGTCTCGCAGTTGCCCCGAAGAGGAACTTCGTTCGAACCGCACCGGAAACCCGGGCAAGACGTGGTCTCCGCGCGCGCCGCCCCCACCCCGGGGATCGGTGACCAAGACCCGGACCACCCAGGGGCGCGGCGCTGGACCAGGTTCGGTGGCGACCTGACCCGGGCCCGACACGTGCACGATCCGCGCCGTGTCGGGCAAAACGAAAGACATGGGCACCGGTACGTCGCTCGAGGCATCGTCGGTATCGAAACGATCGGTACATCCTTCGAAGATCACGGGCGCGTCTTCCGCGACGCTGGCGTAGCCGCGCAGGTAGACCGTGGAGACCCCCCGGCGCAGGCCGTCCAACTCGACGCTGCGGATCCATTCGGGCGAACACGGTGTCTGGTCGTCCGACGCGCAGTTGAACTCGCCCCGAAGGGTCGGGCTCCTCTCGGGATCCTCTCGGTCCGCCGCCGTACCCAAGAGCCCGTTACAGTCTCGCCCGGCCAGCGGGTCGAAGACCTCGATGGTCAGACGGCGGAGGGACTGCTGAGCCACCTCGTTGGCGAAACGCAGCTGGATCGTCCCCTCGCTGTCGGCGCACGCCCCGACCGAAGCGTACGCGATCCACGCGGCCACCCTCTTCACTGTTCGCCTCGAAAGATGCGAAGCGCGCTGCCGAAGCGATCAGGCGCACAGACGACGGACACCTCGTCCGCCCCGTCCCCGTCCAAGTCCGCCAAAACCAAGTCGGCCAAGGTGGCACAAGCGAGCAGTTCTCCGCTCGGCCCGAGATCGATGACCGCGTCGGCCTCGGTGAACCCGCGACGGCCATTGCCGAGCCACACGCGGATCTGCTCCGGCCGGCGAAACAACACCGCCAGGTCCAACTCCCCATCGCCATTCACGTCTCCGGTCTGGAGCGCGGTCACATTCGAGGCGTCGTCCCGTCGCGCAGTGGGCAACAAGAGCGTGGTCCGCTCCGGGCGAACGAACAGCTCCGGGTCGCTCAGCTGGTCGGGCTCCGTCCCATGGACCACCCGAATCTGGGTCGGACGTGCTGCGCCGCGCACCCGGCCGATCAGGATCGCGTCTTCCAGCTCCGGACAAGAGGCATCGATGGGGCACCCGAAACGGCCGCCGCCGGCGAGCCGGGCGTCGAAGGTCGGCCCGAACGGCCGGGACGGCCCACAGCCGATCTCGGTCCGCGGCACTTGGGGTCCGGAGTTCAGGGCGGCGTATCGGGCAAAAACTCCTTGGGCGCCCGCCACCACCAGATCCGCTGCCGGTCGACCGCTGGACAACTGGTCTTGCCCGATGTTGACCAGGGCAAAGGCCTCCGATTCCGGACGGACCCGACCGCAGCTGCAACCCTCGGCGGTAAAGGGGGATTCGGCGCTTCCGAGTCCACTGAGGTAGCTCACGTAGCTGGTGTCCTCTCCGCCGTAGGCCACCCAATCCACCACCCCGTCCCCGTCGAGCTCGCCGACGGCCATCGGAACCCGCTCGTCCCGGTCGGCCAAGACCGAGCAGGAACAAGATTCAGAGTCGCAGGTCCCTTGGGTGGAGCAGACCTCGCGGTCCATCGTGCAGTCCGAGGAGTCGTTGCAAGGCTGCTGACTGCCACAAACGCAGTGTGGACAT
>DAPKRQ010000171.1:0-10276 GCA_031800475.1 Myxococcales bacterium LLY-WYZ-16_1
AAGGCCCCGATGGCCAGCACGTGCCCCACCGCGGTCCAGGTGGCGGTGGCCAGGGGATGAGACGAAATCCACAAGGGCGGCGCGATGGCCCAGTACGCCAAAGGTCCCGGCAACCGCGCCGGGCCCCCCGTCACCGGCTCACCCAGCAGCGGCACGTGTTCCCCCCGCACGAAGCGGAGGGCCTCGGACCAGTATTGGGCCTCGTCGCCGCCAAACCGGGCCAGCTCCACCCACGCGAGCCGCAGGACCAGGGCGATGGCCAAAAGCAGCCCCACCAGCCCCCACCGAAGCCACCGTGCGTCGGTCACAACCCTCCTCCCAACGTCTTCTCGGGCTCCGTCGAATCGAGCACCCGCCACACCCGGCGCCGGCGGCCCGGGTCGGGTCGGTCCGGCGGAATGGTCAGCACAACCCGAAATCCATCGGACTCGAGCAACCTCCGGCGTGCCACAGGCCCCAGGTTACGGATTTCTTCGTCCGAATAGACCAGGTAGCCCACATTGCGGCGGCGGAGGGTTGCCGGATCCAACGTGCGCTCCAAAACTCGGACATCCGACTGCAAGGGCTGATACACCCGACGGGCCACGCCCATGTAGTACAGATCCACGTCGAAACCCACCACCGGCAGCCCACCGAAGATCGACAGTTGTCGCACGATGTTGTTCTGGGCCAAAACCAGCTGCTCACCGACCCGGGGGGAAAGGTAGCGGATCGCCGCTGTGGTGCGAGGGTCGGGACGCCGATGCCCCAGCGGGTAGGGCCGGTGGTTCGGGGGCCACGGATACAGAAAACTCGCCGCCACCAGCAGCCCGCCGCCCATCACCGCCACTGCACCCGCCCGCCGAAGCCAGGGCCACCGCACCCACGCCGGGTCCATCCGGAGCGCCCAGGCCATGGTCAGTGCAAACATGGCCGCCGATGGGAACTTCACGATGTCCCAGGACCGTGTGTAGACGAACAGCTGACAGGCCAGGATCCCGCCGAAGCCGAACGACAGAAACGACAGGGTCACGAAGCATCGGCGCCGCCAGGCCACCCACGCCATCCAGGGCCACGACAACAGCGGCAGCCCCAAGTTCGCCACGAAGAAGAAGGCCCTCTGCTGAAGCGAAACATCTGCCGGATAGCCGAGCGTCTGTCGCCACCGAAACAGGCCCGACTCGATCCGATCCGACGGCGCGAACATGCCTCCGGCCAGCACGGCCAGCCCCAGGGCCGCTCCAAAGGTGCCCAAGAGCACGGTCACCCGGATCCATGACCGTTCCCGCGGGCGGAGTAGGGGCAGCACGCTCGCGATGGACAGCACGCCCAGACCGAAGAAGACGACCTGACTCACCGCTGCCAGCGCCCAGACGGTCCCGGTCACGAGCGTCGCCGGGCCCAATGCCCGGGGCGGCACCCGGAGAACCGCCCACGCGCCCAAGGTGCCCGCGAGCCAACAACCGGCGCCCACGCTGACCGGATGCTGCCAGAAGTTGGCGAACTGGCTCGGCACCATCTCGGGCGCACACGCGTACTGGATCAGGCAGTAGCTGTCGGGAGCTTCCACCCATGCGTACAGCAAGAAGGCGAGCCCCGCCCCGAAGTGTACGGCGAGCGCTGCCACCCATGGACGGGCTCGGCTGTCGACCTCCGTCGCCACGGCCGCCGCGGTACCGGCGACGGCCACGGCAAGAAGCACCACCCGCCGGTCGGTCCAGGCGTCGGCGGTCCACCCGGGCGTGCCTCCGAAACCATATCGGAGCGCCCCGACGAGCACATCGACTCCGTAGTGATAACGAGCCTCTTCACCGAACGCGAACGGCCACCGGGGCGGGAACACGCCCCGGCCCATCTGCTCGATGATCGCCTTGTGCCCGAGCAGCCCCCACTCGTCGAATATCTGATACATCGAAACGAGTTTCACGAACAGCAGGAATATCGACGACAGCACCAGTACCAGTGGCAACCACGCACTTCGCTGGAGGGGGCGAGGTTCGAATTCGCTCCAGTGGCGCCGCGCCCAGACCGCCACCAATATCCCGCCGGCGAGCGCCGTGTGGATCCCAGCCTCCGTGTGCCGGCCGAGACGTCCCCCCACCGCCACGGACACCGTGAGTCCACCGAATGCGGTCCAAAACCCCAAGACCCAACCGGTCAGGCGACTCCAACCCGAAACCCCCGCAACGACCCGACCGAGCCGGGCTGCGCCCAAACCCCAGCCCGCGACCGCACCTACCAGACCGAGCGCGGCGATCGGGTTCATGACCCGGCATCCGGCACGTAGCCGGTTCCCCTCCATGAATTCTCGTTGTGCCAGCCGATGGTCACGTGTTCGAGCCCCGCTTCGGCGAACCAGCGCTCGAAGTCCTCACGCGGAATGTAGTGCGCGATCGGGGGTGTGAGGTGATCGTGCACGATCGAATGGATTTCCCAGAAAGGAAACTCGGAGAGCTGTCTCAGATACGTTCGGTAGAACACCCGCTCTCCCACGGGCGCGAGCGGTCCGCGTTCGGCGGCGCGAACACCTCGGCTCGCGGCCCAAAGGATCGCAGCAGGAGCGCGAGACAGTTGCTGCACGGCCCGTGACGGCAAACGGGACGTCACGGCCTTTCGGACCGGATTGACCCCGTGGATGATCCAGCCGTTGTTCTCGCGCCCGTACACCCACGCGATCATCCGCCCTCCAGGCCTCACGCGGGATACAACCGCCCGAAAAGCGTCCTGCGGATCGGGTACGTGGTGGAGAACACCCACCGAAAAGGCCGTATCGAACCGGCCCGGAGCGACCGGGAGTTGATGCAAGTCGGCCTGCACCACGTGCACGTTCGGGCGGTCGCGGGTATTCCGGAAGGCCACGTCGACAGCCGAGCCGAGGTCGGTGGCCACGACGTCCTCTGCACCCCAGTCGGCCACCAGGGCCGAATGTCGCCCCTTTCCGCAGCCGGCCTCCAAAACCCGCTCCCCCCGAAAGGACTCGGGCCGATTGGGGGCGATCCAGCCGAGAAACTGATCTTCGTAGTGGTCCTCGAGCCGATCGAACTCGCTCCAGGCGTCGCCGAAGCGGCTGACCGTGCGGGCGGCCTCGGGGGCGACGGCGTCCGGCGCCATGCGGGGGATACCGTCCCGCACCTCATGGCTGCTGCCGCAGCCCGCACAGGATAAAGAGCCGCGCATCACGTGTCCGTCCGCCGCCTCGCCGCGGGCGTGCAGCACCAGCGCGCCCTGGCAGTGGGGGCAGACCAGGTAGTCCAGCAACCGGGGCCGCATTCGAGGGGCCCGCATACCCCGGTCGATCGGACGTGGCCACCCGCGATTGCAGTGCGGCCGGCAGCGGCCCCCGGGGCCGGAGAGGGCGTGCCTTTTTTCGAGCATTCCACCGACCAGGGGGACTAGGTTCGCGCCGTGCTGCGCCGGTGGCCGTTCGTCCTGGTGGCCTTTTGTTACCTGGCCACGAGCCCGTACCACGAGGGCCTCAACAACCCGAACGAGATGACCCGGGTGTACGCGGCGGTGGCGTTCGTCGAGCACGGAAGCTTCGCCATCGATCCGGTGATGCGACGCTGGGGCGGCGTCGACGACAAGGCGAAGCGGGACGGCAAGCACTACTCTTCCAAGGCTCCGTGGCAGACCCTGGTGGCCCTGCCGGCCGCCGCCGCGGCTCCGCCGCTGCTGGGGGCTTTCGGGGCCGAACCCAGCAAAAGGAACACCACCTTCGTGATCCGGCTGTTGTCCACGGTGGTGCCGAGCATCCTGTTCGCCTGGGCCCTGCTGGCGTGGTGCCGGCGACGCGCCCTGGCCATCGGAGCGCCCGAGAGCCTGGCCAACGGTTTGGGCCTGTCTTTGACGTTGGGCACCATGCTGTATCCGTACGCCCTGACCGCCACGGGCCACGCGTGGGCCGGGATCGGCGCCGGGGGCGCATACCTGGCGCTGGTGGGCTTGGCCCGGCGGGCTCCACACGAGCCGGGCTGGCGGGGCCTGGGCGTGGTGCTCGGTGCCCTCGTTGCCCTCACCCCCTTTGCCGAGTATCCGGCCACCCTGGCCGTGTTGCCGATCCTGGCGACCGCCCTGTGGATCACGCCGGGTTGGGGTCCCCGGGCGGAACTCGCGGCCTGGGTGGGTCTGGGCGGTCTGGGCCCGACGGCCCTGGGTTTGTGGGCCCACCGAGCCATGTGGGGCCATCCGTTCCAGACCGGTTATTCGTTCCTCGACAATCCCGCCTACCGGGACCTGGTGTCCGACGGGTTCTTTGGCGTGGGTCTGCCTTCGGTGATGGCGCTGTTCGGTGCCCTCTTTTCGGTGGAAACCGGCCTGTTCGTGTTCTCCCCCGTGCTCTTGGTGGGCTTCGCCATGCTCGCATTCTCCGCCTTTCCCCACCGAGATGACGACGGCGGAGTCTTCGGGATCCGACGGCATCAGCGGGTGGCCCTGGCCGGCCTGACCTCGGTCACGCTGATGTTCTTGTTCATCAGCAGCCACGCCGGTTGGCGGGGTGGATGGACCGTGGGGCCCCGCTACATTTTGCCCGTGGCGCCGCTGCTCGGCCTGTGGGTGGTGGAGGCCTTGGCGATCCGGCCCCTGGGCTCGGCCATCGCGGTGACGGGCACCCTTTCGATCTCGGTCACCGGCCTGTCGGCGGCGCTGTACCCCCACCTTTCGGACGTCTACGCGAATCCCTGGGCCAGCTTCGTACTGCCCACCTACGCCGAAGGTCTGGTGCCCTACGGCGTCGCGCACGCCCTGGGCCTGGACGGATGGGCTGCCCTGGCAGTCCACGTGGTGCCGCTGGCCATGGCGGCCGGCTTTGCCCTGGCCGGCGGGCTTTCGCTGCGCCAGTCGAGTGCCCGCTGGGAGCTATCCACCCGCGTCGCGATCTGTGGATTGGCGTGGACCGCCCTGCTGGCCGTGCCCGAGCGGGACCCGGTCGCCGCCGAAGGGGAGACAAGGCGCCTGTGGGCGCTGTGGGAGCCGCGGGCCGGTCGAATCGATCGGCCCAGGCGGCCCAAAGGCCGCATCACCACCCTGAAGGGCCTTTCCCGCCAAGCCCAGGTCCGGGCAAAGGCGCCGAATGGGCCGCCTCGAACCTGCCGGCTTCGCCAGGGAACCTGCCGCTACGGCGAGTCCCCTTGGCTGCGGTTCGGCCCGCAATCCCTGCAGGTCGGCGGGAAGCCGGTGCGAGCCCTGCACCTGCACCCCATCGCCCAGGGCAGGGTCGAAGCGGTCTTTCCCGTACCCAAAGGAGCGGACCGGCTCGACCTGTACTTCGCCCTGACCGACGGCAGTCTTCGGGCTGGCAATCCGGACCCGGTGCGGCTGTCGGTGCGTCAAGGAGGACAGATCCAGGCGACGGCGTCCACCGATCGGGAGCCCGGATGGCAGCGCCTGAAGGTCCCCCTGACCGGGAGCAGCTCGGTGTCGGTCGAGCTCCGGGTTCGCAACGACGGCGCCCGGACCTTGGCCCTGGACGGGGACTTCATGCGGGCGCCGGCCTCCCAACCGTGAGCGGCGAGCGGGCCCCGGCCCAGCACGAGGTCCGGCGCGCCTCAGTCGTCCCGGTCGATGGCCCGCAGAATGTCGCCGGCTTTGCGTCCGACCTCGCCCGCCTCGTCCAGCTGCTTGGCCCGGCGAAGAACGCTCACGGCCTCTTCGGACTTTCCGTTCAAGCGATAGAGTACGCCGAGCTGCAGGTAGGAGGGCGCGTGGGTATCGTCGATGCGCACCGCCCGTAAAAGCGCCTCTTCGGACCGTTCCCAGTCTCCTTCCAAAAAGCGCTCGGCACCGACCTGGTAGAACTTGTCCGCCTCGTTGACAATTTCGATGTCAAAAAGAAATCGGGCGCCCACGTGGGCAGCCAACACCCGGGCCCATCCGGCGCCGTACAAGGAGGCGGCCTCGGCGGCCACCACCGCCGCGACCGGAATGTCGGGAAGCAGGGGCTTTCCGCCCCGGCTGATGCGCACCTTGCGGTAGCGGCCCCGATCCACCCAGCGCCGCGTACCGGTGCCGAAGCGGGTCGCCAAGTTCTGGGCCCCGCGCACCACGTCGCCCACCGTGAGGGGGCCTTCCGGGGCCTGGGCCGCCGAGGATTCGGCGGGCCCTTGGGCCAGGGCGTCGTCGTCCACGGGCTCGGCTTCCACCTCCACCACGTCCATGTCGTCCCGGGTCCGGCTCATGTCTCGACAGCCTAACCCGGGAACGCCCAACCGGTGTCCCGGCAGCGCACTTCCGTCCGAGATTCTAGGGAAAACACCATGAGACGTGCTCCTCTGTGCGCCGCAGGCTCACAATTCGGGAACCGGGTGAGAATCGAAACAACTCGATCTGCCCCGGCCCGATAACGCCCCCCGTAAGGAGGCCACATGACCACCGTCCACGGAAGCTGTCACCATCCGCAAGTTCAGTTCAACTTCTACGGAAACCAAGTCCACACCGGGTATGACGCGAGCATGCAGGCCGCGGACATGCTCCGCCGCCTGATCGAGGGGGCCACGTTCCGTCCGCCCCCGCCGACCCCTCAGCTTCCGCCCTCCGGAGCCCTTCCCCCGCCGCGGATGGACCTGTCCGGGGTGCCGGCCGGGCGGGGTCTTTCCACCCAGGCCCCCGAAGGCTGGCCCGAAGACACCATCACCACCGCCGGCGGCTACAAGATCGTGCCGACCGGCGAGCGGTCCGCTTGGGAGATCTATGCCCCCGACCAGGAGCATTGCGACAAACCCATGACCCGCGTCTGGGGTGACCCCCATGTGGACGAAGGGGACGGCACCCGCTGGGACTTCACGAAGGACGGCGACTTCATCTTGCCCGACGGCACCCGGATCCACTGCGACACCACTTCGCAGACCGGTCGCTCCGTGTCCCAGAACCTGACCATTTGGAACGGCAACGACCGGGTCGAGGTCACCGGAATCAACTCGAACGACCCACAGGTCAGCCAGGTCTACCACGACGGCTACCGGACCCGGGCCGAGCACATGGCCCAAAGCCGAGACATGTTCAGCTTTTACCTGACCGGAGACAGTGAAGACCAGCAGTGGGTGCGGGCCACCAGCGGGGAGCTGGAGGGCGTGATCACCGGCGCGTACTACGACAATCAGGAACAGGTGTACAAGCAGCGCATCGACGAGGGGAACATCCCCCAGGTCGCGTTGGGGAGCGAAGGCTGGGGCAACGGGTTCCGCAGTGCGGTCCTCGACCATCAGATCGACCAGTTCATGGACATGGCCGAAGCCTACTACGGCCCGGAAGTGGCCGATTGGCTCGGGGGGCAGTACGCCGCTCGGTACGGCGCCGCCATGGAGATGAACCACCAGCAGCACATGTTCGGGGGCTGGTACGACCCGTTCCCGACCTTCGACCACGGTTGGAACGCGGTCATGCAGATGCACGACCTGCTCTTGTCCGACCACCTGTTCCGCAACCACACGGACCACGTGCGCTTCATCGACCGGGGCGTGTTGCGCTGAGGCCGTCCGCGGGAGTTGGGCCGTCCAGATCCCTGGGCGTGCCCAGCCCTTCGGGTCAGTCGTCGGCCGCCGAGGTCTGGTTGGCGAGCATGTCCTGCCGGTTCGAGGCCCGTCCGCTGCGGCACGAATCGAGCCGTCCCAGGGCGCAGGCCTTGGTCTGCAGCTGCTGGGCCCGCTGCCTATCGATGTCGCCCGCCACGCCGGTTCGATGGTACCGGGCAGCGTGGTGGCACGCCGGCGCGTCGTCCAGACGGCATCCGGCTTCGAGGTAAGCCAGGGCTTTGGCCTCCGCCCCGGGCGTCCCCGACCCGGACCACCACCGCATCGCTTCGATGCATCCGTAGGCACTGCCTCCCCGGCACGCGCGGTGGAACGCGCTCCGGGCGTCGCGCACTCGCCCGGCGTCGGTGGCCCAATCGCCCCACCGAACACAACCCTGCAGCTTCCCGTCCAGGCAAGCCAACTTGCCCTCCGGGGGTTCGGGCTTTTGCTCCACCGTCGTGGCCTCGGACGACCCGGGGGAGGCCGCGCCCTCCGGGCTGGGTCCGGTGGCTGCCCGGCCGGCGTCGGCGCGCAGACGGGTCGCCTTCGACGACGCTTTGGAGCTCGGCGACGCCTCCGCGGCCTGGCCGTCGCTTGCCGGTGGCCCTTCGGGCGCGCCGGGTGTCCGGCCGTCCGCCTCGGTCGTGCGGGGTGCCGTGGGCATGGCTTCTTCGAGCGGGGGGCTGGGCCGTCCGTTGGCAGCCGGGGGTGCGCCGTCCCGGCCAAAGATCCACCACGCCCCCAAAGCCAAGATCAGCACCGCGGCGGCCGTCCCGAGCACGCGCACCGGCGTCTTCGGCCGCAGCTGGATCACCGCTTGGGAATCATGGGGCAGGCGGCCTTCGGGGCTGACCTGCAAGTCCCCCTCGGCCAGAGCAGCCGGTGCCAGCCGGCGTGCAGCGCGGCCGGTCTCGGCCTCGGGCGAGCCGACATCGAGCGCCTCGCGGGAGCCGTCCGCCTCTCGGTCCGGGTGCCCGACCCGGCGCTTGAGTGCCGCGGTCAATGGGCCGAACGAGGGCGCCTGCAAGATCGGAGCTTCGAGGGTCTCGGCAGTCTGACCGGGACCGGGCGCCGGATCCAGTTCCAGGGGCGCTTGTTCGAGCGCTTGTTCGGGCGCTTGCTCGAGCGCTTGTTCGGGCGCTTGCTCGGGCGAGCCGGGGCTCGGCACGGCCCCTGCCGCTGCGGCCTTTCGGGCCGCCGGACCGATCGGCTGGGTCGGACGCTCGGCCAAGAAGGGATCGAGGGGTTCCGACGCGGCGTCCTTTGCGGCACCCCGGTCGGCTTCCCGAGCGGAGCGCTCCGCATGGGCGCGAACCGGCTCGGGGGCAGGAACGTCCGGGGCCCCATCGAGGGCCGGCCCCATCTCCGACCCGAACAGGGCGGTCCCGGCGCCGAGGATCGGTCCGGGGTGCTGCATGCGCCGCGCTTCCGGCACCGGTGGGGCCGCGACCCGTGAATCCTCCGGGCGGGCTCGACCGGTCCGGAGAATTCGAGCCCGTTCCAGTCCGGATCGCACGGCCCTCAGCTCGGCCACCGCTTCCTTCATGGACGGGAAGCGCTCGCCCGGGTGAGGCGCGTTCATGCGGCTCAAGGCGTCGGCCAACGCCCGCGGCAAGCGCCCCAAGCGGCCGTCCGAACGCGTCAAACGCCCGGTCATCAGCGCACCGAATGCCCACTGGTCGCTGGCCGCCCCGGGAACCTGCCCCGCGTACTGCTCGGGACTGATCACGCTTCCGGGCAGCGCCGCCACCCCGATGGCCGACCAGGTCAGGTCCAGCAATTTCGGAACCGGACCGAAGTCTCCGCGCTGAACCAGCACGTTCGTGGGCTTGAGGTTGCCGTGCACGAGCCCGCGCGCATGCAACCAGCCGAGGGCGTCGCCGAGCTCCTCGAACAGGAACAACAGGCGGGCGAGTTCGGTCGGGTCCTCGGCATCCTTGGCGGCGTCGGTGACCTGCAATTCTCCGATCGCAAAGCCCTCGGTCCACTCGGACAGCACCCCGTAGACCCCTCGTTCGGGCGCACTCAGCAAACCGAAGGCGCGAACCAGATGATCGTGATGCAGGGCCTGATGGACCTGCACCGCCGCCGCCAATCGATGAATCGCGCCACTGCCTTCGGGACGGGCCGCGAAGTCGCGGTTCAGGATTTTCAGACGAACGTGGGTGCCGCCCGCGTCGGCGAGCCAACTCGTGCCAAAGGGACCGCGGCCCACCTCGTTTCGGAGGACGTAGCCCGACAATTGAACGCCCGGACGCACCACTGGCCTTTCAGGTTATCAGGAGGTCGCTTGCAGGTCGAGTTCCCCAGAAATTCCGGCGAGATCCCGCATTCTTTTCGGTGTAGGACGCTGTGCCGTCGCGAACCACCTGCCTCGGCTCGAGGACCTCAGTTCGAGCCCTCGGCCGGCGGTTCGTACGGCGGCTTCAGGATCACTTGGGCCAAGACCCCTTCGCGAATGAACGTGAGCCGGGTGTAGTCGCGACCATCCACCATGTCCGACAACTCCTGCATGGAGGTCACATCCGTGGTCTGGGCCCGAAGGATGATGTCTCCCGGCTCGAGCGCCACCTCTGCAGCCGACGAGTCCGGATGGACCCGCGTGACCCGAATGCCGCCCTCGAACCGCTCGGGTGCCCCGGCCGCTTCCAGGTCGGCCACTCCCACCGATTCGGCTTGCAGCCCATGCAAGGCCGGGGGTTGCGAGGAATCGTCCGCGGTCGCCTGCGGTTCGGTCGGCGCGTCGCCGGCCGGTTTCGGCTCGCCCGGGTCGGGCGGACGCCGAGCCT
>DAPKRQ010000172.1:0-4880 GCA_031800475.1 Myxococcales bacterium LLY-WYZ-16_1
CGCCAGCCGCGGCATCGGGCTGGCCATGGCCCGACGCTTCGCCCAGGACGGCGCTCGGATCGCCATCTTTGCCAAGACCGCCGAGCCCCACCCGAAGCTTCCCGGCACGATCCACACGGCCGCCGACGAGATCCGGTCCGCGGGCGGCGAAGCCCTGCCGCTGGTGTGCGACGTCCGTTTCGAAGAGCAGGTCGCCGCTGCGGTTCGGCAGGTGGCTGACGCGTTCGGGGGCATCGACGTGCTGGTGAACAATGCCAGCGCCATTCAGCTCACCGGAACCCTCGAAACCCCGATGAAGCGCTATGACCTGATGCACGGGGTCAACGTGCGGGGCACCTACCTGTGCTCGCAAGCCTGCTTGCCGCACCTGCTCGAGGGCAGCAACCCCCACATTCTCAACAATTCACCGCCGCTCAACATGGAAGCCAAGTGGTTTCAAAACCACGTGGCCTACACCATGGCGAAGTATGGCATGAGCATGTGCGTGCTGGGCATGTCGGCCGAATTCGCCGACCGGGGCGTGGCGGTGAACGCGGTCTGGCCCCGAACCGCCATCGCCACCGCCGCCATCGAGATGCTCGGCGGAGACGCCATGAGGCGCGGCTGTCGTCACCCAGAGATCATGGCCGACGCGGCCCACGCCATCCTCTGCCGGAACGCCGAGACCTGCACCGGCAACTTCTTCGTGGACGAAGAAGTCCTGCGCGAAGAGGGGGTCACGGACTTCGACCGGTATGCGGTGGATCCGTCCCAGACCCTTCTGCCAGACTTCTTTTTGTGATGCCTCGGGGTGCCGGCTGGGCCTGGCTGCTCGTCGCCGGGTGCTCGGGCGACGGCGGAATCGTCTTTGGCGGCGAGGCCGACCCCGTGGACCGACCGGCCCAGTGCAGCGCCCTGGATTTTCCGGCTCCCGGTGACCCGGACCTCGCCCAATCCTTGGCCGGGGTGGTGGAAGGGACCGAAGATCCGTCGGTCACCCCCCTGACCGCGGGCCAGCGGAGGGCCATCGCCTCGGTGTGGACCCGCGACCCACCAGCCGTCCTGTGTTCCGCCACTTTCATCGGGCCGGACCTGCTGGCTTCGGCCGCCCACTGCTTCGACGATTCCTGCACCGAGCCGCGCTGCCGGGGGCGCTTTCGGGTTCGGCTCGGCGACCGGCCCAACCCGCGCGACCCCGGGTTGGAGGTGGACGGCTGGGCCGTGGACGAGCGGCTGGATCTGGCCTGGGTCCGATTGGTGGAGCCCCCGGCCAACCCGGTCACGCCGATACCCTTGTCGCCGCGACTGCGCACGCCCGAAGAGCTGCTGGACGCCCCCGTCGAGGCGGCCGGTCACGGGCTGCGCTTCGACGGCGACTCGGAGCTGCGCTTTGGCCTGACCACGGTCTTGGGGGTCCCCGGCGAAGAGGTGCAGGTGGACGGCCGGGGCCGAGGTGGTCTGTGCTTTGGCGACTCCGGCGGACCGCTGCTGTGGATCGCCCCCGAAGACGACCGGGTCGAGATCGTGGGGGTCCTGAGTCGAGGCTCCACCGACTGCCTGGGCCAGGACCTGTTCACCCAGGTGGGGGCGGCGCCCGACTTCTTCGAGGCCCAAGGGCCCACGTCTCGAGCCGAGACGCCCCGCACTTGCGAAACAGAGTTGGGTCCGGTGAGCGAGGGGGGCGGCTGCGCCGGGGCCGACACGGTGCTGACCTGCGCGGAAGGACGAGCGGCCTCGGTGCCGTGCACCGGCGGCACCGTCTGCAACGTCGTGTCGGAGCGGGCGGAGTGCACGCCGGTGGATTCGGCCTGCGACGGTCTACCCGCGGCGGGGGACTGCGAAGGCGACGTCCTGACCTGGTGTGACAAAGGCCAGGTGCGGCAGCGGGACTGCGGCGCGTGCCAGGAGCAGTGCGCGTTTTCCGAGGCGACCCAGGCCCATACGTGCATCGCCGACATCTGCGGGCGCCTTGGCGAAGCGGGCCGATGCGCCGGCGACGTGCTCGAGTATTGCGATCCGGTCGGACGATTTCGCCAAGTTGATTGTCGTCAATTCGGCCAGCGGTGCGCCACCGTCGACGGCGAGGCCCGATGCGCCATACCTCCGGGCACATGCGACGAGCTCGGGTTTCGAGGGCGGTGCGAAGGAGACGTGGCCGTCTTCTGCGAAGACGGGGGATTCTTTTGGACCAACTGTAACAGTCTGGGGGCGACCTGTGGCTTCATCGACGACGACATCGGCTTTTTCTGCGTTCCGAGATGAACCGGACCGTGGCCCGACGCGACAGCGGCTCGACGCCCTCTGGGCGCGCCATCGAAGCCGGTACAAGCGGCTCGTCACGCGCCCCGTATCGGAACTGTCGCTGAGAGCCTCCTTTCACGTGCGCCCGACTTCGGTGCGGGCCTACGCCAACGAGGTCCCGGCGGGCACCATCCCCGATTGCCTCAGCTGCACGAACCTGTGCTGCGCCGGCATCGAAAACCTGGTGTCGCTGCGCCTGGTCGACGTGGCCACCCTGATCGACATCGGCCGCACCGACCTGATCAGCCGAACCAAGCCCCGCTTCACGCCTCGCATGATGGAGCGGCGACCCGCCCTGTTCGAGCTGATGGGCTCCGAGCTGTGGCGCACCCTGCCGGTCTTGCGCCAAGTCGGTCCGGAGCGCCGCTGCGCGGCCCTGACCGACGACGACCGCTGCGGAATTCACCCGCACTGGCCTACGTCTTGCGACCGGTTCCCGTACACCATGGTCGGTCGCCGAAAGGTGGTCTGGGGCTCGCGCTGTCCCTCCAAACGAACCGACCCGTCTTTCGAGGACCGCCGCCAGCAGATGTTCGAGCGGGCCATCGACGTATACAACGAACGGATCCGAGACGCGGTGCTTCTTCACCATGCCCGGCACGAGCTCGAGGAACTGGGAATCGGAGCATTTCTGATCCGAAAAAACGAAGATCCTTTCGAGCCGCTTCCTCGACTCCCCATCTACTGAATGGCTCTAGCCTCGGCCGGATCCCGCTCGAGCTCGGCTCGCTCGAGCCAAGCCAGCACATCGGGTCGAGATACGAAGCGAATCAGGTGGGCGTGCCACCGAGCTCGGTCGGCTCCGTGGACCGACTGGGCGCAGAGCATGGCCTGGCGCACCGAACCCGACGCGACCAGAGCCGCCGCGGCGGCCCGGGCCACGTAGCGCTCCCGAGCTTCGGCGAAGCGCACGGACTCCAGGGCGCCGGCCTGGACCCACACGTCGAGCTCTCGCAGTCGGGCCGCGTCGAGCTGCTTGTGCACGGTCCGCACGCGCTTTCGGGCTTCGGAGGGCTCTCCGTCTTCCGACAGCGATCGCAGGACCGCGTGCAGCGTCCATGGGTCCACCAAAGTCAAGGTCAGCGGTCCCAGATCCAGGTAGGCGGAAGCGTGTCCCGCCCAGGCTTCGATCTCCACGTCGGTCAGGTGGGACAACCCATCCGGATCCAGCACCAGGCACGGCTCGTCCAAGAAGGTGGGCTGCAGCAGGGCACCAGGCCGGCCGTACAGGGGCGGCAAGGGACGACCCACCCGTTCGAAGGCCCGATTCAGGGCCCGAAACACGGGGTACGGCACGCCGGCTTCGCCGAGTCGATCTCGCCGAACCGGCGGCGGCACCCGGAGGGCGTCTCGCTGGGTGGTCAGGAGCACCGGCGCCAAGACGCTCAGGGTCGCGTCGAGGGGCTCGTTGGGCGTCTCGAACACCCAGGGCGTACACGACCACCCCGCCGGATTGGGGTGCTCCGGGTCGAACAACTGCAAGATTACCGCGGCCGCGGCCTGTCGCCCCCAGTTTTCATAGATCGAACGAATCCCTTCGAGAGAAGGCTGGTGTCCCGGCACGCGGGCCAAGACCGCTTTGTGGGCTTCCAGGGCGGCCTCGGTATCATCGGAACGGGCGAGCATCTGGGCCAACACGACGGACCAACGGGGTGAGGCGCGGACTTCGGATAGGCTTTGAATCGACTCGGCGAGCCGCTGCGGATCGCGAAGCCGAAAGGCAGCGATGTGGCTGGCCCGTTCGAGGGCTTGGGCCATGTCGCTCCATCGTCCTTCGGCCCGGGCCGCCGCGGCAGCGCGCTCGTACACCGGAACCACCTCTTCGAGGTCGCCGTCGTACTCCGAGAGTTCGGCCAACTCCTCGGCCACGGCCCACGTGGGACTGACGTCGAAGGCCTCCCGAAGGAGCTTGCGGGCCCGCGAGCGCGCGGTGCCGCGGACCCATCCGGCCGCTTTTCGCAGGGCCTCGGCCCGGGCCGCGCCGGTGAGGAGCCGGGCGTGTCGCTCGGCCAGATCCGCCGCGGTGGCCGCGTCCTGGATCGCGTGGCGTGCCGCCGCCGCCCGATCGCACAGGTCGGCCCGCTCTGGCGCGGAGCGAAAGGCTTCTTCGAAGACCGCCGCCGCCCGATGGTGCTCTTTGGCCCGCTGGTGGAGCTCCCCGCAGCGCACCAGATCGTCCAGGCGAGCGGTCAGGTCCGGCCGCAGGCGCGACAGGGATCGGACCGCCGCGGCAGCCGCCGCCCACCGCTCGAGGGCCTCTTCGGTGTCGGCGATCAGCGCCCAAGCCTCGGCGCTCGGCGCGAGCTTCACGGCGTGGCGGGCCAGCCGGACGCTGGCTTCGGGCTCGTGCAGGGCCCGTTTGGCCCGGGCCATCTGCAGATACACCTCGGCCAAGACCTCACGGGCCGCTTCGTGCTCGTGGGCCAAAAGAAAGGTGGCGGCCAGCTCGTAGATCTCTTCCCACACACCGCGGGAGCCAGGCCGCTCGTGGGCTTGGGCCTCGAGCAGGCGGGCCACCGCCCGCAGGGCCTTCGGCCGCTGGTTCTGGCGGGCGAGCGCCGCCCGATGGGCCGCCAGGGCCGCGTCGGGCCGCCCCGCCT
>DAPKRQ010000173.1:0-46897 GCA_031800475.1 Myxococcales bacterium LLY-WYZ-16_1
GGTGGGGTCGAGCCCCGACCTGGATTCGATGCTACGGTTGAAGCGATGCCCCGGTGTCCCCACTGCACCGCCGACTTCGACGACGGCGTCGGAAACCTCTGTCCGCACTGCGGCCAAGACGTGCTGCTTCCACCGGCGTCGTCGGCTCCCCGTCCCTTCGATGCCGACGAGGCGGGCCTCGGAGCCGCTTCGCCGCCTCCGTTGCCGGCGCAGAGGGCCCCCGCCCGCACGGTCAGCACTGCAGGACCGGCGACCCCGGTGGCGCCCCCTCGCTCCGACGTGGCCGCCACCGGCTGGGGGGCTCAGCCCGACGCCCGCCAGTATCTGGCGGCCGGGGGCGCGCCGCCCGAACTCCCGGTCCGGCCGCCGCCCTTACCGGCCAAGCCTCGGTCGCCGTCTTCGGCCGGAGGAGAGCTTCCGCCCCACCTGGCGGTCGCCCGAGACTGGGCGCCGCCGGCAGCCCTCTGCCAAGGGTCGGGTTCGCTGGACGTGGCGGAAGCGATCTCCTCGAAAGATCTGGAGATTCCCCAAGTGCCGAAGGCCGAGCGCCGGGTGTCCGATCGCTGGGTGAAGCTCGGTCTGGGGCTCGTGGTCGCCGGCGGGCTCGTGGCTGCGTACGAGGCGACCCGCTCCGAGCCGGCACCCGAAGTCCGGGTGGATCCGGCCCTGCGGGCCGAAGCCGAACGCCGGCGACGGGCCGTGGCGGCCATGGAACGGGGCCACGAATTGGCCATCGAGCGCGCCCACGCCGAGGCCGCGGACGCCTACCGGGCCGCCTTGGCTCTCGAGCCCGACCTGGCATCGGCCCAGCGGGGCCTGGCCATCGCCCTGTCGGCGGTCGGCCAAAAGGAGGAAGCGGTCCGCCACTACCGGCGCTACCTGGAACTCGAACCCGACGCCGCCGACGCCGCCAAGGTGAAGAAGATCGTCCGGGATTGGGAGCGGGCTCGCACCGGCCGCTGAATCCGCTCGGATTGCTCCGATGGCAGAGGGGTGCTAACTGCCGCGCCCATGCCCTCGAGCCCAACGCTCGCCGAACGCATCCAGGATCGAACCGCTTCGATCGGCATCATCGGACTCGGGTACGTCGGCCTCCCTCTGGTCCGTTCGTTTCGAGCGGCCGGGTTCAAGGTCTACGGCTTCGACATCGACCCCACCAAGGTCGAAGCGCTGCAGGCCGGCCGGTCGTACATCAAGCACATCGACTTCGAGGCTCTGAGCCAGGCCAGTGCCGAGGGCTCGTTCGTGCCGACCTCGGACTTCGCGCGCCTCGACGAACCCGACGTCATCTTGATCGCGGTTCCGACGCCCCTCACCCGGACTCGGGAGCCGGATCTGACCGCGGTCACCCACACCTGCCGGCAGATCGCCCAATGTTTGCGCCCAGGTCAGCTGATCGTCTTGGAGTCCACCACCTATCCGGGCACCACCGTCGAGGTCTGCAAGCCGATCCTCGAAGAAAAGGGCTCGTCAGCTGGGACGGACTTTTTCCTGGCCTATTCCCCCGAGCGCGAAGATCCGGGCAACGCCAAGTACGAGACACGCACCATTCCCAAAGTGGTGGGTGCGGACGATCCCCGTTCCCTGGAGCTGGCTGTAAAGACCTACCAGACGATCATCGAGCGGGTGGTTCCGGTCAGCGATACCAAAGCGGCGGAGCTGACCAAGATCTTCGAAAACACCTTCCGCGCCGTGAACATCGCCCTGGTCAACGAGCTGAAACTGATGTGCCAGCGCATGGGCATCGACGTGTGGGAAGTGATCGACGCCGCTTCCACGAAGCCCTTCGGGTTCATGCCCTTTCAGCCGGGACCGGGCCTCGGCGGGCACTGCATTCCCATCGATCCGTTCTATCTGACGTGGAAAGCTCGGGAGTACGATTTTTCGACCCGCTTCATCGAGCTCGCTGGCGAGATCAATACCCAGATGCCGTACCACGTGGTCGACGGCATCATGCGGGCCCTGAACGAGCGCCGCGTCGCCATGCGCGGGGCCAAGATTTTGGTCTTGGGCATCGCCTACAAAAAGAACGTGGACGATGTGCGAGAATCGCCGGCCTTGAAGATCATCGACCTGCTCCAAGACGGGGGGGCCCAGGTGATCTTCAACGACCCGCACTGTCCGGTCATGAAAAAGACCCGGCACTATGACCTCGAGGTGAAGTCGGTGGAACTGACGCCCGAACTTCTGCAGAGCCAGGACGCGGCCGTGATCCTCACGGACCACGATGCCTATGATTGGGACTTCATCGCGCGGCACGTATCGCTGCTGATCGACACCCGGAACGCCACGAAGGGCGTGGCCGAGCGCAGCCACATCGCGAAGCTGTGAGCCGGTGACTCCACCGGGACGGTCGCTCGGTCGGGCGGGGGTCAGCCCCACCCGAGCGCCGGACTCGGGTGGGACGCGAACGAGCGAGGTCCTGGGGAACGGGGGCGCGGCCTGCTACGCTCCCAGCCATGTTCGTCGGAGTGTGGCTCGCCTGGACCGCTCAGGCCGCCCCTGCGCTGGAGGCTGACCGGGATTGGGACGTGTTGCAGCCCGGACCCCTGCCGGCTCAGATGGCTCAGGCCGCGGACTGCCGATGGGAGCGCCGGTCGGTGAAGCTGTCCGAGGTCCCTTTGAAGCGGGCCCTCTTTCGACGACTCGCGGCCCAGATGAAGGACGAGCCGCCGGTTCGGGTGCTCCGAGAAACCCTGGCGCGTCCCGTGGATCCGAAAGACTTCGCGCGGTTCGTGGACGATCTGTGCCGGGCGCTGCAGCGGGCGTCGCCCGACGGGGCCGGTTGGACCGTTCCGTCGGGCCGGGCCCGAGGCCACGGCATTCTGCTCCATCCGCGGGAGGTGTACCGAGATCGGGCGGTGCCGTACGCGGCGAAGCCCGGAACCAGGGTCCGCTTGGATCCGGTCCCCGACCACAGGGATCTGCCGAGGATCGAGGACGGCGCGCCGGTGGGTCCGGCCTGGGCCCGCCGCTACCTCGAACCGGAGTCGGACGGAGAGAAGCTGAAGGCGCTACAGGTCGAGAATCCTCCCTTCGCTCGCCGGGTTCGTGCGCTGATCCGGCAGCTGCGGGCCGCGGGTGCGGTGGTCTACGTGGAGTCCGCCGTCCGCAGCCGCCATCGAGGCTATCTGTTGTATGGATCCCATTGGCTCGGGTCCGCAAGGTCCGAGCCGGAGGCGCGAGCTCGCATCGCCAAGCTGCGGGCCTACAACCGCAAGTGGGGATTGCTCGTTCCGATCGAATGGAATCACCCGGATGGCTGGGAAGCGTCCGTCGAGCAAGCTGCCTTGCTCGCTGATACCTACGGGGTGGATTATGCCACCGTCCGGGGGGCGAGGAGGTCGCTTCATTACGATGGAAAGGCCATCGACTTCGTGGCTGTTGGCCTGCCGCGCGTCCTCCGATTGAGGGCGCCCGACGGAACGGAGGCGACGTTTCGGCTCGACGACCCGCAGGAGTCGCGGGACCTGTCGCTGACCCCCCAACTGGTGGATTGGGTGGAAAAGCACTTTCGGTTGCGCAAGCTTCGCCGAGATTATCCCCACTGGTCGGATCCCCGATGAAAAACGGCAAAGCATGGTTGTGGGGGGCGGTGATGCTCTCACTCGCCGGATGCCGGTCGGCGGCCGAGCCTCCGCCCCCCGATGTGTTCGAACCGTGGGACGGGGTCTGGCAGGGGAATTTTCGGGTGCTCCAGGGCGACGAGGTGGTGACGGAGCTGAGGGTGACGCAGCGCTACTGGAGCGAGCGCCCAGGGCTTCAGCACGGTCGGTTTCGCGAGGTCGACGTCGAGACGCAAAAAGTGGTCACAGCCACCGCGGTGAACGAACGGCTTCGAGACGGACTTCGATGCACGGTCGTGAAGAGCACCGGCGAGCGGGTCGTCCATCGGGGTCGCTGGACTGGTAAAGCGATCGAGTGGTTCCGCGAGACGCAGAACGTGACGGAGTTCTTTCGCGAGTCCATCGTTTCGAAAGACGGCGAAACCCACTACGAGATCCGCGGATGGGGTCGATACGATGGCGGGCCGCGGCTCGACTTCGAAGGCCGGTACCGCAAGGTCGGCACCGAACGGCAGGCCCGTCCCCCGTGAGCGGGGCGGCCGTGCCGGGTCGCGAGAGCCTTCGACCGGCCGCCGAGCCTCGCCTGGGGTCAGGCAAGTCCGGCCGCGTGCTCGAGCCGCCGGAACGGGCCTTCGGCCGGTTTGACCAGCTCGTCCAACAGAACGGTGGCGTAGCTGCCCGACGGCAACGAAACCTGGACCACGTAGCCGTCGTCGACCGCTTCGGTGCGCAGGTCCGCGACCGGAACCCGGAGGGCCCGGCGGCCTCCCGGTCCCAGGCGAGCTGCGGCCCCGTCGTGGAGTCCGCAGGCCCGCCAAACCTCTCGCTCCCACCGGTCCGGCTCCCCCGCCGGGCGCCGCATCTTTTTCCCGAACAGCGGACCGCTCGGCGACACCTCGAGCCGGGCCGCCCGGGCCCGCTCCGCCTCCAGATCGGCGCAATGAAACAGGGCGCCCCGGCCATGCCGAACCAACAGGTCGCCGAGCTGCGGGATCTGCCAGGTGCCCTCGAGAAGCCTCCGGTCGAGAAGGTCGTTGAACAGCTCGGACTGCAGGGCCGACAGCAGCAGCCGGCGCTTTCGCCGGTCGCGGGGAACCCGCCGGTCCCCCCGCAAGATGCGGCGGGCCTCCTCCGGGTTGTCCCCGTGACGGCCAAATCGCTGCGGGCCGAATCGGTTCGGCATCCCCACCTCCCGGAGCCGGCGGACCAGCGGCTCGAGCTGCCCGAGGTGTCCCGGGTATACCCCGCGTATTCGGATTCGAAACCGGTTGTTCGCCACGTGCCCGGTGCGGAGCTTGTGGGGGTGCCGGCGGGCCTGCCACACCTGGATTCGGCCGGGGCCGCCGGTCACCGGCACCGACGCTGGGGTCTGGGGAGCCGGACGGGATTCGGGCCACGGCAGGCTCGCCCACTGGATGGCCACTGCCGCCCGGTCCTTGAGCCCGGCCAGCCCGGCGGACTCGGGTCCCTCGGGCACGTTCCAGTGGTCGCACAAGGCACGGACCGCGGCCCAGCTGGTCAGGTCGACCTTTTCGAACCGCACGAACAGGTGGCTGCCCGCACCGGTCGCCTCGTAGGGCAGTCGCTCTTCGACCCGGAAATCCTCCGGGTCGGGCGACAAAAACCCACCCGTTCCGGGCAGGTCGGAGGTGGCGCGAAGTGGCTTTGGGGACATGAGTTGGCTCGGGTGCGGGTTTCAAGATAAGACCGGACACCGGGCCCGGGGAACGCCATGGGAATTGTACGCAGACTGCGCAAAGTCTTGGAGTCGAACCTCACCGCTTTGGTCGAGCGCGCGGAAAACCCCGCCAAAATGCTCGACCAAGCCATCGAGGACATGAAGCAGGGCCAAAAGGACGCGCGGGCGTCGATCATCGAGGCCCGAACCCAACAGCGATTGCTCGAAAGAAAGCGAGACAAAGCGAGAGGCGACGCCGAAGCCTACGAGGCGAAAGCGGTTCGCGCTCTGGAAAACGGCGACGAAGACCTGGCGCGCCGAGCCCTCGAGCTCAAGCTCGCCGCCGAGCAGCGGGCCGAAGCGGAAGCCCAGGCGGTGCAAGAGCAATTGACGCAGATCGCACAGCTCGAGCAGGCCGAGCAAGAGCTCGCCCGTCGATTGGCCGAGATGCCGGCCAAGCGCGCGGCGTTGCTGGCCCGGCAGGCGGCGGCCCAGGCTCGGGGCGCCCGCACGGGAGCCGCTTCCAAGGCACAAGACAGCGTACACCACGCACTGAACGCGTTCGATCGGATGGAAGAGAAGGTCATTCGGTCCGAGGTGGAAGCGGACGTGATGGGCGAGACCGACCCGGACCTGCTGGACCCGGTGACGGAGCGCAAGAGCCGCACCGACCAGGCGCTCGAGGCGCTGCGGGCCAAAGTCGCCTCCAAGCAGCTGCCGCCAGGCGCCTCGGAGGACGAGGATCGAACCGATTCGGAGCCGGCCGTGGATGCCGAGTTCGAGACGTCCGAAGTAGACGCCGACGCGGTGGAAGACTCCTTGGCCGCGTTGAAACACAAGCTCCGCTCTTCTTGAGTGGACGACGTTGAGCGGGGGGGACGTGAGCCTCGAGGGCGAATCGGAGCAGACCAACCCCGAAGCGCCCGTGGTGGCGAAGCAAAAGGCCCGCGATCCCGAGGTGGAGGCGGCGGCACGGGTCTTTCAGATGCTGCTCAAAGGGATCAAGAACATCGGAATCTACCGGCACGCCGAGAACCGGTATCCCGAATACCTGGAACCCGCCCATCGGCTCCTCACTCAATTCCTCGAAGAACACGAAAGCCTTCCGCTGCGATTGGAGCCATTCTCGCTCAAGTATCGCGGCCAACCGATCTACGAAGACGAAGACCGAGAGAATCTCACCTACAAATTCTACCGAGACGGCGTTCGATACCTGATCTTTCGACGCGGCATTCCAGTCGAAGAACTCCTGAACTTCGTCCTGTTGGCCATGGAACGCTTCAACGAGCGTCTCCTGTTCCAGGAAGACATGGTCACACGCCTGTGGAAGCAGGACCTTCGCTACATCGAACATATCGTGGTGGAGGGCTTCGGGTTTGGTGACATGTCCGAAGAGGAGGTCGAGATCGAGGTCGAGAAGATCATCGGCTTTCTCAAGCAGCAGCTGGCGGCGCACGGCGACGACGTGGCCCGGTTTGCCCGGCTGAGTGTCGAGGATCTGGAGCTTCGCCTGGATGATGTAGAGCAGATTCGCGGCGGCGTCGTTTCGGGGAGAACCGCCACCCCACAGGATCGGTCGAGAACGCAGGATGAGCTGATCTACGAGCAGAAGAAGCGAACCTTCGCGAAAATGGTGCTCATTCTGTTCCAGATCCTCGAGCTCGAGGCCCGCACCGAAGACTACGAAATGCTGAATGAGGCCTTCACCCAGGTGCTCGATTCTCTGCTCGTCTCCGAAGACATTCGGGGGGCCGTCGCCCTCTTGCTCCGCTTTGGAGCCATTCGACAACGGCAGCTCGCCCCCGAACGGGCCGAGATGGTGGAAAGTCTCGAAGAATCGATCCGAGCTCGCATGCTCGAGCCTCAGCGCCTGCAGTCGGTGGCCAATTACCTGACCTTGAGCCGCGAGCTCGACGTGGATGCGGTCCAGACCTATTTGGAGGCGTGCGGAGAAGCCGAGATCCCCCATCTGCTGGACATGCTCGTATCCATCGAGCGACCGGATGCGCGCAAGATCCTGATCGAGGTGCTGGCTCGGGTCGGCAAGGACAAGGTTGGAACCTTCGCTGCCGAACTGGCCAACAACTCCTCGAACGTCGTGCGCGACATGTTGGAGATCATCCATCTGATCTCCCCACCCGGAAAACTCGGCTACATCGCCAAGACACTCGAGCATCCGAACCTGGTCATTCGGCTCGAGGGACTGAAGCAGTTCGCGAAGTCCAAGGAGCCCGAGTCCCTTCGATATCTCGAAAAAGCCGCTCAGGACTCCGACATTCAAATGCGCATCGGGGCGTATCGGGCTCTCGCTCAGCGGAACCCGAAGAGGGCGGCAGACTTTTTCGTGCGTTTGATGCGAGCCGAGTCTTTTTCTGCCCGAGACCACCGCGAGAAGCTGACGGTAGCCACCGCTTTGGGAGAGACTCGACAAGATACGGCCCTGCAGTTTTTCGATCAGGTGTTCTCTCAAAAGAGTAATCTCTTCCAGCGCTCGAAGCTCCAAGAGATGAAGAACCTCGCCATCGTCGGCTTGGCCGCGTTCAAGGACGTTCGCGCCTTCAAGATCCTCGCGAGAGAGGTACAAAACCGAAGCAATGGCAAGGAAGTCATGCAGGCTGCGCACAAAGCGGCGCTTCGGCTCCGTGAAGAGCTCGAAAGCGGACGGAAGGAGGCACGCGAATGACCGAAGACCGGACCGACGCCATCGAGCGCAGCCAGCTCCGACGGGACGTTCGACTGCAGACTCGGGGCAAGCAGATCGTTTCGAACCTGTACATGCTGGTTCGGAACGTGAAGATCCACAGCCCGGACAACGACATCTTCTTGAAGCCGATCGAACAGCTCCGGGAGGCGATCAACAATGTAATTGCCGCAGAGGGTCGGCTGAGTCTTCAGGCGATCGAGACGCACGTCTACTTGAACAACACCCAGCTCAAGTTCGACTTCGCGGCCCTCGAGACCGTGCGATACATGACGAAGGAATTCGAGAGTCGAGATATTGGTGGATTCACGTCAGATCGGCCGATCACGACCCAGGAAATCCGCGACTTTCTTTTTCTCTTCACCAACCAATACCGGGGCGCTGCCCCCGAAAAGGGTGCCGATGGGCACGAGCTGGACGCCCTGCAGCTCGCTCGATTCGCGAAGGTCAAGGAGATCCTGGACAAGCTCCAGGAAGAGCCCGACCTGGATCAGCAAGTCGATCGGAAGAAGTATCTTTTGACGGTGTACGCCCGGGCCATCGTCTTCATGCGCGTCTATCTCGAAAAGGCTCGAGGCGGCGACCGATCCCTGCCGTTGGCCAAGGCTGGACGGCTCGTACAAGAATTCGTCGATCTTTCGGGTGACGAAAAGACCCAGTTTCTCGGGATGACCACCACTCGGGCAGACTCGGAGTATCTCGAATACCACTCGGTCAATGTCTGTCTCTTGAGCATCGTGCTCGGGCGAGAGCTGGGTCTCGACAAGCGACAGCTGCACGATCTCGGAATGGCCGCCATATTTTCGCAGGTCGGGCTCGCAGACCTTCCAGAGCCAATCCTCGGTCGGCGCGGTCGCCTGTCCGAAGAAGAGCGGCGCTTGATCGACCTGTACCCGTTACGCTCTGCCAAAGCGATCCTGGCGACCCGGGGTTTGGACCAGACCACCATGTCCCGCATCGTGGCGGCCTACGAAAGCCACGTGGACTACGCGGTCCCGCGGAAGCGCCCCGACGGGGAGGTGGAGCTGGTCTTGCCCAAGGTGGGTCTCGGCCCCTTTGGAAAGATCATCGCCATCGCCGACTGTTACGATGCGCTGACATCTCGCCGTCCGTTTCGGGAAGCGTACGGCCCTCCGGTCGCGCTGGCCCTGATGGCGAGCGAGCTCAAGCACCGCTTCGATCCGGCTCTTCTTCGGGTGTTCATGAAGGCCATGGCCATCCAGCCGATCCGGATCCTGGACTCGGGCGGCCAATCCTTGACCGTCGCCTGAGCTGCGGCGCCCATGAACGCGGTTGCTTCCCGCGCCCCAGTCCTCGAACATCGGGTCATGGACGTGGTGACCATCGACTGCAGGTACATGGACATGCCCCGGTACGCTGCCGCCTACCTCCTGATCGACGGAGGCCGTGCGGCGTTCATCGACAACAACACGGTGCATGCGGTGCCCCGAATGCTGGAGGCGTTGAAGTCCCGGGGCCTATCGGAGTCCGACGTCGAGTACGTGATCATCACGCACGTGCACCTGGATCACGCGGGCGGGACTTCGGCTTTGATGAAGGCCTGCCCGGACGCTACCCTGCTCGCGCACCCCCGGGCCGCCCGGCACGTGATCGATCCGTCCAAGCTGGTGGCCAGCGCCTCCGCGGTGTACGGCGAGGCGCGGTTCGAGGAGCTGTACGGCAAGATCGAGCCCGTCGCCGAGGGTCGGGTACAGATCCGAGAAGACGAACAGACCGCCCGACTGGGCAGCACGACATTGCGGTTTCTGCACACCCGAGGGCATGCGAATCACCACTTCTGCATCCACGCCGACGACGCGGTCTTTTCTGGAGATGCCTTCGGTCTGTGCTACCCGGACTTGCAGGCGGGCGGACTGTACGTTTTTCCGTCCACCAGCCCCACGGACTTCGACGGGCCCGAGGCCAAGAAGAGCGTGGAGCGGGTCGTGGCCACCGGAGCTCGGCGCGTGTTTCCCACCCACTTTGGAGAGGTGACCGAACTCGAAGGAGCCCGGGAGCAGATGCTCGATCACCTGACGTTCTGCGAGGGCGTGGTGGAAGATGCGGTGGCGTCGGACTTGGTGGCGGAAGACCTGACGAAGTTCTGCACCGACCGCTGGAAGCAGCGCTTCGTCGACACCTTGCCGGCCGAGGTGAACCGGCCCGAAAGCTGGAAGCTCCTCCAAACCGACCTCGATCTGAACGGCCAAGGCCTGGCTTGGGCGGCCCACAAGATTCGAAAGAAGCGGGCGTCCTGACGCGGAGCCCGCGATCGGTGGAGCCCGGATGCGAAGCGTGCTCGGACGCATGCGATCGATGCGCACGCCGCCGCTTCGCCAGCGGCGGCGCCCGGTCTGGCTTGACGACCGAAGGCGGCTGGTGTGTGGCACGCCCGTGCACGAGCTTCATCCGATGGCGGTTCACCTTCCGATCGGTCTGGTGCTCGTCTACCCGTGGCTCGAGCTCGCGGCGGCCGTGTCGCGGCGAAAGTCCGTTTGGGTGGTGGCCCTGTCGCTGTTGGGAGTGGCGGTCCTGGGGAGCATGTTCGCCAGCGCCACCGGCGAGGCGGCCTACGAGCACGCCGAGAGCCGGGGCTTTTCACACGCGTTGCTCGAGACCCACGAAGAGTGGTCGGAGATGGTTCCGTGGTTGTTGCTCGGCGTCCTGGGGCTGCGGTTGTGGGCAGCCTTCAAGGTCGCTTGGGGGCCGTGGCTCGGATTCGGTCTCGGCTTGGCCGCCACCGGTTTCATCGTGCAGGTGGGGCTGACTGGGGGGAACCTGACCTACGGCCACGGCGTCGGGGTCGAGGGTGTGGTGCCGAGCGCCGAGTCACCGGAAAGCTGATCGCCGGGGCGGGCGGCCCTGGGCAGTCCACGCGGGAGCGAGGTAGGTTGAAGCGTGCCGTCTTGGGCGTGGCTGTGGCTGGCGGCGGCGCCGCAGGTGCTGGTGCTGCCGACCCGGTCGGTGGATGTCTCGTTCGACCTGGCCCGGGCTGCGGATCGAGCGGCCGCCCGGGCTCTCGGTCCGAGCCACGTGCCGCCTGGGCTGGCCCGCCAGCGGCTGGGAGGCCAGCAACTGGGCGAACTCGCCGACTCCTGCGGCTTCGACGCGGCCTGTTTGGGGGAACTCGCGCTGCTGTCCGGGGCCGACGCGATCTTGTCCCCCAAGCTCTCCTCGGATCCCGACCGGCCCGCGCGGTTGCGTTTGGAGCTGGTGGCCATCGGCGCCGAAACCGGAAAAGTGCGGCAGATCCTGCGATGGACGGTCGAGCCCGCGAATCTTCGGGCGGCGGTGGCGTCGGCCGTGCGCCGGGCCAGCTTGCCTCCCGACGCCCGCCTGCGGGTCGAGACCCCGAACGCGGCGCTGTCGGTTTCCGTGTACGGCGAGCCGGTGGATTGGCCGCTTCAGGAGCCCTTTCCGTTCTGGAGCGGGCGATGGGATCTGCAGTTTTCCGCGCCCGGGGCCCAGTCCGAGACGCGGACCCTGGAAGTGCAACCGGGCTCGGGGGTGCAGGTGCTTCGGGTGGAGCTGGCGCCAGACCTGCTCGGGGACTCGCGATCGGGGTCCGAGCCCCGGGTCGAGGTGTTCGACGAGCCGTCGCGGAGGGTGGGCAGCGGGGTCACGGCCCAGTCCCTGCAGATCCCGCGGGTCGAGTCGGTGCAGCGGCGCCCGTGGAAACGGGTTTGGCCGTGGCTGGCCGTGGGGGCTTCGTCCGTGGCTGTGGTGGCGGGAACGGTGCTGGCGGCCGATGCCCAGGGCCGCTACAACCGGGTCGCTTCGGAGCCCAGGGCCGTCGAGGACACCACGCCGGCCGCATCCGCGAGCGACGCGCGCCAAGATGCCCGAGACCAGATGACGGTGGGTCAAGCGGTCCTGTGGCCGGGCGCGGTCGGCCTGGTGGCATCGCTGATCTGGGCGGTGGCTTCCCAGTGAGTGGGCTGGAGCGCGAGGGGGTGGGATTCGACCGATGGGCACGGTGGTGGGTCGTCGGCTGGGTCGCGGGCTGCGGCCTGGCCGAGCAACCGGACTTGTTGGTCGGCCGGCCGTGTACCCCCCGGGCCTCCGAATGCGATCCGGGCCAGCGGTGCTTGCCTCACGCTCGAACCGAAGATGGCTTCGAACGATTCCTGTGTCGCGACCGCCGCAGTTTCGAAACCGTCTGGGGCACTCAGCTGCGGGCGTTCTGCGACGAGGCAGCCGGGCACCTCTGTCCGGAAGGAATCGCGTGTCGGGCCGACCGGATCCGGCGCGACGAACCGATCCGGCCCCGCGTGTGCAAGCTGCCCGACGATCCCTTCGGCCCGCCGACGGAGGGCGAGTGATCGGATGGGGCGTCGCCTGGGGGGCCGGGCCGGAGGTGGCCGAGTCCGCCGCCGGGATCGGAGAGTTCGGGGCGTTCGCGATCGGCCTGTTCGGGGTGGCCTTGGGCGTGCTGGTAGGATTGCGCCGCCTCATATGGCCGCGGCGCCCAAAGGACCGCCGACCGTGAGTTCGGGTCGAAAGGCTCCGGGAAGGCAGCGGGCCCAGTCGGTCCGGTGGTGCGGCCGGCTCGGATCCCCGACGGTCTGGCTTTTTCAGCTGGCCATCCTCGGCGGCTGCGTTCGGGCCGCGGGAACGGTGGCCCAGCCGACCGCCATCGAGCGGCAGTTGTTGGGGGCCTACCAAGAGCTGGACGAAACGCTGGTGATGGAGGCTTCGGTGCGGTCGGAACGCGAGCCGAGGGCGGCGCCGACCCTGCGCCATCGGGCGCTGCGCGCCAGGCTGTTGCAGCGGTTCAACCAGGACGACCTGCGGGAGCTCAAGTCCCGGCAGTGCGTGGCTGAAACGCCTAGAGCTCGCTTGCGGCCCGTTCCTTGCGAAGCAGTTCGACAACCTCTTTGGTCTCGGATAAGAGCGCGGGTCCTTCGAGAAGAAAACCGTACGCGCCAGATCATCTTGGAATGGGCGGCGGCTCGGTTGGCAGCCGAGCGGTCTGCCGGTCCCGTCGATGACGGCATTCGTGCCGAAGTCCGGGCCGCTTACCGAGAGCTGGTCGAAGAATCGGCGTCGCCAGGAGATCTTTTCGAGACCCCGTCGGGAAGCCTGCGGCCCAAAGAGCAGCCATGAGCGGGGCTCGCTGGTTGAGGGGAGGCACGCTTTCGGCCTGGTGCTTCGTGGCCGCCTGCGCTTCGGCCCCTTGGCCCGGCCCCGAGCCATTCGATGGACCCAACGACTCGGTCGTGGCTCCTGAGCCGGTCGTGTTCACGCCCGCCGACGATTTGCTTCCCTCCATCGACGCGTCAGGCCGGTGGTTGGCGTTTGCCTCCCGGCAGAACGGAAACCTCGACGTGTGGGTGCGCGACTTTCGAACCCGATCGAGCTTTCCACTGACCCGGGCACCGGCGGACGACTTCGACCCGGATCTGTTCGGCGAGCGCCTGGCCTGGGTCTCACGGCGGGTCGATGCCAAGGGCGACATCTTCATTCGAGACGATTTCGGTGACGATGGCCGAAGACTGACCGGCTCCGAAACCGAAGATCGCCAGCCGAGATTTTCGGTGGATGGCCGCACACTCTACTTCACCTCGAGCCTCCCCGGGGGACGAGAGCGGGTCGAAGCACTGAATCTGGCGGACCGGACGCGCCGCGTGGTGAGCCCGGGACCCGGGTGGGATCCGGCGCCCGTGCCCGACGCACGACACCTGGTGTACACCGCGCCCGGGAACGGTCCACGGTCCGTGCCCCGGCTGGTGGCGCTGCGCCTGACGGACGGCGCCACCGTAGCGGTGACCCCCGGCCACGTTCCGGCCGGGTTCGCCCGCTTCGGACCGGACGACCCGGGCCGGATGGTGTTCGTTCGCTTTCCCGACGACGACGATGGCAACAAAGTGATCGAGCGGAGGGATCGGGCGAGCCTGTGGGAAGCTCGGGTCGACTTCGACGCCCTCTTCGAGGGCGCGCCGCCGCCTTTGCCCTTTCCCTTGACCGACGGGAGCGAGAACGAGCTTTTTCCGGCGGTCGGTCCGGCCTTCGTGTACTTCGCCGAGGGCCGAAGGGGGCAGGACATCGCGCGCCTTCCCCGGCGCGGGCGCTTTCCCCGGACCGACGATGGGCGCTTCTATCTGGAACTCGCCGAAACACAGCAGGCGGCGCGTGCCCGGTGGTTCACCCTCCGCTGCGCTTTGGCGGTGTCGGCGGATGCGCCTCGGATTGCGGCCGCCGCTCACCTTCGGATCGGTCGCCTGCATCGGGACCGGGGGCGCCCCGATCTGGCTCGGATCGCGTTTCGGCGGTCGGCCGAGGCGGCGGTCGAAACCACGGCCCGCGGACTCGCCGAAGTGGAGCTGTTGGAGCTGGCGGGGGTTCCACGAAGGGAGCTCGAGCGGTTGGAGGAGACCTACCAGGGCGCACCTCGGGTCGCAGCCCGGCTCGCCATCGCCCGGGCTCGAAGGCTTCGGGACGATGGACGAACCGGCCAGGGTTTGTCGCTGCTGGCTCGGATTCCCGTCGAGTTCCCCGGCGACCGCCGAGCTGCTGCTTTGGCAGCATTCGAGCGAATCCAGTGGATGGAGTCCACTGGGCATCCCAAAGACGTGGCGCGCGCCTACTTGCGATGGATGAACCGACACCCCGGGCAGCCGGACCTGCTGGAGCGGGCTGCGAACCGGCTCGTGGACCAATTCGTCGACGATCTGACGATGATCGACGATCCGGCTCGCCGGAGCGATGCCCTTCGCCAGGCCTTGGCGCTCCACCCCCATCCGCTGGTGGAGCGGGTTGCCCGCGTCCGCTTGGCCGAGCGCTACGAAGCGTCCGGAGAGATCGCGGCAGCCCTATCGGAGTTCGAGGTGGCCGAGCGGCTGGCCCGGGCCGACCCGGCGTTCAGGGCCCGAGTGACGGCCGAGATCGCCCGCCTTCGAGAGGGGCAAGGAGACTCGGAGGGGGCGCTCGAAGCCTATCGAAGTTTGCGCCGAATCTCTGCGCAGGTGCCTGCGTGGGCCTCGGTGGCCCGAGACGGGGTCGTGCGCACCAACCTGGAGCGAGCCCGTCGGGCGGAGGAGGAAGGCCGGTTCGACGATGCTTTGGCGGCCTACGGCGAAGTGGTGCAAAGCGACGAGACCCGAATCTTCGCGCTGCGCCGGCGGGCGGCGCTCACGGCTCGCGTCGGGCGCAGCAAGCGCCTCGTGAGGCAGGAGAAGGCCGAGCGCGACCGAACGCCAGATGCACCTGTTGCCCACTACCGCCTGGGGCTGGCCCAGTCTTACACCGACGATCTGTCGGGCGCCGAGCGTTCCCTGACCCGAGCATTGGAGCTGAATCCTCAGCTGGCTGCAGCACACCTCACCCGCGGTTGGGTTCGGGAGGTGCGGGCGCTCGAGCGGCCCGGCTTCTTTCGGCGCATGCTGCGGGGCATTTCCGATGGCCTGAACCTGGCCTTCGGATTCGGCGACACCAATCGGGTGGGGCCCGAGGGGTGGCTGGAGCAAGCGATCGAGGACTACAAGGCTGCGGCTCGTTTGAATCGAGAAGCAGAAGATCCGCAGTTCGAGGCCGACGCGCTGCTGAATTTGGGAAACGCCCACCACCGGCTCGGCATTTCGACCTATGACGTGACGAACCTGGAGCTCGCCTTTGAGCGCTACATCGAGGCGCTTCGGCTGGGGCTCGAGTTTCGCGGCGGTCCCCGACAGGCCCTGGTGTTCTGGGAGCGGCTCGGCCGGGCCGCCGCATGGGCCCGCGCCTGGCCCGAGAGCATCACTGCCACCCGCCGGGCCCTGTCTTTGGTGGAGGCTGCGGGGACGCCTCAGCGGTCGGCCCAGCTGTGGGGCAATCTGGCCCTGGCCTACGACCAAGCTGGCTCGTCGGACCGAGCGAAAGCGGCCCTGCGGAGCTTCGAACGAGCGCTCGACCCGGAGCAGGCCCGAAGCCGGCTGGTGGTGGCGCTTCGGGACCAGGCTCGGGCTCGGCTCGAGGGCGAGGAAGGCCATTCGCCGTCCCGGGTTTGGGAAAGCCTGCGGCAGCTGGAGCGCGCCCAGATCATGCTGGACGTGGCCGGCGTCGATCCCGGACCGGCGCCGACCATGTGGCGGCCGGTCACCGACAATACGTCCCGAGCCTTGTTCGGATTCGACACTCGGGGCGAACGGGCCGTCCTTCTGGCCTTCGAGCAGAAGGCTCGCCGGCGGTTGGGGGATGTGGAATTGGCGGAGTCGGTCGGAGCGGAGCGCATTCGACTGAATCGCGAGATTGAAAGGAATATTCCAAACCGCGCTTTGTTCTTTTCGAGAGAAATCATGACCCTGGTTGCGCTCAGGGAGCGATTGGGGCTGCAGGTCGAGCAGGTGTACGCTGAGCTTTCCCGCGGGCGCACCCGGGAGGCCTTGGCCCGCTTGCAGGCCGCCCGGGACGAGGCCGAATCCTGGTACCAGACGTCTTGGCGGGTGTCCGACCGCAAGGCCCACGCGATCGATCTGGCGCACCTCGAAGCCTTGGACGTGGAGCTGCGCCTGGCGCTCGGCGTCGAGCCCTTGGAGCCGGACGTGGAAGGTCGGCTCGACCGGGCCGCAGGACGGATCCGATGGGGAGACCGGCCCGGTCGGGCTCCGCCCCAGTCCCTGCCGGAGCGGCCCCTCGAGGTGCTGACGGGCACCGTGGCCTTCACCCGGGCGGCGACCACGACGGAAGCCCTTCCGGAGCTCGCAGCTCGAGCACGGGTGCGGTTGGCCCAGGGGCGCTGGTTGGGGCGCGGGCGTCCCGCCCGGGAGCCCGGGGAGGTCGGGCGATCCTTCCTGACGGCCCTCGACGGGAGCCTCGGAGACTTTTGGCGGCGGCAATCGGCGCTCTTGCGGGCGATCGAGATGGGGCGGCGGGGCGGAAGCGCGGGGCGCCGGGTGGCGGCCGTGGCGCTGGCCGAGGTCGCCCTGGACCGGGTCGAGCTCGGGCATGCCAGCGGGTCGGTCCTGGCCGAAGCGGCCCGAGCTTTGGCCGTCGATGCGGGAGCCTTCGACGTGTGGATGCAGCTGCAGCTCGACACCAGCACCACCGCCGAGGCGGCCCTTGCGGCGGCCGACCGAGTCCCGCCGGCGTTTTTGGGACGGGCCCTGCCGAGCTTCGCGGCCGAGCTGGTTCGGCGCGCCCGCAGGGCCCCTCGGGCGACAGCCCTGCGGGCTCTGGATCGGGCGGCCTCGTGGACCGCCTTCGGGCGCACCTTGCCCGTGCGGGTGCCTCCGTCCGAGCCCACCGTGGCGGAGCGCTTGGCCCGCCTTCGAGACCTGCGCCGGCTCCATCGAAACGAGCCATCCACACCGGGTTTGTGGGCCGAGCTTCGCGCCGAAGCCGATCGAGCTTCGGGGGACGACTCGACCGACTGGGGGGCCCTGCGCCTTTGGGGCCGACCCTTCGAGCCCGAACGCATCGAGGCGGCGCTCGGACCCAAAGACGTCCTGCTGTGGCTGGTTCCGACCGAGGGGGACGGGGTGGAGCTGTGGCGCGTCGAGACCTCAACCGGCGGACTGTCGGTGGCCCGGCGCCGAGTGGCGCCACCGGCAACACCGCGTTCGGCGTCCGGATGGGCTCGGGCGGCCCTGGGCCCGTGGGCTTCGGATCTGGCTGGGCGACGCATTCACTGGGTCCCGACCCTGGTTGCCGGCGCCGACCGGTGGCTGCCGAACGAGGCCACCCTCGTCACGTCGCCTTCGGTTTGGGCGTGGCTGTCCGGTCTTCCGCCCGCCGGGACAGGCCAGGCCCAGCTCGGGTGGGACTCGGCCGATGCGGGTGCGCCCGACGCGGCCGGCTGGTTCCCTCCCGGTGCGCCCGACACCGAGCGGATCGCTGTCTTCGCCGCCACCAGCCCGCTGGAGGTGCTCGAGCTGCGCGGGGTCGGCCGCGGGCCCTTGCGGGTACCCGAACGCAGCCGCTGGGGACCCCCGCGTCCAGAGGATGGCACCCGAGATACGGCAGACAAGCCGGCATCGGAGGCCACGGTCGACGGGCTGTCGGCTTCGGCGGACCTGCTCCGCTCCCGGTGGATCCGGCAGCGAGACCTTCCGGGTGGGCTGGACTTGGCCCTGGGCGCCCAGGGGATCCGGGCGGCCGAGCTTCGGCTCGAGGGTCCGGACGGGCGGGTGGTGCGGGTCGGGCCCGCCGTGCCCACCGAGGGAGAGCGGAGCCGGGCCCTCGAAAGAGCCTTGCCTTCGGCTCGGTCCCGCGCGCTCGCGTTGGTGCGGAGCGGCCGCTTTCGAGAAGGTGCCGCGGCGCTCCGCCGGTGGCTTTCGCTCGAACGGAAGGTCGGTGAAGATCGCTACGTACGCTCCGTTCTGGGGGCCCTGGCGGGCTTGCTGGCCGAGCAGCTGGAGCCGCCGCAACCGGGAGCTGCCGCTGCGGTGCAGGCCCAGTTGCTCGCCCATTTGGAGGCGTCCGACGCACCCGCTCTCACGGTGGCGGAGGCCCGGGTGAGGCTCGCGTTTCGCCTGCATCAGGCCGGACGGATCGAGGCGTCCGAAGCGGCATACCTCGAAGGCCTCGCCAGTCTTCAGGCCATCGGTCCGCCCGCTCGGAAGGCCTGGGCGGCTGCGCTGCTCGATCACGCCCGGGCCCTGGAAGACCGGCTCGAGTTTCGAAGAGCGGCCGAACAGGTGGAGGCGGCTGTCGCGGCCTACGAGCGCGCCGGGGTCTTTGGGCCCGATGCACGGCCGCCTCCGGGAGCCGTGGACGCCCTGCTCGAAGCAGGCGCCCTGGCCATGAACCGCTTGTCGGATCCGAAGCGGGCGCGGGCCGCGTACGACCGGGCGGCCCGGCGCCTGGCCGGCACCGATGCGGCGCTGCGGGTCGAGCTCGGGCGGGTTCGCCTCGCCCGCCGGACGGGTCGGCCGGCGGCCGCCGCCCGCAGGGCCGCCCAGATCCGCGCCCGGGCCCGCGCGGCCGATGCGCCCCTCCTGGAGCTCGAAGCGGTCATCGAACAGGCGAACGCCGCCTGGGCGCTGGCCGAATACGCCGATGCGGAGGCCAGCTGCCGCGAAAGCCTCGACCTGGCGGAGCGGTTCGACACGGAGGTCGTGCAGGCGCGGGCTGCGACCCGCCGGCGACTTCGGCGTCAAGTCGACTTGCGGAGGGTATTCGCGTACTCCGTCTGTGGTCTGGTGGCTTTGGCCCAGGGGCGGTCGCGGGATGCCTTGCTTCGACTGCAAGCGGGCTTGCGAAAGGCCCAGGCGCTCGAACTGCCTCGCGAGGTGGCTACCCAGCACAACAATCTGGGACGGGCCCTGCTGGAGCTCGGCCGCACGAAGGAGGCGGTCGCCGCGTTTCGACGAGCCCTGCGCATCGATGCGGACTTGAAGGACGTATACGGTCTGGCCTACGACCACCGGAATCTGGGTCGAGCGCTGACCGTGCTCGGCTCGTCCGAGGCGGAGCCGACCCTGCGTCGGGCACTGGAGCTGTCGCAGGAGGTCGGCGATCGGGCGAACGCCGCCCGCACCCATTTCGCCCTGGGGGAGTGGGCCCGGCAGACTGCCGAAAACCTGGAAGCAGCGGCCACCCATTACCGCCGGGCTTCGAAGCTCGCCCGGGAGCTGGAGCTCGGCGAGCTGCGGTGGCAGAGTCTGTGGGCCCTGGGGCGATCGGCGGAAGGTGCGGGCGATGGAGCCGAGGCGCGGGCCCGATACGCCGAGAGCGCGCAGGTCCTGGAAGAGCAGGAGGGTCGCTTCACCGGGCGCGGCCGCCTGGGGCCGGAGCCCGCAGCGCCGTTTCACGGCCTGATCCGTTTGCACCTGGCTGACGGGAACCGAGAGGCGGCGTGGCACACCCTCTTGCGGGTGCGGGCCTTGGAACGGGGCGGCCGGGCGTTCGTGGCCACACCGCTACCCTGGGCCCAGTGGGCGCAGCAGATTCCCGCCGATGGTGCCGTGGTGGTCTTGCGCGGGCTGGAGGACGGGCTCCTGGTCGGGGTGATTCGCCCCGAGCGGCGCTCCCTGCAGTGGGTGCGAGCGCCGTCGTGGCGGCGGGATCTGGCGGCCTATCAAAACGGGATGAGCGTGCGCGGTGAGGTGGATCCGCACCTTCACGCCCTGTCGAAGCTGGTGCTGGACCCGATCTTGCCGGCCCTTTCCGGCGCTACGAAATGGGCCGTGGTGCTAGACGGCCGGCTGAGGAGCTTGTCCATCTCTGCGCTCCCGTTCGGCACCTTCGATCCGCGCCAACAGCCAGAGCGGGTCGTCGACCGAGCCGCCGTGTGGCGCGCCGATTCGATCGCGGCCGCGCTACAGAGTTTTCAGGAGTTCTCCCCGGACCCCGGTGGGCTGCGGGTGTTCGCGGCCGCTCGTTCCGGCCAGGTCCTTGGAGCCATTCCGTTCGCGCAAAAAGAAGCTGAGACCATCGCCGAAGTCTTTTCGGGCGCCCGCATCGATGTCGGAACGACCCCGGGACAGGCCGACCGGTTTCTCGCGGCCCTGTCCGACCCTGGCGCCAGCTGGGTCCACTTTGCTGGACATGCCGATCTGCTCGGCGACCGAGCCTGGGATCCACGGGATGCGGCGTTGACCCTGTCCGATCGGGTGCTGACCCTGGACGAAATGATCGGCGGTACGGTGGCTGCCGATCTGGTGGTTCTGTCGTCGTGTGAGACCGGCGCGGGGGCGGGCCCTGCGAAAGGGCGCAATGCTTTCCCGATCGGCGGATTCGTCGGGGCGCTTCAGCGGGCCGGTGCGGGGTGGGTGGTCGCGACCCTTCTCGAAGTGGACGACGTGGTGGCAGCGGTGTTTGCAAAGCACCTCCATCGAGAGCTTCGGAATCATCCGCTGCAGCTTGCCCTGCACAATGCCCGGCGCACCGTCCGAGCCACCTGGCCCCATCCGGCTTGGTGGGCGGCGACGGTCGCGTTCGCTCCACCGCGGAGCACCGAAGAGTCCGGGAGGGACCGCGCTCAGGATTCGTCCCGCAATTCTTCTCGGTAGCTTTCCCGCATCTTTGCGCGGGCGCGACCGTTACGAAACGAGATCACCTGGACGATGAAGAAACCCAGGCACAGGAGCAGAAAAAACCCTTCGGACAGGGGCAGCCCCGGAAAGCCGATCACGCCACCCCGGGCGTAGAAGAAGTGGCCCAAGATGCCGATCCCGACCCAGAAGGCCATGCCCAGCACCGACCCCACCACCCGGTTGAACTGAGAGGCTCCCACCACCACGACGATCCCGACCATGACGATGGCGGGAAACTGCTCGACCAGGTCCATCCCGGGCACCCCAGCGGGCCGGGGCGCCCGGGACAAGCATTATCCCCAGGGGACATCGTCGGGAACCAGCGGGTCGGTGAACAGCTCATAGGCCTCCTCGCCATCCAAGTAGCCGTCCCCGTCCGTGTCCGGGTCCAAGGGATCGGTGAACAGGTCGTGGACTTCCTCGCCGTCGAAGGCGCCGTCCAGATCGGTGTCGGGCCAATCCCGGCGGGTGCCGAAGTCGGCTTCGAGCCGGTCCGACAGCCGGTCCCGGTCCCGGTCCCGCCCGGGTTCGTGGTGCACGGGGGGGCCCTCGTGCACCACGAACCCGCATCCACTCAATGACATGGCGAACGCCAACGCACCGGACCGCAACATGGTCGTCACCAGACGATGATCCGGCGAGGCCGGCCGGAGCTGTGACGCAGGGCTCGCCGCAGGCGTCGATCGCGCAGCTCTCGTCGCAGCGCCCGCCGGGCGCGGATCCGCCGCATGGTCCGGCGCTTCTGCAGCTTCCGGGCGATGCGCCGCTCGATCCTCCGCTGGATGCGCCGCTCCATCCGGCGCTGTTGCCGGCGTTCCGCCCGGCGCTGCTGCCGGTGCTCCGCCCGGCGCCGTTGGCGGCGCTCCATCCGGCGCTGCATCCGACGTTCCGCGAGCTCTCGATCGAGGTGGGTCCGCGGCCCTCGCCCCGCATGGGCAGCGCGGGCCTCGCGCCCCGACCCGGGACGCGCATCGGCGGGTGATACGGCGGTCACGTTGAGCGCGGTGGCCAAAGCGCCGCCGAGCAGAATGGCTTTCATGGTTCCGCCTCCTTTCAACCGAGTAGACGTCCATGACAGGGAAGGCATTCAGTCGGGGCCGGCGAGACCGCGAGCACGCGCCCGTGCGGGCCGTCGTCTGTGCCAGAGGCAGGAGAGACTGGCGGGACTCGATGTTCCCTTGGTAATTTGCCCGTCGTGACGAACCCGGATTCCACCGAGCCCGCCTCGGCGCGAGAGCGGCTGATCTTCGCCCTCGACGTGGACACGTTGGACGAAGCGGAGCGCCTGGTGAAACAGCTGGCGGACCGGGTCGGCGTCTTCAAGGTCGGACCGCGCTTGTTCACACGGGTGGGTTCTCTGGTTTTCGACCTGATTCACGGCCTGGGGTCTCAGGTCTTCCTGGACCTGAAGTTCCACGACATACCCGCGTCGGTGGGTGCGGCAGCCAAGGAAGCCGCCCGCCACCGGGTCAAGATGTTCACGATTCACGCTCTGGGCGGAAGCACCATGATCCGCGAGGTGGCGAACCAGTTGGCCAAGACCACCCTCGTGCCGGGCGCGAGCCCCCCGATCCCATTGGCGGTCACGCTGCTGACCAGCCACAGTCCCGAAGACGTGCGTGCCCTCGGCTTCGAGCAGCCGGTGCCCGAGCTGGTGGAGCGGCTCGGGCAGATGGCGGTCCGCTCGGGGGCCGGGGGCATCGTGTGCAGTGGGCACGAGGTGCGGGAGCTGAAAGCGGTGCTCCCCCCCGGATGCGTGTTCGTCGTGCCGGGGATTCGCAGCCCCACGGACGTGGCCGGAGACCAGTCGCGTATCATGACGCCGGCGGCCGCCATGGCCGAGGGTGCCACCTACATCGTGGTGGGTCGGCCGATCCGAGATGCGGAGGATCCGCAGGCCGCCGCCGAGCGGATGGTGGACGGCATCGCGGAGGGTCTCGAGGCGCGAGGGGGATCGTGAGCCGGTCGGTCCCGGGTGTGCAGCCGGTCCTGGAAGCCATCAAAGGGGGGCAGCCCGTCCAGCGCATCCTCCTGGCCCGCGGCTCGGGCGGTGCGACCCATCGGATCCGAGAGGCCGCCAAATCCGCGGGCATCCCCTGTCAAACGGTGCAGCGGGGTGACCTGGATCGACGGTTGGGCCACGGGCGGCATCAAGGGGTGGTGGCCTTGCTCGACCCGTCTCCGGCCCTCGAGCTGACAGTGGAAACCCTCGTGGATCAGGCCGAAGCCGAAGGAGAGGTGCCGCTGATCCTTCTGCTCGACGAGATCCAGGATGTGCACAACCTGGGAGCGATCCTGCGGAGCGCCCATGCCCTTGGGGCCCACGGGGCGGTGCTGCCGAAGAACCGGGCAGCCCAGGTGACCGATGCGGTGGTCAAGGCCTCGGCGGGGGCAGCGCTTCACGTGCCCGTGGTACGGGTGACCAACATCAAGCACGCCATGGAGGACCTGAAAACCCGGGGGGTGTGGCTGGCAGCAGCCGACGCAGAAGGCGAGCCGGCGGACCAGGCACCCTTGGATGGACCGCTGGGGCTGGTCGTGGGCAGCGAGGCGAAAGGCGTCCGTCCCACGGTGGCACAGCGGTGCGACCACCGGGTGGCCATTCCCCAGGTGGGCGAATTCGACAGCCTGAACGCGTCGGTCGCCGCGGGCATTCTCCTGTACGAGGTGCAGCGGCAGCGGCGGAACGGTCACTCTTGACAGCGAATTTCGGTGTTTTTAAAAGCCCCACCTCCGGGCCGGGTGCGGCGCTGGCGTAGCTCAATCGGTAGAGCGGCTGTTTTGTAAGCAGTTGGTTGTTGGTTCGAGTCCGATCGCCAGCTGACTCGTCTCGGAGAGTTGTCCCAGGAGGGATGCCCGAGTGGCCAAAGGGACCAGGCTGTAAACCTGGCGGCTTTGCCTTCGAAGGTTCGAATCCTTCTCCCTCCATGCTGCGGTCGACGCAGGCTGGACGTGACAATCCGGGGTCGATCGTGCACGAAGGCGGTGTGCGGGAGTAGCTCAGTTGGTAGAGCGTCAGCCTTCCAAGCTGAATGTCGCGAGTTCGAGCCTCGTCTCCCGCTCTACATACCTACCGCGCCTACATAGCTCAGTCGGTAGAGCACTTCCTTGGTAAGGAAGAGGTCGCTGGTTCGAGTCCAGTTGTAGGCTACGTCCGCCCTGCCGGCACAGCGGCGAAGTGTGCCATTGTAGGCGTCGTGTCGTTCCTCAGCCCGATCCGTAACGGGCCCGTTCTCTCGGTTGGACTTCCAAACCTGCCGATTCGTAACGGGCCCGTTCTCTCGGTTGGACTTCCAAACGGGAATCTGTCTCGGACGAGCCGAGACAAATCCCATGTCACCGAGGCAGGCGCGCACGCATTCGGACGAGAGTCGGTCGATGCCCATTCGACAGGGGCGCTCGGACACCCGGTTCGCTCGAATGACTTCAGCGCGTCTGTTGTCGACGTGCGCACCCACGCTCCGTCGAAGGGAGCCAGACGGATGGCAGGGTGGGAGGGGCGTTCCCGGTCTCGGATCCGACGTCGCTCCGGCCGACCATCCGCCTCCACGATCCTCCCTGCGAGCGGCGGAAGACGGGTTTCCCGCTAAAGGAAAAGCAACCGGCGAGCAGGGCCGTTGCCAAACCGGGGGCAGCCCCGCCTCCGCGGGCTGTCGGGCGTTTCGGCGGTCCCGTCGCCCGGTCCACCGGCCAGGGCGGTACACGGTTTGCGCCCGTGACGACACGCGGTAGCCAGAGGCATGGAGATTCGGGGACATGCTCTGGTCCAAGGAGCGAGCAGAGGTCTCGGCCTCGAGTTTGCGCGGCAGCTTCTGAGCCGGCCCGAAGTCGAGAGTGTCACGGCCACCTGCCGTTCGCCGGATGGGGCGGACGGGCTTCACGACCTTGTGGACTCGAGTGAAAAGCCGCTCCAGATCTTGCCCATGGACGTGACCGACGAAGCATCGGTCCGCAGCGCCGCCGAGCGGTTCGAGACGACCGACCGGGAACTCTCCGTGGTCTTGAACGTGGCTGGGGTCCTTCATGGTCCGAACATGCGGCCCGAGCGGACCTATCGTGAGGTGGACCCCGACGTGTTGTCGCATTCGTTTCGGGTGAATGCGTTCGGGCCGCTGCTCGTCGCGAAGCACTTCGCTCGGTTTTTACCCCGGCATACGCCGGCCGTGTGGGCGAACCTTTCGGCCCGGGTCGGCAGCATTGGCGACAACCGCAAGGGCGGATGGTACGCATATCGGGCCTCGAAGGCCGCCCAGAACCAGTTCACCCGCTGTCTGTCGATCGAGCTTTCGCGCCGGTACCCTCGCTTGGTGGTCGTGGCCCTGCACCCCGGGACCGTGGACACGGGCCTGTCCGAGCCTTTCCAGAAGTCCGTCCCCGCGGAAAAGCTCTTCACGGTCGCACGAGCGGCCACCCAACTTCTGGATGTGATCTCGAGTCTCGGTCCACGGGACACCGGAGGCTTTTTCGCCTGGGACGGAAAGCCGATCGAATGGTGAAGCTCGGGACCGTCGGGGCTCCGAGCCGGGCTCCGATCGCGCGGCTGCATGAGATTTTGGATTCGCGTAGCCCGCTTGCTGCACCGTGGTGGCTCGGGACGGGGCTCCTTGCCTGCGCGGCGGCAACCCCGGTTGCGGCGCCGGACCTGCCCGAAATACTGCGGGTGGCGGTTGTGCAATACGAGATCCGCGGCGATGCGAGCGCTGGCGAGGTCATCTCTCGGGTCGAAGCTCGGCTGAGCGAGGCGGCGAAGTTGGGCGCAGAGTTGGTGGTCTTTCCCGAACTGTTCGTGCTGGACGCGTGGCCAATTGGGTCGGAGGCGTCCGAGTCGGAGATCACGCGCAGCATCGCGAAGGACACATCACCGAGAGTCTGGGCAGCGATCGATAGGTTCGCTCGAAAAGAAAATATCGCAGTCCTCGCTGGGTCCATGCCGTGGTTGGAAGATGGAGCTCTATTCAACCGCGCTCACCTCGTGCTGTCGGACGGTCGGATCCTCATGCAGGACAAAGTGTATCCGACACCGTGGGGCCGAACCGTGGGCATGACTTCGGGCGGGCGGATCGTCGTGCACGAAACGCCCTGGGGCCGGATTGCCATCTTGATCTGCTACGACGCCGAGTTTCCGGACCTTTCGGCATCTCTCGTGGAGCCCGCGCCCGAGATCTTGCTGGTCCCCTCCATGACCGAGTCCCGGGCGGGGCTGCATCGGGTTCGGTGGTCGGCTCAGGCCCGGGCCGTGGAGCACCATGCCTTCGTGGTGGTGGCGTCCACGGTGGGCGAGCCCACCGAAGACTGGCGCCACTTCGGCCGATCCGCCGTGCTCACTCCTCGAACTCCCGGTTTTTCGGGGCTGCTGGCCGAGGCAGACCAGGGGCGGTCCGGCATCGTCTTCGCAGACCTGGATCTGGCCGCTCTTCGCGACAGCCGAGAAAGCTCCGGTTTCTACCCCGCCCGCGACGCCCGCCGGGTTTCGGCGGAGTCCAACGGCTCGAGTTCCGTTCCGGACCGACGGTCCGTCGATGTCTCGGTCGTTTCGGGGCCGGCCGTGCCGGTTCCGGTTCGCGTCTCGCCCACGAGGGATGGGAACTTGAAACCCGTGCGTCGAAGGCCACCCGAACCTTCGAGGGCCGCCATCGCCCAGTGTTTCACGCCGCGTTGCCTGGACGCCCCCAGCGTTTTCGACCCCCATCATTCGACCGCCTCGGAGGTACACAGCGTCCAGAGGGGGGCGGCTTCAGGCGCGGTGCTCGTGGGTGGGACCGCCGACGGGGGACAGGGCGCCCAATTCCAAGTCGCGGAGGGCGTCGGGGGCCGACCGCTCCACGGGAGCCAACCAGCCTCTGATCCCGGCGGCGCATAGATGACGGTGCGCGCCCGGGCCGATGGCGGAGAAGATCGCGTCGGTGCATCCCCGCTCCGACATGATCTCGACCACCGACCTTCCATTGAGGCCCTCGTTTCGTACGATCTCGGGTTCAGCAGCATCCGGAGTGAAGATCGCCACCCATTTTGCTGAGCCGAAGTGCATGGAAAGGTGGGAATCAGGGGTGCTCTTGGCGATGACCACGGCGACTTTGCGGTTCATGTGAAGAGACTGATGCAATACGTTCGCATGTGCAAACGATTCTCATACCTCGAGCCGCCTGTGATCGGTTCCATCCGGACATGGGACCGAAAGTCGGTTCGGGCTATGGAAGTCCCGTACCGGGTCTCTTTGGGGCTGGGGCAAACCGGAGATCCGGGTCCGGTGAAAGGGTGGGGCATCAACGGAGTTCGTAGCGGAAGCGGACTTCGATATAGTCCAAAAGAACCCGGGGAGTTCCGGTCAGGCGGGGTGCGTCCGGGGCGCACCCGAAGCGAAGTCGTCCGTCGGCGGCCAAGAATCGCTCCACCGCCGCTGGGCCGCTCAGGTCTTCGAACCGAAGGGCTTCGGGAGCCCCCGCCGGCGCCGCGTTCGTGTCGAGGGTCGGCAAGGAACCGGAGCCCTGCACGGATCGGCCCCACAGGCGGGCGCCGGGGTCATCGGCCGGATCGGAACCGACTTCTCCGCCGCAAACCCCGCGCACCTGGATCCCGGTCCACGCCACGTTGCGAAGGTCGGCAGGAAGCTCCACGTGGAGCTCCACGGTCGGTCGCTCCGGGGGCAGCAGCGCATGAACGAAGGATTCATCGTCCATGACCAGGATGCGCCGTCCGTCTGGATCGTGGGTCCATTCGGACAACAGTTCGAAGGGTGGCGGCCGGTCCGTCGCGGGGGCTTCGCGCCAGGTCGTTCCGTTCCATTCGACGACCGTCGGCTGCGTGGCCGAGCCGGTGACTGAGACGGGTACGCCCACCATGGTGCCGCGCACCCGATCGTAGCCCATGGCGGCCAGCTCCCTCGGGCTTTGAGCGGAAGGCATTTCGTTCCACCGGCTTCCGTCCCACTCCCAGGTCGATCCTGGCACTCCGCGGAACCGGTCCCCGGCTTGAAACAGCACGACCCGATTCCGGTCCGGGTCGTGGTCGAGCAGTGTCAGGCCGGTCCCCTCCGGTCCGCTGCCGGACCCGGCCAGCTCCGTCCAGCTGCGACCGTCCCAAGCCCAGGTGTCCGAAAGAACTCCGTTGCTCGGACTCCGGCCTCCGTACAGAAGCAGGTGCCGCTCGGAGGGGACGTACACCATCTTGGCCCAAAACCGGGGCGACGGACCTCCCTGCGGCGGAACGGTGGAGCGCCACGCGGTACCGTTCCACTCCCACGTCTGAGCCCTCGCAGCGCGCTCCTCCAAGAGAACCATTCGCCGACGGAACGGGTCGTAGGCCATTTGATTGATCGGGCCGATGAAGGGCGTGTTCGTCGGGGGCATGGGCCCCGAAACCTCCTCGAGGGTCCACGCCCCTTCGCTCCAGATCCACATGGGACGAAGGGGGGCGCCGACGCCCAAGGGCAATCCGCCGAACAGGACGGCTCGCTCACGATTGCGATCCCAGACCCACTCGGGCCAGCGTCGCCGGCCAGGCAACTCGCTCCGGTCCGTCTCGGTGTCGAGCTCCCTCCAAGAGGTGCCATCGAACTCCCAAGTGTCGGTCAAAAAGCGAAATTCGTCCTGCGAATATCCCCCGTGGAGCAACACCACGCTTCGGGTGGCGTCATAAACCAGGGCGTGCCGCGTCCGCCCGAGGATGTTCGATTCGGGGAATTGGCTCCAGCGGCTTCCATCGAATGTCCACGGATTCGCGATGTTCCTCCCCGACGGATCGATGCCGCCAAACAGGACCATCTGGTTTCGGGCGGCGTCGTAGACCATCTGCGCATCCACGACCGGGGGCGGGCGGCTCGCCAGCTCGACCTCCACCCACGATGTTCCGTCCCACTCCCAATGGTCGTTCAACACCACATCTTGCTCTCCATCGATCCGGCGACCTCCGAACAATACGAGTCGGCTGCGGGCTGCATCCCAGGCCATGACCGCGTCGGTCCGGACTCCGGGCGTGGCGTTGGAGGACAGCTCGGTCCAGTCCGTGCCGTCCCACGCCCAAAAATCGGCCCTCGCCTGGGTCGAACGGAGGTCCGATCCTCCGTACAGGAGCACCCGTCCCGATACGGGGTCAAAGGCCATGGCATGCCCCCGGCGAGTTCTCGGGGTGTTGCTCTCGATCTGGGGCTTTCGCCAGGTCGTGCCGTCCCATTCCCAGGTCTCGGTGCGCGGCGCTCCCGTGGCCGAATCTCGATAAACCCCGAAGAAGACTGCGACGCCTCGCGATGGATCGAACACGACCTCGGCGTCCTGGGCCACTCCGGGACCGTTCGGTTCGAACGATCGGATCCAGGTCTCACCATCCAATCGGAAGAACCGTTGGTCGCTGCCCTCCCACACGGTCATGCCGCCTTGTCGGGGATCTGAATGGGCCTCGAGGTCGAGTCGCAGGTTGGGACCGCCCGAAGCCAGGGGCTCCAGCGACTTCCATCGAAACCTGCCCTCGCTCTCGAAGCCGTTGCCGTCGGGAGCGCGCCCCGGTACGGCTTCGCTTCCGTCGAACGCCACGGGCTGCACGTCCGTGCCGCCGATGCGGCGCACCACCCGATGGGGAGATGGGGTTTCGGTACCCGGCGAGGACGACGCCACGAACCAGTGGGTTCTCACGCGGACCGGGGTCGTTTCGTTGCCTGCCCCGTCCACCGCCGTCACCCAGGCCGACCGCAAGTCGTTCAATGGAAAATCGAGATCCTCTCTAGGCCACGTGCCGTCGGCTCGGGGCTCTGAGGTCGCCAGCAGTTGCGAGCGCTCGACGTCCGACCACACCCGGATCTGGCGCGGACGCTCGGACCCGTCGATCGAAAAGGCATCAGCCTCCAAGTGGTCGACCGGTGCCAGAGGGTCTGCCGGGGCCAGGGCGCCCCGGTCGATGGTGGGAGGAAGGACGAAACGACCGTCCTCACCCTCCAGGATCTCGGACTGACTGTTGCCTACCGCAGACCGCACGAAACTCACCCGGTCTGGATTCACCGCCAGCGTCCCACCCCGGGTGTCCACCAAGATGGGGGGCTCGGTGAATTGCAGTTCGGCTCGGGAGCCGTCTTCGAGCCGGATCCCCACGGTCGGCAGATAGGTGCCCGAGACGGCGTCCGGGGGCACTTCGACCACGAACCGGGCGGTGCGGTCCTCGGACCGAACCAAGGCGAATGACAACGTGACATCGTTTGGGCCCCGGGCGGCCAAGTCCACGTCGAGCCCTTCGACGGATCGAGACAGCACGACGCCCACCCGGATCGTGGCGCCGGCCGTCGCCCGTTCGACACGCGCCAACAGCGACTGTGGTGGCGGCTCGATGTCCACCGTGGCTCCGAGCAAGGTGATCCGCTCCATTCCGCCCGGAGTTGCGTCGATGGGGCCCGCATCTGCGGCGCCTTCGTCTTCAGGAACATTGTCGCCCACCAGGCTTCGGCCCCCGGATACCGGGCAGGCCGCCAGGCCAAAGCTCGCGAGCACCACCCCCATCCGAAAGCTGGCGATGTGTGATCTACGTATCAGTGGAATCTTATCAGCGGAATACATAGCCCACCCTGACTTCCAGATGATCCAGCACCACGCGGGCATCCGTCCCTGCTCCCCCGGCTGGAGCGCATTGGATCCGAATTCGGTTGGAAAGATCCAGGGTCTCGCGGGCAGCCCCATCCCGCAGCTCACCCTCCACAGGCTCGGACCCCGGCATGGTGCCGCTGTGGGTGCCCAGAGTCTGCCAGTTCGCTCCCATGGGGGCGCCGCGCGCCACCCGCAACGCTGCGCCGGTCGGAGCCGAACCGGAGCCCCCGCAGTGGGCTCGAGCGACCACCCGCTGCACCCGGTCTCGGGCGATGTTTTGCGGCAAACGAACGCTCAGTTCGAATGCGGGTTTCGCGGGGGGCTCGAGTTCCCAGATGTCCGCGACCGTCGTGAACGGTCGCCGACCCGCGAAACGAACCAGCGTCGAACGCTGGGGATCGTACGCAAGACCTGCCCGCGTGACCGCCGACGGCTCACCGCGGGTCGGACGTTCGCGCCAGCGCCGGCCGTCCCATTCCCACACGTCGTTTCGATGGCCCCCCGAGCCTTGGCCGCCGTGCAGGACCACGCATGCGCAGTCCGAATCCCAAACCATGCGGTGCTGCCAACGGCCCCCCGGATTTTGCGAGGTGGGCGAAACCTCCCGCCAGCGGCTTCCGTCCCACTCCCACGTGTCGTCGACCAGACCGGACACCGGAAAGCGGCGGCTGCCCCCGAACAACACGGTTCGTCTCCGTCCCGGGTCGTAAGCCATGCCCCATCCGATCCGATTCGCTGGACCCGGCCCCGCGGGGGTTCGCCGTTCCCAAGCGACGCCGTCCCATTCCCAAACGTCCAGGGCTGCCGGGTCGTTGCTGCCGTCGTTGACCACCCACACCATGCGGTCCCGCGCGCTGTCATAGACCATCGAAGAAAGGTCCAAAGGCATCTCGCTCAGTTGCGTCACGGACGGAGCGGGTCCCAGTTCGGCGAACACGCCTCTCGACACCGACCAGGTCGCGTCGGGACCGACCGCGAACCATCGATTGCGCTGGGTATCTGCGGCTGCGGCGTACAGGCGCGAGGGATTCGCGGCCGTCTCCGGACGCAGCTGTTGCCAGCGGGCGCCGTCCCAGGACCACAGGTCGAACAGCTGGCTTTGGCCATCTCCGCCGTGGGCCAAGATCGCCGACGTGCTCGGGTCCCAGGTGAAGAGCGGGTCTGCTCGGGGCGAGGGGGTGTTTTCCGGGCCGCGCCCCCCCCACACACCGGAGGTGGGGTCAAAGATCCAGCTGTCTCCGACCGGCGCGGACGTTCCGAGACCGCCGATCAGGACGAGACGATCGCGGCTGCTGTCGAATTCCATGCGGTGATCGAAGCGAGAGGCTTCCACCGTGTCCGGATCGGTGACTCGGGACCACGAGCTTCCGTCCCAGATCCATGGGTCCAGTGGAATGAGGGAGAGGTTCGCGGCCCGTCCTCCCGTCATCCACACCAGGTTTCGACGGGCATCGTAGGCCATGGCGTGAAGCGTTCGGGCTTCCGGAGTTCGGCCGGGATCCTGGCGTGGAGTGAGGTCGCGCCATTGCGCGCCGTTCCACTCCCACAGTTGCCGAGTGGCCCCCCCAATCGATACGCCTCCGAACAGGACCACGGCCCCGGGATTCACAGAGCGTGCCACGGCGAAATCCACCCGAGCCGAGGGCTCCGAGCCCTGGGCCGGCGTGACCTCGATCCAGCTGGAACCGTCCCACTCCCATACGTCCATCCCGGAGATCGCCCCGTTGTTCCCGCCGATGAGCACCGTTCGCCGGCGGGCGGGAACGTATGCCATTCCGTGGCCGCTCCGGGCCCAGGGGCTCGGGCCCTCGGGCTCGACCCGGGTCCAACCGGAACCGTCCCACTCCCACGTGTCGTCGAAGAACTGCTGATTGTCGGTGCCACCGAACATCACCAGCACCCCCCGATCCTCGTCCCACACCATGTCGTGGCCGAAGCGGGCCGCCGGCCAGGGCTGGCTTTGCTGGACTTGCCTCCAGCCGTTGCCTTCCCACACCCACATGCCGTTCCGTGGCTGGCCACTCCGAGTGCGTCCCGCGAACGCATGGATCCGCCCACTGCTCGGGTCTGCGGCCATGGCCATCTTGTTGAGGGCTGGCAGCTGGACCGAAGCGGCCCGCCAGGCGCGGGACGCTTCCACCTGCAGCGTGTCGCCGTCCGGCGCGTCGGCCGCGGCCCGTCGGGTCTTCACGGGCTCCCGATCGCCGACAGCGGAGTCCGCCCGGAAGTTCCGGAACAGCCTATGGGGGCTCGGTGCATTCGAAAGACCCGTGCCCGAGCCAGCTACGTACCAAACGTTTTCGATCGGGACGGGGGCGGTTTCGTTTCCAGATGCGTCGATTCCCGTGACCCAAACCGTGGCGCCGTCGTGGGTCTCCAGGGCCAACTCGCTTCGGGGCCACGCCCCGTCGTCACGGGGACGAACACGGCCGATCTGCCGACCCCGTTCCGCATCGGAATACACGCGGATCTCCCGGGGCGCATCCCCTCCTTCGAGACGAAAGGTCTCGGACGGCAGGGCATCGGTACCGTTGAGCTCGTCGGCCGGCGCGAGGGTCGATCGGTTGGGACCGGCCGGGATGGTGAAGCCCGGGGCGCCGTCGGAACTGCGCAGCAGCTCTGAGCGCGTGTTGCCGGCCACGGCCCGAACGAAACTCACCTGGCTCTGATCCACCGAAAGGCCCGCGTCGACGTCGACTTGAAAGACCAGGTCCGGGTGGCTGGCGTCTTCGGTGCGGTCGCCTCCCGTGTCCTCCAAGTCGACGAAGCCGCGGTAGGTGCCGCTTTCGTGGACCGCTGGGTCGATCTGCACCGAGAACTGGGCCGTGGTCGATTCGGCCACGTCGGTGTCGAACGAGATGTCCGGACCTGACTCGCTTCGACCGACGAGGATGAGCTCGGTCGAGACGATCGACTCGCTGAAGATCAAGCGCACCCGAATCCGGTCTCCGCGACCTGCCGGGGGCCCGGAAGGGGCATACTGCACTTGGGCCACGACCACCGAGGGTGGCTCCGGGTCCGGCATGGGGTCGCGGCCTGCATCGGCTTCGTCTCGAACACTGCCATCAAGCTCGACGCCGATGCCCCCGGCGATCCTTCGAGGCGATTCGGAGCAGGCGAGCACGAGCAACATGCTGGCCACCGCGGGACTGCTGCGTCCCTTCCCCTTCCCAGTCATCCCGGAAAGACGCTCCGAAATCACTGCGTGGACCGTCAACCGCGCTTCGGTTAAGAGTTGAGGCTTCGAGGGAAAGACGACTTCTTTGCGCCCGAAACGGTTCGCATTCCGTCGACGAAGGACTGACGGATTCGGGTCGATGGGTTCCGGGCACTGGTCATGCCCGAGTTGCGATCCACGCTGGCGCTTTCGCGCTGCCGGAATGGGGCGTGTCCTTTGGTCGCGCTCCTCGGTCGCGCTCTTCGGTCGCGCTCCTCGGTCGGGCTCCTCGGTCGCGCTCTTCGGTCGCGCTCTTCGGTCGCGCTCTTCGGTCGGGCTCCTCCGGTCGGGCTCCTCGGTCGCGCTCCTCGGTCGCGCTCTTCGGTCGGGCTCCTCGGTCGCGCTCCTCGGTCGCGCTCTTCGGTCGGGCTCGTCGGTCGCGCTCCTCGGTCGCGCTCTTCGGTCGCGCTCCTCGGTCGGGCTCCTCGGTCGGGCTCCTCGGTCGGGCTCCTCGGTCGCGCTCTTCGGTCGCGTTGGATTGTCGTCGGGGGGGCATCGGACGCCTGACCGATGGGCGTTGGGTGAGCGCAGCGCTGAACTGAGGCGGTCTTGGAGCCGCGCCGCAAGCTCGCCGAGTTTCCGGTGGACCGCCGTCTCCAGGCGGAACGAAAAGCCTTGCACGTCCGCTGCGACGAGTCGCCCCCGGACGCGGCCGGACGAGGAATCCCCGACAAACCCAGCACGGCCGGCGAGAGCTTCCAAAGCCGCAGCTTCGACGAAGCGGGAGCCCACAGAGGCGATCTCGAAGACAGCGTCGCCGGCGATGCCGACGCTCGAAGGAATGGGGCCGGCACGGTCGCGCGCTTCGACGGAGGCGAGGCTTTCGTCGGTCGTTGGAGGCCCGCAACGGGTGGCTTCGGGCCGAACCCGTTTCGGTCGATCTGCGGCACAGACGACTTTTTGGGATCCGGCGAGCCTCGGACGCCGGGCCTCTCGAAAGCCGCAGGGTTTTCGCTTGGGGCCAAGCGGCCGACCGGTCCGATCGCGGCCTTCGGCCAGCGCTTTGCCCGGCTGGGGCCGCCCATCGACGAGCCCCTGCGGCTCGAACGCAAGGCAGCCGACCTTTTGGGGCGACTGTTCGCGGCCCAAAGCCCATTCACCGAGATTCCGCCGCCGTCCGGCCCGGACTTCCAGGAGCCGCCGCTGGGTCCGCTGACCATCTTCGCGCCGGGGCTCGGCAACGTATCGCCCGGTGCGGGGTTGGTCACCGAGCTCGCCCGAAACACCGATCGCTTGGTCGTGCTGTTCGGAAACCCGGGCGAGGGCTCGCAGAAGACGCTGCGGCCGCTGACCCACGTGCGGGGCCAGCGCCTGCCCGACGACGTGCAGGGCAAAGTCTCGGCCATCGGATCCGAGGAGCCCTTGGTCATCTCGTACTTGCAGGATGCGGACCTCACCCTAGAACAGCTCGAGACCATTCGACGGTCCGGCCAGATCGACGTGGTCGACGGACAGGCGACCTGGGTGGTTCACAGCCAAGCCGCCCTGAGTGCCGTACTCAACCGGAAGCGGTTGACCGACGCGGGCTTCGGTGGCGTGTTCGGAAGTCTGGTCGCTCTTACCGCTCCATTCGAAGGAAGTCCACTGGCTGGGCCGTTGCTCTTGGGACTGGCTGCCGACCTGGGTGGAGACTGGGCGGGACTTCAGACCGGACAGGCCATCAGCGAGCTCGATCCCTCCAAGGTAAAGAAAAGATTCGTCCGGAAGGACTCCCGACACAGCGGGAAGGCGGGCGCTGAGCCCTTGGAACAGTATGTCGACGTGGCGATCACCGCCCACACCGAAGCCGCCGACGACGGACGGGACGATATTCGCCCCCTCCTCGACGTCTCGGACGAAGTTCTTGCCAAACTTCAGTGGATACCGTCGATCCTGCAAAGAGATCCTGCGGTCCGTCGCAACGACGGTGTGGTGCCCGTGCGCTCGATGCAATACGGGCGTCACGTGGTCGACATCGAGCGGCGCGCGTACGACCACGGGGGGACCACCGAAGACCCTCGATTGGTGCAGGACTTCATCGTTCCGGCGCTTCAGCGAAAGCGCGAGGCGGCGGCCTGACCGCGCTCTTCGGGCGGCGGTGAATCGGTCTCCAAAGGGTCTTCGCGCCTATCGATGAAACCGGGGCTCCGCTACGCTCGGGACCGTGAGTTACCGACCGAAAATCGGCGTCGCCCTCGGTTCGGGTGGAGCCCGGGGTTGGGCGCACATCGGCGCCCTTCGAGCTTTGGTGGATTTCGGGCTCGAGCCCACCGTAGTGTGCGGTACCTCCATGGGCGCTCTCGTGGGCGCCGCCTATGCAGCGGGGCACCTGGACAGCTTCGAAGAGTGGGCTCGCTCCCTCGACCGGGGCACCGTGCTCAAGTTGTTCGACGTGTCGTTTCGTGGAGGACTCATCGAGGCGAAGCGGGTCTTCGAAGACATGTCGGAGCACATCCCCGACGTTCAGATCGAGCACATGGAGCCGAAGTTCGGTGCGGTGGCTGCGGACTTGGACCGAGGGACCGAAGTGTGGTTTCAGCAAGGTGGATTGCGGGAGGCTCTGCGGGCCTCGGTAGCCATACCCGGCCTGGTCAGTCCGGCCCGGGATCCGAATCGAAATCGCTGGCTGGTCGACGGTGGACTGGTGAACCCGGTACCGGTTTCTCTGTGTCGGGCCCTGGGGGCCGACGTGGTGATCGCCGTGGAGCTGAGCGGTGAGGTGCTGGCCCACCCGATCACCCAGTTCACCAAGAGTGTGCCCTCGCTGAATCCCAGCCTTTCCGAGCCGGGGGACCGCCCGACGGTTTCGAAGACCGATTCGGGCCAGCCCGAAGCGGACGACCGGGGCGACGAGGGCTCCGGGCCGGTCCGGGACCAAGTCGACGAAAAGGGATCGGGGGACGAAGAGGTCGGCTCCACGACCATGTTCGAAGCCCTCAGCGACTTCACGCTGAAGCTCCGGGAGCGGATTTTTGGGGCGCCCCCCGCACCCGTCGAGCCCCGGCCCTCGGTGTACGAGGTCATGTCGAAGGGGATCATGGTCATGCAGGTCCGCATCACCCGGTCGGCGATGGCCGGCGACCCACCGGAGCTGCACGTGGTTCCGCGCCTACAGGATGTGGGTATTCTCGATTTCGACAAGGCCGCGCAAGCCATTCCGGAGGGCTACCGCGCCGTGGAGATCGCCTTGGCAGCGCAAGCCGACTTCCATCGCCAGTCCGAGAGCGAGGACCGGCAAGAGCTCATTCGGACGAACCGAGCACTTCCCGCTTCGTCGCCGGGGACCGACGTGGAAGGAACCAGCTCGACGGACTCGAGCGCCGGCGCGACCGGTGATTGCAGCGGGGAGGACTGACTTCGGTTCCGAGGGCGGCACGGACACGATATCCAGCAGGGGCTGGGCCATGTCCTCTTCGGCGGGCTTCGGTCGCTTCGACCGGCGGCCTCGGCCCGTTAGCGGAACCTTCGCTCGAAGCGCGCTCCCCGCCCAGAGCCGAAAAGTGAGCGGTTCAGTGGATGCCGCGCATCATCTTTCGGAGGAGCGGCGTCAGCGCCACCAACACCGTACCCGTGACCAAAGCGGCGACCGACAGCAGCAAGAAGAAGCCCGGAAGGCCCGGAATGATGAAGTCCAGATCGCCGTTCTTGAACTTGACCGACACCGTCGCCACGAGACCTGCGCACAGATTCGAAAGTGCCAATGAAAAGAACCAAAGGCCCATCATCAGGCTTTGAAGGCGCAGGGGCGAGAGCTTGGTCACCATCGACAGACCTACCGGCGACAGGCAGAGCTCACCCCAGGTCACTCCGATGTACGTCATCAACAAATACAAGGGGCTCGCGAGCCCGCCGTCCCGGGCTTGCAGGGCTCCGAACACCATGGCGATGAAGGCCAGCCCGAGCAGGTACTGGCCCGCCGCGAACTTCATGGGGGTCGACAGGTCCTTGTCGCGCCGCTCCAAGGTGAGCCACACGGCGGCAAAGACGGGCGCAAAAACCAGGATCGCCAGCGGGTTCACCGACTGAAAATAGGACGCGGGGAACTCCCAGCCAAAGAGGCTCCGGTCGGTGCTCTCCTTGGCAAACACGTTCAGGCTGCTGCCGGCCTGTTCGAAAGCGGTCCAGAACGCGATGTTGCCCAGGAAAGCCAAAATGAAGACCACGCCCAGCCGGCTCCGCTCTTCCGGAGCCTGACGGGAAAGAAACGCGAGGATCGCCCCGATGAGCGCCGCCGCCACCACCAGGGTCGTGACGGCTTGCATCGTCGGCGTGCCGAACAAGGGGTCGAACACACCGACCACCGCCCCGAGTCCGCCGCTGATGTACAACAGCAAAGGCACCATCGGGATGCCCACCAAAAGGGCCAAAAGGCCCACGAAGCGGCCCGTGTCCGCCTGGGTCCAGGACACGCGGGGCGCGTCTCCCACGCCTTTCAAATACCGATTCCGGAAGATCCAATAGAAGATCAGTCCGACGACCATGCCGACCGCCGCCGACCCGAAGCCCCAGTGCCAGCCGACTTTCTCTCCGAGGGAGCCGGCCACGAGTGGACTGAAGAAGGCGCCGACGTTGATGCCCATGTAGAAGATCGTAAAACCGGAATCCCGGCGGGGATCGTTCTCTCGATAGAGTTGCCCCACCATCACGGAGACGCACGGCTTGAAGAAGCCGGTACCGATGATGATCAGCGCCAGACCGAACAGGAACATGACGAGGGCGCCCGGTGAAGACTGCATGGTCACCGCCGCGCCGGGAGAGATCGAAAAGAGTTCGGTCAACGCCAGCGCGACGTGTCCCACCGCAATGATCGCTCCGCCCACGAGAAGGGAACGGTGCGTACCGAAGTACTTGTCCGCGACCATCCCCCCGAAGATCGACGTCACGTAGACCATGAAGGTATAGACGCCGTAGAGCAGATACGCGTCCTCCTTCGCCCACCCGAAACCGGGGTTCCAGTTCGCTTCACCTCCTTCCAGGGTGCGGGCCGTCGAGGCGACCAGGTAGAGCACCAACAGGGCGCGCATGCCGTAGTATGAAAAGCGCTCCCACATCTCGGTGATGAACAGGACCCACAGGCCCGGTGGCTGCTTCTTTTCGAACGGCTCGGAGAGGGCTTGGCCCGAGGTGGCGCCGCGGCCCAGGACCTCGGGGTCCGATGAGGCGATGGAATCGTCGGTGGTATGCGTCATGCTGCTACTCGAGGCCGGTTCGAAGGATCGGGTGCCCGCGCCCGGGGCTGCCTCGCGCCCGAAATCCCCCGCGCCGAAAGGGAAACCAGCGCTGAAGTCTACCGGGATGGGCCATCGTGGCAAGGGGCTTCCCGGGCCTCCTCGGGACCCAGGCGAACTCAACCCGCCTGCAGGGCCTGGTCCAAGTCCTCGAGCAGGTCCGCAGGCTCCTCGAGACCGATCGACAGGCGCACGAAGCCGTCGTCGATTCCGGCCCGCGCCCGTTCCGAGGCCCGCATGGATCGCTGGCTCGCGATCCGGGGAACCAGGACCAGGCTTTGGGCCTCGCCCAGGCCGCTTGCCCGCCGAAACCATCGCAGTCGGTCTGCGAAGCTCCAGGCCGCTCTTTCGCCCCCGTGAAGCACCAAAGAGACCACGCCTCCGCCTCGTCCGCCCAGGAAGCGGTGCGCGGGCGACTCCGCGGTCTCGTCGGCCGACAGCGGATAGAGGACCCGTGCGACTTTGGCGTGATTCGCCAGGTGCTCGGCCAGACGCCGGGCACTGGCGCAGTGCCGCTCCATCCGAAGGGACAGGGTCTGCAGGCCTCTCGAGACCAACCAGGCCGCGAACGGGGCGCATGCGGCGCCGGCCAAGATCAGGTGACGGCGGATCGGTTTGAGAAGCTCCGTTTTCGCCACCACCACGCCCGCCAACAGGTCGCCGTGTCCTCCCAGATACTTCGATGCGCTGTGGATGACCACGTCGGCGCCCCACGCCAGGGGACGGCAGAGCTCCGGGGTTGCCAAGGTGGAATCGACCACGAGCCGGAGGCCACGGCTGCGCGCCAGGTCGGCGAATGCGGTCAGGTCGGGCACCTCGAGCGTTGGATTCGCGATGGTCTCCAAGTAGAGCAGCCGAGTGTTGGGGCGGATCGCCTCGGCGTAGGCCGACGGGTCGGCGGTGCGAGCGAATGTGCAAGACACGTTGCAACGGGACCATTTACGTGTGAGGAGCCCGTGGGTGCCTCCATAGACCGATTCCGGAACCACCACGTGATCTCCCGCGGTCAGCATGGCGCCGAACACCGCATCGATGGCGGCCATGCCGGACCCGAACGCCACTGCATCTTCGGCACCCTCCAGATCGGCCACGGCCTTCTCCAGCGCGGCCGTGGTCGGGTTCCGGATGCGACTGTAGGAATATCCGGAGTTCGGCCGTGAAATCACCGCATCCATGTCTTCGAGCGAATCGAAAGCGAACGAGGCAGACTGTACCAGGGGCGGAGCCAGGGGCTCGCTCGACACGGCGGGGGCAGGAACCCGAGCGTGGATCGCGCGGGTCGCGCGACCTGGCGTTGAGTCGTCTTCCCCCATGCCACACGTCTTAACAGAGGGGCCGTGGGTTCGTCACGGACGTGCCGCGAGGTCCGAGCCGACCGACGATTCAGGTTCCGAGAGCGCAATACAGACGAAGTTCTCGGTCCTCGACCTGGTCCAAGAAAGCGGAGACAGCCCGCGCTACCGTTTCGATCTCCGCGGCGTCGACGGGAGGCTTCCGCAGGTCTCGCACCTGCCACAGAAACTCGCAGGCTTCTTCGAGGTCTTCTCGGAGAAGAAGAGACACGCCGGCCCTCGAAACCTTCGCTTGAACCGAAGATACAGGTTCTAGACCTCGACGATCGGAGGATACGCCGGGAGGCCACGCCAGCCCCGTATCGCCTCGTTCACACGCCACGGCGGCGGCTACCAAGACATCGAGGTACTCCCAAGACTCGGCGAGGTTCATGCCGATGACCGGCGGCTCCGGTTCCTCGGGCACTCGCCGAGCCGGTTCGATCGCCTTCAGCCATCGCACGGCGTCCGCCTCCCGAGCCCGGACGTCCGAGTCAAAGTCCGGAAGGCAGGCGAACAGGCCCATCCGCGAAGCCGTTCCCATCGGACGATGGGGTCGAGGCAGCGCAGCGCCTTGTCAAGCGTTTGAGACCGGGGAACCGGAAGCTCCCGAGACCGTTCCAGGGCCGGCCGGCTGAACCATGTCGCCGTGATCTCGGAACCACCGGGCGGCCTGCTTTTCGTTCAGATCTGCCACCGCCCTCGATTTTCCTTTGACGAGAACGTCGAATTGGTACTTTCGCAGAAAGCTCCGGAACTCGGGGTCGTCCAACCGGCGTTTGCGCTTCAGCGCGCTTTCCAGATAGCCCCAGCCCATGGCGGCCCCACCCACGATGAAGGGAGGCCGGCTCATTCGAAAGATGGAAGAGGCCAGCATGTAGAGGGGGCTGGTGCCCATGAACCACTGACCGAAGCCGTGGCGTTTGCGCCCGGTGATGATCCCCTTGTGGCTGGATCCCATGGGCCGCAGGTGCAAAAATCTCAGCTCCGGTTCGTCGCGACTTTCGGCGATCCAGCCGAGCATGCGGCAGCGGTGACAGTCGATGCCGTCCCACATGACCTCGCGCTCGAAACCACCGATCTCTTCGAAACACCGACGCCTGAAGAACTTGATGGCACCGACCGAAGTGTCGTTTCCGCAGCCTTCGCTGATCAGTTCTCCGTCGAAGGTCTTTCGAACGTTGCTGGGGCCAGGGTAGTATGGCTTTCCGCTGAAGGTGCCGATCCTCGGATTGGCCTCCATCTGGCGCATGATTCGCTCGAAATAATCGCCGGGTAGCTCGAGATCGACGTCGAGCTTGCAGACGTATTCGTAGCGTTCGGGTTGAGCTCGTTCATAGCCGTGGTAGAACGCCGCGATCACACCGGGGCCGACCTTGCGTTCGCCGTCGCTGGGCTTGCGGAGGACCTCGATGAAGTCGTGCTCGGCCGCATACTCCGACAGGATTTCGGGTGTTTCGTCGGTGGAGCCGTCGTCGACGATGATCCACTTGGCGGGCGGGATCGACTGGGCCACCACCGAGTCGAGAGTCCTCCGCACGAACTGGGCCTCGTCGCGGCAGGGGGAGATCAGAAGGTAGCTCCGGTCCGGCGCAGGCCTTGGGGTTTCCATGGGTCGCCGTCGAGTCTGGCACCATCGCCGGAGCGGGTACAGGGGCGGCGAGGTCCGCGTTCGCTCCCCCGTTTGACGGTTTTCGAGGTGGGCCTCCACCGAATCTTTCGGGTCCGCCCGCCGGGTCCCCGAAAAGACCATGAGCCTGTCCGACCCGCATTTCGTGGCGCTGTCCGCCGCCGTCGACACCGGTCATCCCGCCCCGCACCGGACCCCGCCGGGGGGCCCACGGCGGTCTGGGAACGGGGAAGGGCCGATCCCGCGATTGCGGCCGAGATCTTCCCCGACGAAGCTTCGTTCCTCCATGGCGCCCGCGCCCGACCCGGAGACGATCCACGCCGCGGTGCGGGACGATCGAGAGGCCCTGGAGGAGGTCTTGCGGTATCTGCACCCCATCGTCTTTCGTTTCTTGGCCTTTCGCTTTTCGGGTCTGCGGGAAGGGGTGGAAGACGCCACCCAAGACACGCTGGTGGCGGTGATCCAAGGGCTGAGGCATTACCGGGGCCAGGGCAGCCTCAAAGCTTGGGCCCTTCGGATCGCTTTCCGCACCGCCCGGCGCCACCAGGACCGGGGCGACCGGCCCGACGCGGCCTCGGCTCTCGAGCCGCCAGACGGGGTGTTCCGGGTCGATCCCGAAGACCGAGGACTGGCGGTGGACATGCTTCGGGCCCTCGGGCGGCTGACCGAAAAGAAGCGCGATGCCCTGATCCTCACCGAAGTCTTCGACCTGACCGCTGTGGAAGCGGCGTCGGTCCTGGGCAGCTTCGAAAACACGGTCCGAAGCCGATGCCGCCATGCCAAAGCGGAACTGGCGGACTTCTTGGAGACGAAAGAGGATGGCCATGGCTCCTGAACGGTCTTCCGTCGAGGGCGGGCTCGAGGTCCTGCGCCGCGTTCGTGTTGCCCCAGGGCCGGTCGAGCAAGATGTGCAATCTGCCTTGCGATCCGCCCGAAAACGGCGATCCACGGCTCGAAGCACTCGCGCCATGCTCGGACTGGCGGTGGCCGGCTGGGTTGCAGCAACGGCGGCCTTCCTGGTCCGGACGGGTACCCCCGGGCCGGCGCCGGGAATCGTGCAGCTGAGACCGGGGGTGTGGATGCACGCCGGGGCTGCAGCCCGGCTTCGGACCGAGCCACTGCCGAACGAAGGGGTGGGGCTCGGGCTCGAGCGCGGTCGGGTGACCCTCCGAGCGGAGGTTCCCCCAGGCACGGGATTCGAACTCGGGAAGCCCCGCGTTCGGGTCCAGACCCTCGATCTCGAGGTGGTGGCGACCGATGCACTCTTTTCGGTAGAGCGGCTCGACGCATTCACGCGAGTCGCGGTGAACCGGGGCAGCGTGCGGGTGCTGCCCGCGGAGGGGCTGCCCCGGACCGTGACCGAAGGGGAGGTCTACGGGGCCGCGGGCGACGAAGTCCGGCAGCTGGGGGCTGGGGCCGTTCGACAGGCCCTCGAGAGCGCACGGCCGGTGCTCGAAAAGCCCTTCCGGTTCGACGGGCCCTCGTCCGACCGGGCTGGACATCCGGCGCAGGCTGCCAGCGGCTCCCCTCCGCCGGGTGGACCGGGCCCGAAGGAAGATGCGGAGCTGGCCCGAGCCGATGGAGACCGGAAGGGTCCGGGTGCCCGAGTCGGTGCGGCTTCGGCGGATTTCCGCGGACGGGATCGGTCGTCGAACCGCGCTTCAAAGGACCGGCCCGACGCCGGCGGCGCCGGTCGGCCGCAGCGGCCGGCCGGGGCGGCACACCCGGACCCGAAGGCCCGTCCCGAGCGGCCCGCTCTGTCGGAGGTCCCGTCGCTGCCGGCCGAGGGCGACGGGGTGCGCGTTGCTTCGCCGCCTGCTGCCGCGTGGGACCGGGACCGGGGACGGAGGAAGGGACCGTTCGCCACGGGGGCCGCGAACCGGCCGGCCCGCGAAGGGGCCCATCGGCCCCCAGCCGACCGCCCGGCGGGTCCCCGCATCGACGACCGGCCCGAGCGCGGAGCCCAGGCCGATGGGGGCCCCGCGGGCGAAGGACTCGCGGACCTCCACCGAAAGGCGCGGCGCTGGCAGCGAGCCGGTCGAACCCGGCGGGCCCTGGATGGATTCGCTGCGCTGGTCCAAAGCGCAGATCCGGTCTGGGCCCCGCTGGGTCGGATCGAGATCGCCCGCATCTACGCCCGCATGGATCGCCCGAAACGAACGGCCCGAGCGGCCCGGGCGTTTCTCGAAGCCCACCCCGACCACGTGCTGGTCCCCGAGGCCGAGGCGATCCTCTGCCGGGCCGATCCGGACGCTTCCCGTTGCGGGCCGAAATGACGACCCGCCTTTGAAGCCCGGCTCGAACTCGCCCGCCGAGACCGGGACCAGACCGGCGATTTCGACCCCACCCGCACTCCCTCGGGCCTCGGGTCCCGGCCCGGTGTGCCCGCGCTCGCACCCTCGAAGTGCGCCCCTCGCACGCAGCCTCGAGGCGCTCCTCGCTCGATGTGTGCCCCTAGCCAGCTCGCAGCCTCGATGGCTCGATGTGTGCCCCTAGCCAGCTCGCAGCCTCGAGGTCCGCGCCTCTCTCGCACCCTCAAGGAGCGTCGTACCGAACCCGCACCTCGAAGTAGTCCGCCCCCACCCGAGCCAGGTCGCTCGAGGCGCCCCCGTTCCCCAGGGCCCGACACTGGACCACGACCTGGTCGGCCGGCCCCCACAACGAGCGGGCTCGTGCCGGCGACGAGGCGGTCCAGGTGAGGGGGACCGGGGCCGTCCCGCCATCGGGCACATCCTGGCCGTGGTGATCGAGCCGCCGCCACGTCCCGGCGGAAGATCCGGCCGCCCACGCCATCAGCTCGGCGCCGGTGGCTTTCGGGCCGTGCCGGCCCCCGCAGAAGGCCCGCACCTTCAGCCCCGTCACCCGGTCCGGCGCCATGTCACCCGGCAGCTGGGCCGCAAACTGCACCGTGGGCCGGCCGGGTGCCTCGAGGAGCCAAGTTTCGTCCGCATCGCCGCCGAACAAGATCCCGCGCCCGGTCCCGGGGTCGAAGGTCATGGCGTGCTCCCACCGGGCCGAGGGTGCCAAAGCCCCGGCCGGTGGGGTCACGTCGGTCCAGGCGGACCCGTCCCACTCCCACAGGTCCGCCAGGGGCAGCGCCGCCGAGTCGAATCCACCGAAGAGAAGGATCGTCTGCCGGGTTTCGTCGAAGAACATGGTGTGGGAGTCGCGGGCGGGCGGCAGCGAGCCGCCCTGGGGCGCGCGCCACAGGCCCCCGTCCCACTCCCACGTGTCGGCTCGGGGCACCAGGGGTCGGACCTCTCCACCGAACAGCACGGTGCGGTTGCGACCCACGTCGTGGACCATGGCGGCCCGGCCTCGAGCGGCGGGCCCCGGGCAGCACGCCCGCTGCACCCATGTCTGGCCGGTCCACGCCCACAGATCTGCGAACGTGGCTCCGCCGGCATCGAGGCCCCCGAACAGCAGCATCTCCCCCGACGCGGAGGCCGCCGCAGACCACGCCCGGGCCGCGGGGGCCGGTCCGGCATCCGGCGTCACCTCGGTCCAGCTGTGGCCGTCGAACTCCCAGACCCGAGAGGCGCCGCTGCCGCCGTCGTACACGACCCAGCGGTCTCGACCTGCCACCCACACCATGGCGTGCCCGACCATGGGGGGCGGTCCGCCCGGCACCGACAGCTGGGTCCATGTCACTCCGTCGAAGCTCCACAGGTCCGAAAGGACGGACGCAGAGTCTTCTCCACCGAATCCACCGAAAAGAAGCGTCTGGCCATCTCCGTGGGCGAGGGCCGCGCCGGACCGGGGTGGCGGGTTCGGCTCGCCGGCCGTGGGGGCCGCTCGAGCGAAGCCGGACCCCGACCATCGCCAGCTGTCGCCCCGCAGGGTCCAGCTCTTGTCCCGTCCACCGAACAACAGCACCCCTCGCCCGTCGAACGCCCCAGCCGGCACAGTCCGGCCGCCGGGGCCCGGGGATGAAAAGGACACTTCGGTCCAGCGGGCTCCGTCCCATTCCCACACGTCGTCCTGCGGGCCCGAAAGCAGCACCACCCGCCGCCGGACCGGGTCGGGGACCAACACGTGGTCCGCTCGCCCGGAGGGGCCGGGCTCGACGGGGGTCACGTCCGACCAGGACGTGCCGTCCCATACCCAGGTATCGTCGCGAAGCCCGCTTCCTCCCAGGCCGCCGAACAAGACGACCCGCTCTCGGGCTGCGTCCCACGCCATGGAGTGGAAGGCCCGGGCCGGAGGCCCGGGCGTGGTCTCGCGGGTCCAGTTGGCTCCATCCCAGGTCCAGGTGTCGCCTCGAACCGATGCGACGCCTCGGGCGCCTCCGAAAAGAACGACCCGCCGCCGGGTGGCGTCGTAGGCCAGGGCATGTCCACCCCGAGCGTCCGGCCACTGGGCGCCGGCCGGTCGCACGATCCGCTTCCAGTTCGAGCCGTCCCACTCCCAGGTGTCGGACAGGCCGTAGCCCCCAAACAGCACCACCCGGCCCCGTGCCGCGTCGTAGGCCATGGCATGTCCCATCCGGGGCCTCGGCCGAGGCGCTCCGGCCGGCAGCAAAACCGGACGCCACGCATGGCCGTCCCACTCCCAGGTGTCGTCCATCAGGCCCCGGCGCGTGTCTCCCCCGAACAGCAACACCCGGCCTCGGCCCGCTTCCCACACCATGGCCGACTCGTTCCGCGGCGACGGGGCTCGAGGGGTGCGGTCCAGCCAGGTGCGCTCTGCCCGCTGCACCAGCGCCACCCCATCGGGAGCCGCCAGGGGCGTCCGGTCGGCGACCGGGGCTCGCGGGGCCGACGGCGCGGTCCGCCGTCCCCATCGACTCGCCCGGTGGGGCGTGGCCCCGGACCCCGGCCCGGAGGCGGCCACGTACCAGGTCGAACGGATCCGGACCGGCTCCGACTCGTTGCCGGCGCCGTCCAAACCGGTGACCCACACCCCCGGTGCATCGATGGGGCTCAGCCGCAGATCGCTGCGTGGCCAACGCCCGCCGGAGTTGGGCGTGGCCTCGCCCAGCCGCTCCGTCCGGTCCGGATCGGCCCAAAACCGGATCCGGCGGGGGGCGCCGCCGCCGGCAAAGCGGAAGG
>DAPKRQ010000174.1:0-11153 GCA_031800475.1 Myxococcales bacterium LLY-WYZ-16_1
GGCACCGCTTCCGACGCGGGATGCGGTGCTGCCGATCGTGGTGGTGCTGGCGGAGGCCCGAAGGGCCGGGGGATTGCAGGCGGCTTTTCGGCGGGTGCCGTCCCGACACCGGGCGGCCGGTCTGTTGGACGCGGTCCCGCCCGAACGGAGCAGGCAGATGCTGGCCCCCTTCGCTCCCCCGGAGGGCCTGCGGGCGGTCAGTTATGGCATCGACGGCACGATCACCGAGACGAACGGCGGACAGCGGCCGTTGCTCGGGTCCGAGGGCGAGGTCCTGACCAGGCTCCGGGCGGACCTCGAGCAGGCACTCGGCCTGGGACCGGTTCGAGCCATCGACTGGCTCGACGGCATGCGGGTCGAGCTCGAATCGGACGAGGTGGTCCACGTGCGTCCGTCCGGAAATGCGCCTCAGCTGCGGCTGTACACCGTGGCCTCCGACCCGTTCCGGGCGGAACAGCTGCTCCGAGAAGGCATCGGCCCCAAGGGCTTTGTGCTCCGCTGGCTCGAAGGGCTCCCGTCCGAGTGATTCGTTCTGAGTCGCGTCGAAGTTTCGACGTACACCGTTTCCCGTTCGGACCGATTCCGTCCGCGTGGAGTCTGCCGAGCCGGGGCACCTGCCATCCGAACACTTTCGGGCCATCGTCGAGGGCTTCTCGGACGGGGTCATGGTGGTGGACTCGGAGGGACCCGACCAGCCGGTGGTCTACGTCAATGCCGCCGTCGAGCGGATGACCGGGTATTCCAAGGACGAGTTGCTGGGGCGCAACGCAAGGTTTCTTCAGGGGACCGACCGAAATCAGCCCGGCGCTCTCGAACTGGCCGAAGCCGTACGAAGTGGCCGTTCAGCAACGGTAGTCCTCGACAACTATCGTAAAGATGGCAGCCGATTCGCCAACCGATTGGCCCTCGAGCCTCTGCGAGAGGCCGACGGTTCGGTGCGCTTCTACATGGCGACGTTGACCGACGTGACCGCTTTGCACGCGACGCGCCGGGCCCTCAGCCAACGGGACCGCATGCTCGAAGAGGCGCACGTTCTGGGTGGGTTCGGACACTGGTGGTACGATCCGGCTCAACGGCAATTTCGTTGGTGTGCCTCGGTCTTCGAACTGTTCGGACGGGACCCCGAGCGCGGCGAACCCACCCCCGCCCAGCTCGCCGAGGCCTTCGAGGGGCCCGTTGGCAAGGAGATCGAGCCGGCCCTGTCGCGCTGTGGAGAGGCTGGGGAGCCCCTGGAGCTGCGAGGCTACGTGGAGGCGGGCCGCGGCGGTCGCCGGTTTTTGGTGATGCGAGGCTACCGAAGCACCGACCCCCGCTGGGGCCGCCCCGTGGTGCTGGGGACCGTCCAAGACCTGACCGAACGCCGCCAGAGCGAAGATCAGCTGCGGAGGTACGCCGCCGATCTGGAGCGTGCGAGAGACGAGGCGCAGCAGTCGAACCAGTTCAAGAGCCAGTTTCTGGCGAACATGTCCCACGAAATCCGCACACCGATGAACGCGGTAGTGGGACTCACCGCGATGCTCCTGGAAACCGATTTGAATTCCGAGCAGCAGGACCTGCTCGAGACGATCCGGTCCAGTGGGCAAGCCTTGTTGACGCTGGTGAACGACATTCTGGATCTTTCCAAGGCCGAGGCGGGGCGCATGGAACTCGAAAGGCTTCCGTATCGCCCTCGGGACCTGGTCGACGCAGTCGTTTCCGTGATCAAGCCCCTGGCCGAGAACAAGGGTCTTGCCGTGCGAAGCACCGTCGACCCGGATGTGCCCGAGTCCGTGGAAGGGGACGCGAATCGGATCCGACAGATCTTGCTGAATCTGTTGTCCAATGGGGTCAAGTTTACGGAACGGGGCGAGGTCGGACTTTCGCTTCGTGCCCGCGGGCGGAGCCTCGAGTTCGAGGTGTGGGACACGGGGGTCGGCATTCCCCCGCGAGCCCGTGAACGGGTCTTCGAGCCGTTCACCCAGGTGGATGCCACCGTGACGCGTACCCACGGCGGCACCGGGTTGGGACTCACGATCTGTCGCAAGCTGGTGGACTTGATGGCCGGGCAGCTCGAGATGCAGAGCCAAGTCGGCCAAGGCACCACCTTCCGCGTGCGCCTGCCGCTTGCCCGCACCCGGGCCGACGGTGACGAAACCGCGGATACGTCCGTTACCGGGGAATTGAAGAGTGGACTCCGAGTGCTGGTGGTCGAGGACAATCCGGTCAACGTGAAGGTCGTGCGACTGATGCTGGAGCGATTGGGGATCCGGCCCGAAGTGGCTCGCGATGGCGCAGAAGGGCTCGAAAAGCTCGAAGAGAATCGATTCGATGTGGTCCTGATGGACCTGCACATGCCGCGAGTCGACGGTCTCACGGCCACCCGGAAGCTGCGCGAGCGGTGCTCGGCCGAGCAACCGTGGGTCATCGCGCTGACTGCGAGCGCCTTTGAAGAGAATCGTCGAGCCTGCCAAGAGGCCGGGTTCGACGACTTTCTAACCAAACCGATCCGCCTCGAGGACGTTCATCGAGCACTCGGCCGAGCCCAGAGCCGTTCGAGCGATTTGTCAGTCGCTTGAAAATTAAGACTCATCGAATGAGAACGAAACATCGGTGGACTCTCGGGTTCCGGAAGTCTTCGGGAATGGTACGTGCTGTGATCTCTTCGATCGAAGAGGCCGGCAGACCCTCGAAGTCCGGCTCGAAATCCTGATGGTTGGTCGAAAACCACACGGCGCCCTTCGGCTCGGTGATCGCCAAGACGTCGCGAAGGAGCGCGCGATGGTGGTTCGTGATTTCGAAACGTCCAGTGCCCCAGCGGGTCGAAAAAGACGGTGGGTCCAGCAGCACCCGGTCCCACGCTCGCCCCATCCGTCGCGCCCGGAGCACGAAGTCGTGCACGTTGGCGGTAACCAGTTCCCCGGTGTCGAGGCCATTCATGCGAAAATTCTCCGCCGTCCAATCCAGGTACTTTCGGGACAGGTCGACGCTGGTGGTCGAGCGGGCCTTCCCGGCGGCGGCGTGGACGGAAAAGGAACCGGTGTATGCGAACAGGTTGAGCACGGTCTTGCCTCGGGCGGACTGGGCGAACTGGCGGCGCGTGAGCCGGTGGTCCAGGAAGAGGCCCGTGTCCAGGTAGTCGCTCAGGTTGACCCGGAACCGGAGCCCGAATTCGCGAACGATCTTGATGTGACCCCGGGCTGGACGGGGCGTGTATCGGACGCCCGAGCCGGTACGCCGCGTTCGGGTCCATACCGCGTCCTCGCCCACGTCGAGGGCCTCTGCAACGCCGCGGGCCAGAATGCGTCCGTAGCCTTCGATCGCGTCGGTCTGTTCCCGGGCGAGTTCCGACAGGACCACCTGTCCGTCGTACCAATCGACGAAAGCACGGACCTCGGGGATGTCCCAGTCGTAGACCCGAAACGCGTCGACCTCCCGTCGGCGAAACTCAGCTTGCAAACGCCGAAAGTTCTTTGCGGCCCGACGGCCGAGCATCTCGGCGTGGTCGAACGCCTTTCTGCGGGTCATGGGACCGGGCCGCATGCCGCGAGTGTACCTTCTGCCGACGAGCCGTGGCGGCGCTCCCGCGGCCCTTCGGGCCGAGAGCGCGAAACCTTTCGCGCCGAGCCGGCTGGGGCCTTTTCGGCGGTCGCCTCCGGTCGCAGCTTTGGGGGTGGACGCTCGAATGCCGCTGTTGTTCCCTCGCCGTCGTGTCCCGGGAGATTCTGAAGGAGTTGGTGGAGCGCCACGGACCGGACTTGCCTCTGGCACGCGCGGCCTTGGCCGCGACCGGGCCCGAAACGCCCGAGGTCGATCCCGAGGCATGCCTGGATCAGCTACAGGATTGGGCGGACCAGGTTTCGGCAATCGACTTGTCGCCGATCGAGGCGATGCATCGTGTGCTGTTCGAGCAGCTCGGCTTTTCGGGGAACCGCGAAGACTACTATCGTCCCGAAAACTCCTTTCTGTCTCGGGTGATGGCATCTCGCCAGGGGCTGCCGTTGACCCTGTCGGTCGTCTACGTCGAGGTGGCGCGCCGCGCCGGGCTGGATGCGTCGGGGATATCCTTTCCTGCCCATTTCATCGTGCAGGTGCCCGACGGGGCCGATGGCGCCGGTCGGACCTTCGTCGATCCCTTTCACGCAGGACGGCGGTTCGCCATCGATCAGCTTCCCGGATTGTTGGAGGAAGTCTTGGGCAACCCCGCCCCCCTCGAGCCTTGGATGCTCCGGCCGGCCCGCAACGCAGACGTGGTGCTTCGCCTGTTGGCCAACCTGAAGCTGGCTTACGTCCGGCGCAATGAACTGGCCGACGCCATCGGCGTGCTCGAGCGCATGATGGTCCTTCAGCCCGACGACGTCGCGCTGCTGCAGGAGCGAGGTGCCCTCTATGCCCGCATCGGCCTGTATCCAGCTGCGGTGCGGGACTTGGAGGCGGTTTTGGCCGCCGGGGTCTCGGAGGACGAGGCCCGACGCATCGAGCACCTGCTTCCGAAGCTCCGCACCTCTGTGGCCTCGATGAACTGAAAGCCCCGTCCGGCCCGATCCGGAGGCTCGGGCATCAATCCCGGCAGCGAAATCCCCGGTGGCGGCTCAGGGCCGCAGCCACCTCTTGCCGGCGAGGCCGGGCCAGGTCGCCCGGGTGGACGTCCGAACCCCCGCCGAGGACGTCGATGCCGTGGACGTCCAGGTGTGACTCGAGCGCGTCCAGCACCTCGGGGAGCGGGCGGCCATCCATGAAACGTCGGAGCTGGTGTAGACACGCCCCGATGGCCCGCACTTGAGAACGGTCGACGCACTGCTCCAGCGCCCGCAGGTCGACCGTGGTCTCTCCGAATCTCAGCTCTTCATCTCGGGGCGCATCGATTTTGACGCTGCGTTTGCCCCGGGAGGGATCGAGCCCTTCGGGCCGGGGGACCCGGACGCCCGGTGGGGCCATTGAAGGGGCGTCTTCGTCTCGCTCCGTGCCGGCCAAGGACCGCGCTTTGTCCGTCACGTCGATGGGCCGGTAGTTCTTCATCTGAACCACCGCATCGGCGTGCCGGAAGTAGTCGCCGCTGCCACCCATCACCAGGATGGTCGATACACCGAATCGATCCCATAGCTCTCGGACCCGATCGACGAACGGAACGATCGGCTCGTCTTCCCGGGCCACGAGCGCCTGCATGCGGGCGTCCCGGATCATGAAATTGGTGGCGGAGGTGTCCTCATCCATTAAAAGGAGCGTGCTGCCGGCCTCCAAGGCTTCGACCAGGGCAGCGGCTTGGCTGGTGGAGCCGCTGGCGTCGTCCGAGCGGAAGCGGTCCGTTCGGTGACCGCTCGGCAAGCTCTGGATGAACCCGGAAATGTCGACCGATTCGACGCGCCGCCCATCCTCGGCTCGGATCTTCACGGCGTCGTTGCGGCAGACCACGGTCTGTCTTCCGTCCCCGGGCGCGTGGTCGTAGACGCCCCGCTGCAGGGCTTCGAGTAGAGTGGACTTGCCGTGGTAGCCGCCACCGACCACCAGCGTCACCCCTTCGGGCAGGCCGAGGCCCCGGAGGCTCCCGCCTTCTGGGTGGCGCAGCGACAGCTCTACGGTTCGTGGACTTTCGGCCTCGGGCCACCGAAACGGGATGGCATCCTTCATGGGCCGGTCGCTGATCCCCGACTCCCGGGGCAGGATCGACCCGTCGCCCACGAAGGCCACCAGGCCCCGCTCCGCCAGCTGGGCCCGAAGGTGGGCTTGGTTTTCGACGGTGTGGACGAAGTGCCACAGGTCGTTCAGGTCCTGTGGGGACGTGTGGATGGCGGCGTGGACCGCATCCGGCACGTGTTCCGTGAGCAGGGTCACGGCTTGGCGCCCGAGCACGCTCCGACCGCGGGCTGGCAGTCCCACCTTCAAGCGGACTTCGACCGCCCCCGGTTTGAGCCGGACCGTGGTGCGCTCCAGCACCTCTTGGCCGGGCGCGTCCACCTCGACCTGGCCGCTCTTGCCCGAGCCCGCCCGGCGGCCGCTGCGGACGTGGCGTGCGACGCGGCGGGCGAACCAGTCTTCGACCGCTACCTGCCGGAGACGGTCGGCGGTCCAGGGAGTGGGCACCTCGCGATCCACCCGAACCCGGACCATCGAGGGGGCCGCGAAGGGGTCCCCTTGGACATGGTCCACCAGCAGGTGGGTGCGCTCGTCCAGTCGAGTCTCTCCCCGGATCTCTTGGTACGCTTTGTAGCCCCGCCCATCGATCCGATGCAGTGTGTTCACCAAAGCGCTTCGGCTGCGCATCGCGCTACACTCGTCCACTCCGCCCCTCGCGTCCAGGAAGAGGTGTGTGAGTTGACATGGGCGCGAGGCTCGCACAGGGCGAACGGCGTGTCGGCGCAAACGGAGATCGACCGCTTCATGACGGGCCTCGAGGCCAGCAACCCGAGCGAGCGGGAGTTTCATCAGGCCGTTCGGGAAGTGGTGCAGAGCGTCATGCCGCTTGTGATGGACCGCGAGGACTATCGGCGTGCCAACATCCTCGAACGTCTGACCGAACCCGACCGCATCGTGATCTTTCGGGTGACCTGGGAAGATGATGCGGGGAACGTGCGAGTGAACCGGGCTTGGCGGGTTCAATTCAATAACGCCATCGGTCCTTACAAGGGGGGGCTTCGATTCCATCCGTCGGTGAACCAAAGCGTTTTGAAGTTTTTGGGCTTCGAGCAGGTGTTCAAGAATAGCCTGACTGGCCTGCCGATGGGCGGTGCCAAGGGCGGAGCGAATTTCGACCCCAAGGGCAAGAGCGACCGCGAGGTCATGCGTTTTTGTCAGAGCCTGATGGTGGAGCTTCATCGTCACATCGGTGAGGATACGGACATCCCGGCGGGAGACATCGGCGTCGGCGCTAGAGAAATCAGCTACTTGTTCGGCATGTACAAGCGGCTCAGCAACCGATTTGTCGGAACCCTGACCGGAAAGGGGCTGGCGTTCGGAGGTAGCTTGGTACGCCGAGAGGCGACCGGCTATGGTGCCGTCTACTTTCTGAAAAGCATGCTGGCAGAGCGGGGGGAGAGCCTTCGAGACAAAACCGCGGTGGTGTCCGGCTCCGGAAACGTCGCGCTCTACGCGGTCGAGAAACTGGTGGAAGAAGGCGCCGTCGTGCTGACCGTTTCCGATTCCAAAGGGGTGCTGTACGACCCGGACGGCATCGACCCGGACAAGCTTTCATTTCTGAAAGAACTGAAGGAAGTCCGACGGGAGCGGCTCGACCGGTACGTCGAACGGTATCCAAAGGCGCGATTCGAAGAGGCAGGGCGCCCTTGGTCGGTTCCAGCCCAGCTTGCGGTTCCGTGTGCCACCCAGAATGAGCTGGACTCTGAAGACGCTGCCCGGCTGGTCGACAACGGCGTGATCGCCGTGGTCGAGGGCGCCAACATGCCGTCGACCCACGACGCGGTCGAACGGTTTCGTCGAGCTGGGGTCCTTTTCGGTCCGGGCAAGGCGGCCAACGCCGGCGGCGTTGCCGTCAGCGGCCTGGAACAAAGCCAAAACGCCCTCCGGATCTCCTGGAGTCGAGACGAGGTGGATCAGCGCTTGCGGGGCATCATGAGCAACATTCACGCCCGCTGCCTCGAGCACGGGCGGAGTGCCGATGGGACCGTGGACTACGTGGACGGAGCCAACCGGGCTGGCTTTTTGAAGGTGGCCGAGGCCTTGGTAGCATACGGCGCGGTCTGAGACCCGAGACCTGGCCCGACGGATCACTCGGCCACGAGGGGCGTGGCCAAAATTCGCTCGAAGCGATCACCCGGGTTGGGAGCGCCGTCCAATACCTCGACCAGAATTCTCGTGAGCGGAAGCTCGACGCCTCGCCGTTCCCCGGCCTGGAGCGCCAGGCGCGCCGTCTCGACGCCCTCCACGGGCTGCTCGCTCGCGGCCAGAGCGTCGGCCAGGAGTGTGCCCCGGGCGACCTCGCGACCGAGGACCGTGTGGCGGTCGGAACGGACCGATGCGCGGGGAATGAGTTCTCCCCAGCCTACCAGGCCCTGAAAGGTGGACGCTTCGGCTCCCAAGGCCAGGGCCAAGGCACGGGCCTCGAGCAACGCGTGGGCCACCAGCAGGCTCCGGGATGTGTCGCCCCACTCGAGCCCTTGGGCCATCCCGGTCAACATCGCCGTCAGGTGACCATAGGCCCCGGCGACGGAGACCCCGACCAGATCGCGGGACGGAGCGAGGGTCAGCGCCGCACCGGCGGCGATCTGTTGGGCCCGGCGCCGCACCTCGGGAAATCGGGTTGCCAGGACCAGGTTCACGTGTTGCTGAGAGGCCAGATCTTGAGCGTGGAGCGGGCCGCCCAGCACGCCGATCTGGCGGGCGCAGGAGCGGCGCCGGAGCGTCTCGTACGGAAGCTCGAAGTCTTCTTGGACACTTCGTGCGTTCAGCAGCACCACATGGTCTCCCTGGGCGTGCTCGCCATAGCGGTCGGCAAGCTCCGCCAAGCGGCTTCCGAGGCCGGCCAAGATCACCACCGCCACGTCGCGACAGCCCTCCTCCAGGGTCTGGGCTCTAGGCACGTGGGACGGAAGTCGGTCCGCGAAGAAGGCCTCGAGGCGGCAGGGCGCGTTTTTGAGCATCTGGGCCCCGGCTTGCCCGAAGTCGTCATCGCCCAGGATCAGTACCTTGGGCTCCACAGTCAGAACTCCCTCGGTCGAAGCGAACGGTGGTCGGGTGTCAGCAAGGGCCTGTGTCTACCCATCGGGTATCCTTCGAGACGATTTTGGTAGTACAGCAGCAGGCTCGGGTCCGTGGCCAGAATGCGGTCGCCCCGCTGGGAGGCAGCTGGTTTCGTGTGAAACGATGCAAAACGGCGCAGGCCGTCTTCCAGTACTCGGTCGGCCGCCTGCTCGCACGTGGGTCCGATGCGGATCTCGCTTCGCTCGGCGAGCTGACGGAGCTCCAGTAGTACCTCGTCGATCCGTCTTCGGACTTCGGCCACCGGGATGGCGTCGTCGTCTCCCCGGGTACGGATCAGCTGGAAGACGCCCATGCTGGGGTTTCGGTCCCGGAGCAGGTCCAGGATGGCGCGAGCCACCACGTGCGTGCTTTCGGCCACGTTCTCCCGAGTCATGGATTGGCAGATCTGATCAGCGGCCTCCCGGGTGAACTCGCCGTCCCGCTCCAAGGAGGGCGTCGGCACGCCTTCGACCCAGGTGTACCTTGCGATGTCGATGGTGCGGCCCTTTGGATCCAAGCTCTCTCCATCGTCGTCCACGGGGTTGCCGAAGGGATCGAGACCCCGGCCGAATCCGACGTGGATCTTCGAGTCCAGCCCAACGAGCTTGCTCAAGAAGCGAAAGACTTGGCCGGGCTGGTCGAACTCGTCTTCCGTGTACAGGCTCTGGCCACTTTCGCGCAGAAAGTCCGTGACTAGGCTCTCTGCCTCGAGCACGAGCTGGTACGAGATGGCAGCGGGGACGATGTAGATTTTGGGCTTGGCTGCGCGACGCTGTAGGTTGTGCACGTAAGCCCGAAGCCCCGTGGAAAGCAGGCCGAGCTTGAGGCGACGCTCCAAGGCTCCGCTGCGGGAACGGGTACCTCCGGGGAAAAACAGGCTGTGGTAGCCGAATTCGAGCGTCAGCGTCGCGTATTCCTTGAGCGTCTCTTTGTAGAGGGGATCGGATTTTTTGCGGTCCACCGTGTAGGCGCCCAGGTTGCGCATAAAGAATCCAGTGAAAGGATTCGTGAACAGATTCAGCCCCGCGCCGTACAGAAAGGGCGGATGTCCGAGCCGGAAGAGCACGTAGCCCATGATGATCGAATCCATGTGGCTCGCGTGGGTCGGAACCAGCAGCACGGTTCCGCGCTCCCGGAGTCGCGCCAAGTGGTCGGTGGCGCCAACGATGGTGATCGAGTCGTCCAGGTTGGGGAGGTGAGGGAGGTTCTGGAAAACCTTTCGGGGAGAGACCGCGTTCAGGACCAGGCCCAGTGCGGGGGGGATGGCTCGGGTGACCGCCGTGTAGATGCGAGGGTCGAAGTTGCCTTCGATCTCGGTCACGTAGTGCTCCACGGCCTCCCGGAGCAGGGCCCGGTGCTGGTGTTCGGGGGTGCTCCTCAGCTTGGTCTTGAGCACGCCCCAAAAATCCGAGTCCTTGCCCCGATTGGGCCCATTGCGGTCCCGCGCCAGCCGCTTTCGCTCCCAAAAGATGCTTTCTTCCAGGATTTCGGCCAGCGGGCGGTCGCTGGCTGCGGCGGAGCGGGCCATGGTCTCCGACACCCGGATCACCGCCTCTTGCCGGATCCGGGGACGATCCTCGCTCCGGGTGACCATGCTCGCCGGGTTTAGACCATGCCCGATGCCAGGTCGAGTTCGAGACGGACCGATCTCAGCGCGAGCGCGCGTTGCCGAGCCCGCACGCCGCTTCGAGGGTGGACCACGAGGCCGGGTCGCCCTGGACGCGCCATCGACCTCGGGCTTGCCAGGGAGCGGTGGACTGGCCTTCCAGCCAGGCGAGCAGGGCATCTTGCGAACCCTCCACCTCGACGTCGAACCGGTCTGTGTCCTTTCGAGCGACCGACAGGCGAGCAGTCGTCCACTCGAGCACGTAGGCCCGGGCCGGAAGGCGGATGCGGGCCGTGCCGGGATGGGAGGCTCGCTGAAAGCGCTCCGGCAGCCTTCGCATCGCCCAGTCCGGATGGGCCCGGTGCCCTTCCTCCGCTGGCATCCGGTCTCCCCACGCGGCCAGAGCGCGGAGAACGGGCTCCACGGTGTGGCCGAGGGCCGTCAATGCATAGCCCCGGCCCTTGGCCGGGTAGGGCAGCGGTTCGGAGTAGACCAGGCCTCGGGCCCGAAGCTGTTTGAGGCGCTGCGTCAAAAGGTTGGGCCCGATACCCGATTCGAGCTCGAGCAGCTCCCCGAACCGCAAAGGCCCCAAACCGAGGTCCCGAAGCACGCACAACGTCCACCGGTCCCCGAGCACGTCCAATGCCCGAGCCACGGAACAGGCCTGTTCATAACTGCGATTGGCCACTTCAAATTCATATAGCAACCACTCCACCCACTCAACCCACCCCTCCCACCACCCGGCCGGCGGGTGCCACCCACCGTTTTCGCGGGAGCTGCCCGATCGCTCGGCTCCGACTCGGTTGCGCACCGAACGGGGCTGCCGTCGGGTGGTTTGCGGGTGCTGGCTTGCGGGTGCCACCCACCGTTTTCGCGC
>DAPKRQ010000175.1:0-7659 GCA_031800475.1 Myxococcales bacterium LLY-WYZ-16_1
CGGGCGGAAGACCCAGGTCCGGGATTGGGGTCTTCTTTGGGGCTCCCCGAGGGGCCGGCGCTGCAGGATGGCTCGGGGCCGCGCGTCGGCACGGCGCCGTCAGGGTGCACGGATGGCTCGGGGCCGCGCGTCGGCCCGGCACCGTCAGGGTGCACGGATGGTTCGGGGCCGCGCGTCGGGCCGGCGCCGTCAGGGTGCACGGATGGCTTCGGTCCACTGGGCCCGGTAGAGCCGATGGGCCTGCCGGGCCCGGGGGCCGACCCGACCCGAGCCGACCGGACGGCCGTCCAGCGTGACCACCGAAGCCACCTCCCGAACCGACGACGTCAAGACGATCTCCTCGGCCTGCTGCAGGCGTTCCACCGGAAGGGGTCGGACCTGCACCGGAATGTCCCGGGTCGCCAAGGCATCGAGCAGCAGCCTTCGGGTAACGCCGTCCAAAGCCCGATCTCGGGGGTCGGGTGCCCACCAAGCCCCTTCGATCCAAGCGAGCACGTTGGCGGTGGGACCTTCGGTCACCCGACCCTCCCGGTGCCAGATGGCGTCGTCCGCCCCTTCTTCGGCGGCGGCCCGCAAGGAGGCCCAGGCCCCCATGTAGCTGGTCAGTTTCGCCGCCGGCACCGGATGGTGGCGGTCGGCCTGAAGCACGGCGGCCAGCGGCTCCGGACGGCCGGGATCGGGTGGGGGCGGCCCGGCCTGGGCCCAGACCCAAACTCGGGGATGGTCGAAGGTCGAAGGGAACGGAGGCCGTCGGGTCTCCCCCGGAGCCGGCGCCCCGGGCACCACGACCACCCGCAGCACCCGCGCCGACGGATTTCCGGGACCTTCGCCGGCGGAAGCGGCGGCGACCGCTTCTTCGACCGCCGCCCGGCTCGAGCCCGGGTGGGGCCAGCGCAAGCCGGCGGCCCGGGCCGAGGCCGCCAGTCGGTCCAGATGCAGGTCGAGCCCCGGGGTCCGGCCTCCGTACCCGCGAAAGGTCTCGAACGCAGCCTGTCCGTACAAAACGGCGGGGTCGAACAGCGAGAGGGTGGCCTGGCCGGCGGAGACCGGCTCTCCATCTCGGCTCACGAAGAGGATTTGATCGCGCGCACGGTCCATCGGGCTGGGAGCCCAAAGACTTGCAAACTCGGGGGCTGAGGTCATGCTCGGAGCATGAGAACCCGAATGCGAAGGGGTCCGTGGGCTCGCTGGGTCCGCTTGGGGGCTGTCGCGGCTGCCTCGTTCGGGCCGGCCGCCGAGCTGCACGGGGCGCCGGCGGCCCCGGCCGACTCGAGCCGAGTTCAGGTCGAACCCCGAGTCATCGAAAAGGCCCGCACCGGCGTGGAGTTTCGAATCACGCCCGAGACCGCGGTCATCCACATCAACGGCAGAAAGGTCGGCACCGCCAAGAACGTCGGCTTTCATCGGCTCCGGCCCGGAAGCCACACGATCCGTCTCGTCCACGGCGGCGACGAGACCGAGGCGGAGGTGATGCTTCGAAAGGGCCAAGTGCTCAAATTCGTCTACAGCTTCGAATAGCTCGGGGGGCCGCGTCCTGAGGCACGGTCCGACCGACGGGCCATCCGGTCTGGCCCCGGTGGTCGCTCCCGAGGGGCCCGTCCGTTTCGTTGGGCAGGCCGGAGCGGGCCTTGTATAGGGAAGTCATGGTCGCGAAGACGGTTCCATTGCTTCCTCTCCGGGACATCATCGTCTTTCCCCACCAGGTCGTGCCGCTCTTCGTCGGGCGCGAAAAGTCGATCGCCGCCCTGGAAGAGGCCATGGGCTCGACCAAAGAGATCCTGCTCGCAGCCCAAAAGAAGGCCAAGACCAACGACCCCCTGCCCTCCGACGTCTTTCCGGTGGGGACCGTAGCGCACATCGTGCAGCTTTTGCGGCTGCCGGACGGGACCGTGAAGGTGCTGGTCGAGGGCAAGACCCGGGCCCGGATCACCTCGTTCGTCGAGGATGACCCGTTTTTCGTGGTCGATCACGAACTGCTGAGCGCTCCTCCCACCGACCCGGTCCAGGTCGAAGCCCAGGTCCGTACGGTCCAAGCGACGTTCGAGGCATACACCAAGCTCAACAAGCGCATTCCGCAGGAGACGCTCGAGCTCGTCCAAGGCATCGAAGAGCCTTCGAAGCTCGCCGATACGATCGTCTTCTATCTTCCACTGAAAGTAACAGACAAGCAGGATCTACTGGAGACAGTCCCGGTAGACGAACGGCTCGAGCGCCTGCACGAACTGATGCAGGGCGAAATCGAGATCCTTCAGGTCGAACGAAAGATCCGCACGCGGGTCAAAAAGCAGATGGAGAAGACCCAGAAGGAATACTACCTGAACGAACAGATGCAGGCCATCCAGAAAGAGCTGGGGGAACGAGACGAGTTCAAGAACGAGCTGCAGGAGCTCGAAGAGAAGATCAAAGCAAAGCGTCTATCCAAAGAGGCCGAAACGCGTTCGCGGGCCGAGCTGCGCAAGCTGAAGATGATGTCGCCCATGTCCGCCGAGGCGACGGTCGTTCGAAACTACCTCGACTGGATCATCTCTCTTCCGTGGAACGAACAGACCCGAGACAATCTGGACATCCGTCACGCTGAGCGGATCCTGGACGAGGACCACTACGGGCTCGACAAGGTAAAGGAACGAATCCTCGAGCATCTGGCAGTGCAGGCGCTGGTCGAGCGACCCAAGGGCCCGATCCTGTGTCTGGTGGGGCCGCCAGGGGTCGGAAAGACGTCCCTCGCCAAGTCGGTGGCCCGGGCGATGGACCGTAAATTCGTTCGAATATCGCTCGGCGGCGTCAGAGACGAGGCCGAGATCCGAGGCCACCGGCGCACATACATCGGTGCCATGCCGGGAAAGATCGTGCAGAGTCTGAAACGCGCCGGGTCGAGCAATCCGGTTTTCTTGCTCGACGAGGTCGACAAGATGTCCACGGACTTTCGCGGCGACCCGAGCTCCGCCCTGCTCGAGGTCTTGGACCCGGAACAAAACGTCAGCTTCAACGATCACTACTTGGACTTGGACTTCGACCTGTCTCAGATCCTGTTCATCGCCACGGCGAACACGACCGCCGGTATCCCGCTGCCCCTGCAGGACCGGCTGGAAATGATCCGGATCGAGGGCTACACCGAGCCAGAAAAGCTCGCCATCGCCAAACAGTACTTGGTCCCGAAGCAGCTCGAGGGCAACGGCCTGATCGACGCAAACGTGAGTTTTCGAGACAAGAGCCTGGTTGGACTCATTCGCCACTACACGCGCGAAGCCGGAGTCCGGGGTCTGGAGCGCGAAATCGGCAGCGTGTGCCGCAAGCTTGCCCGCGAATTCGTGAAGTCGAAGGCAGCCGACAAAGCGCCCGGGTCCATCGTGGTGACGGAGAAACGAGTAGAGTCCCTGCTCGGCGTGCACAAGTTTCGGGCCAATCGAACCGAAGAAAAGGACGCCATCGGCTTGGCCACCGGGCTGGCTTGGACCTCGACCGGAGGCGAGATCTTGAGCATCGAAGCCTCGGTCATGCCGGGTAAAGGCAAGCTGATCATCACCGGCAAGCTGGGGGACGTGATGCAGGAGTCGGCCCAAGCAGCCATGAGCTATGTGCGATCTCGGGCGGACCTCCTGGGGCTCGAACGCGAATTCTACTCGAAACTCGACATGCACATTCACGTTCCCGAAGGCGCCATGCCGAAGGACGGTCCATCCGCCGGGATCACGATCGCAACCGCCGTGGTATCGGCGCTGACCCGGATTCCCGTGCGCAAAGACCTGGCCATGACCGGGGAGATCACCTTGCGAGGGCGGGTCCTGCCCGTCGGTGGCCTCAAGGAGAAGACCTTGGCGGCCCACCGGGTGGGTATCGGCGAGGTGCTGCACCCCGGCGAAAACTCCAAGGACTTGGCAGAGGTCCCGAGCAGCGTGAAGAAGGCCGTGCGGCTCAAGGCGGTGGACCACATGGACGAGGTCCTGCGCCACGCGCTGGTGCTGGAGGACCCGGATGCGTTCTACGTTCGGCTGCAGAATCAGCCGCCGGTCCTGGAAGAGACGCAGGTTTCCACGCCCGTCGTGCGCCACTGACCGCGCCCCTCCCCCTCGAGACGACGCCCTTCGAAACCCGCGACACCTGCGAAACCCGTCGAAACCCGTCGAAACCCGTCGAAACCCGCGAAACCCGCAACCCCCGCAACACCCGCAACACCGGCGACACGCCCGAAACCCGCGACACCCGCGAAGCTCTCGAACCCTCGGACTCGCGGACTCGACGAACGGCGTGTGCGCTTCGCCGCCGTGACTCGGGGCGGCGGGCGTGCTGAGCTTCAACCGTCATGCAATTCCTTTCGCGACTGGGGTCACGGTTGGCCTCTCGTGTGGCGCCTGGGCTGGCGTGTCGGCTCGCGTCTCGTCCGGCGCTTTGGCTGGCGTCTCGGCTGGAATCCGGACGGACGCCGCGCCGGTCTGGCTGGCGGAAGCCCAGACACCGGTACCTCCGACCCATGTCGTTCGCCGGCGGCAGCTCGGCCGCCGCGATCAGCGCGGCGGCCCTGACATGGGTTGCAGGGGACCCGTCCTTGTCCGCGCAGGCCGCATCGCCTGCACGGAGCGCGCCCGGGCTGGCTTCAGCCGATGGCACCAGCCCGTCGAACGGGTCGAAGCCGGCAGCCCCGGACGCCCGCGCGGCGAAGGCGCCTGCGACTCCGGGGTCCGACCCAGGGACTCGACGTCCGGCACCGAACGAAGCCGACCAGATCGCTGCCGCGGTGCTGGCAGCTCCCGAAAAATGGCGGGACGGGGCAAGGGTGCTCGCGTACGGGCCCGACGGTTTGTACGAAGCCCGTGCCGGCGACAACCCGATGGTGTGCCTGGCCGACGATCCGAAACGAAAGGCGTTCCAGGTGGCTTGCTACCATCGGGACCTCGAGCCTTTCATGGCCCGGGGCCGGGCCCTTCGGGCCGAGGGCGTTCGCGGCCAAGCGAACCGAGCCCAGCGATACGCCGAAGTCGAAGCGGGAACCTTGCAGATGCCCCGGGGTCCGAGGACGCTGCACGTATTGGCTGCAAGCCGCTACGATCCCGAGGCCGCGAAGGTGGTCGACGCCTACCGTCGCTGGGTGGTCTACATTCCGTTCGCCACGCCCGAGTCCACGGGCTTGTCCACCTCGCCGAGCGCGGAGGCACCCTGGCTCATGTTTCCGGGCACCGCAGGGGCCCACATCATGGTGACCCCACCGAAGCCGGAGTCCTGAGCTCGGACGCGATTCGGCGGGTCGCCCCACAGCCTCGAACAGGCCGCGGGATCACGGAGCCCCGACGGCCCCGCCGGGCCCTCCGCGCCGGCAGACCCCTCCGGGCCGCGGCGGGCCCTCCTGGCCGCGCCGGTGGTTCCGCGGATCGGCGACAGTCTCGGCCTTCGTTTTTCCACCTCTGCCGAGTCGGCCTTCCTTCTTTGGAACCAGGCCATTCTCTCCGGTTGGCGTCTTTGGAGTTGCCGGAGGGTCTCACCCCCTCTACCCCCGCTCCCCATGAAGGACGGAACGGCCGTCCGAATGACGGACGTGGTCAAGCGCTACGGCAGTCGCACCGTGCTCGACGGCTTCGACCTGCGCGTCCAGGCTGGCGAATGCTTCGGTCTGTTGGGACCCAACGGCGCCGGCAAAACCACCACGATGAAGCTCCTGACCGGGCAGGCACGACTGGACGGCGGACGCATCCAAGTTCTCGAACTTTCGCTGCCCGAGGCTTCGCGCCGGGTCCGCCAACGGATCGGCGTGGTCACTCAGGACGACACCCTCGACGAAGAGCTGAACTGCTTTCGCAACTTGACCGTCCACGGCGGCTTTTTCGGGCTGTCGAGCCGTCTCGCCCGCCACCGAGCAGAAGCGCTCCTCGACTTCGTCATGCTCTCGGATCGAAAGACCGAGCGGGTGACCGCGTTATCGGGCGGCATGCGTCGACGCTTGTTGGTGGCTCGCGCCCTGGTGAACGACCCTGAGCTCGTGCTGCTGGACGAGCCTACGACCGGTCTCGATCCCCAAGCTCGCCAAAACCTGTGGCAACGGATCCGCCAGCTCGAACAGCAGGGTAAGACCGTCATATTGACCACACACTACATGGATGAGGCCGAGCAGCTCTGCGACCGAATCGTGATCGTCGACCACGGACGAATCGTGGCTGAGGGAAGTCCTTCAAGACTGGTCGAGACCCATGTGGGTCGCGAAGTCATCGAACTGCGTTCCAACGGAGCCTCCCCCGAACTCCTTGCGTCGAAGCTCCCATTGCAAAGCCTTTCACGCGAATCGTACTCGGACACACTCTATGTCTTTTTGAACGAAGGCGAAGCGGCTCCCGCGGAGCTATGGCAGGTTCCAAACGTCGAAGCGCTGCATCGTCGGGCCACTCTCGAGGATGTGTTCCTGCGCCTCACCGGCCGGGAGCTGCGGGACTGACAATGGGCTGGATCCCGAAGCTGTCCACCCGCTCCTTTCGAGTCTGGCGCAGAAATGCCATCGTCTGGCGCCACGGAGCCATGTGGTCGAGCCTCCTCGGCGATCTCTTTGAACCCATTCTCTATCTCTACGGACTCGGCTATGGCCTGGGGTATTTCGTGGAAGATGTCCACGGCATGGACTACGCGACGTTCATTGCCCCCGGCCTCATGGCCATGGGCGCCATGTGGTCTGCTTCGTTCGAAAATACATACGCAGCCCTGACGCGCATGCTCAAACAAAAGACCTACGAAGCGGTGATGGTAACCCCGATAAACATCGAAGAGGTCGTCGGCGGAGACATTCTCTGGGCGGCAACCAAAGCCGGTATCGGGGCGGTCATGATGCTGCTGGTCGTCTCTTGGATGGGCCTGGCGTCGTGGCCGACGGCCCTTTGGAGCATTCCGCACGCTTTCTTGGCAGGCCTCACGTTTGGGGCCATATCCATGGCGGTCACGGCCGTTGCGCCCAACTACGACTTCTTCATGTATTATTTCACGATCGGTTTGACACCGATGCTGCTTTTCTCGGGAGCCTGGTATCCCTTGGATGGACTGCCCGTCCAGCTTCGCACTCTCTCCGAGCTCCTTCCGCTGACCCACGCCGTCCGGCCCATTCGTGCCTTTTTGACCGGGACATCGGCGGAGATCTGGCCCAGCGTCGGGGTCTTGCTCGCATACACCGTCATCTTCTCCTTCGTCGCCATGACCCTGGTCCGAAGACGACTCGTGCGCTGAAACGAAAACCATTTCTACGAGGTTGTCTCGACCTCGGAGAATACCGGCAGTCCCGAATCCGGGAGTTTCAGCGGGTTGGTCTGAACCCGGGTCGTTCCAAAAGGCCCTGACCCGGTCTGGCCATACCCCACGGCCGGACAAAATTGGTCAAGCCGAGGAACCGACCTCCCTCAGTCCCGATAAACGCCGCCGCTGCACGGCTGTCGTGCTGTCGGGGTGCCGGCGGGTCGAGTGCCTGCTCTCGCCCTTCGCACTGGGCGCCGCGCCGGCCCCGAAACAAGGTCCCACCAACGGGCCGCCAGGACAGCACGGGTCCGGTCGTTCCGCCCGGCGATCGAATCGCTCAGGCGGCGACCAGCTCCGGTGAGGCGGTAGGGTGGGACGGACTGCCGTCTTTGGAATCGTGCCGGGTTCGGGCGCTGTTGCGGTCTCGCCGGCCGTTGGATCGGCGGCGCCCCTCGGAAT